>CALWXR010000043.1 GCA_944385535.1 uncultured Oscillospiraceae bacterium
CCCTCCGGAAGAACAAACCGCCCTCAAAAAGATCGTCACTTGTCAAAACTATTGCAACTTGCTATTGCAATTCGCCATTAAAAAAATTTCAATAGTCATAGGGAAATTTTTCCTGTATTTTTTCCTGCGCATTCCCCTACTTCTCCCGTTTTTTCTCCTTTTTCCAACATTGAGTTCATACTTTCTTCATTTTCCCCGCCTTTTTCCTTGTTTTTGTCGACGTCCAGCCTTTCTTTTTCCGGCAACACATCGTCCGCCGGTCATGGACAATTTTGGGCAATGTCCACAAATCCGGGATTTTTCATGCCACGGGGAAAGGCGCTCCCCCTCCGCAGGCAGGTAAGAAGGAACAGGAAATCGTAAATGGGCGCGGCATTTTCCTTGGGCAGCGACTCGCTTCCCCAAACAAAAAAACGTGAACAGTGAACAGGCCGGGGCATTCCCTTGCCGATTCACTATTCACGTTTATCGATTACTTCAATATCTTCCCATCCGGCGCGGTGACCACGCTTTCATCCTCCTCCGCGCCGCTGAGCATGGAGATGAACCGCAGATACCGGTTGCGGATGCGCAGCATGAGCACAAAGGCCACCAGAAGCAGCGGGCAGCAAAGCAAAATGGCTTCCTCACCCCAGTCCAGGGTAAACACGCCGCCTACCGCCGCCCCCGTCATGAAGCACAGGATCACCGAGCCGTAAAGGATCACCTGATGCCGCCGTTTGTCCTCTCCGGTTTTCCGCCAGTAGTACAGGTTTTCCATACAGCTGCGCAGATTGCCGATGCACATGGTGGTGGCGTAGGAATTTCCCTCCAGCACCCGGAAGGACTGAACCTGCAAGGCGCACACAAAGCTCACCAGCATATTGGCAAGCCAGTTGACGCTCTGGGGCAGGAAGGCTACCAAAACCAGCACCCCAAGCTCCACCAGAAGCACCGAGTGCCGCCAGTGGACGGTGACGGACTTGCTGTGGAAATGGTGGTGGATCACCTCCGCCAGGTAAATGCCCATGGAGAACGCCAGCAGAGGGAGCAGATGCTCCACCCCCTCCCGGAGATTGCCCATGGCGAAATTCTGACCCATGAGCACAATGTTGCCGGTCTGGGCGTTGGCAAACACCTGGCCGCGGATGTTGTAGGTATAGGCGTCCTGCAGCCCCCCCGAGGCGCTGAGCAGACACCCTACCAGAAGCGAGTCGGACGCTTGTTTCGCCCGGTATTTATGTACCATGGATTTCCTCCAGATGAAAAGATAAATATACAGCGCGCCCCCGCTGTCATCTCCGGCGAAGCCGAGAGATCTTGGCGCTTATGGGCGGAGAAGGGTTCGTTGGTTCCTCCGCGCTTTCCCACTGTCATCTCGAGCGCAGTCGAGAGATCCACGCACTTCCCACAAGCAGGCGCTTATATGGTTCCTCCGGCGGAACCAACGGAGTGCCTGCTTACCGTGGGTGCGTGGATCCCTCGACTCCGCTTCGCTGCGCTCGGGATGACAGGCTTTTTTGCGACGGAACCATTTGCGTTCCTGCTGACGGTAAGCGTGGCGAAGTGGACAGTGAACAGTGAAGTGAAGAAGCGAGGTGTTTTTTCTTCGAAAAATAAAAAATGCTTATCTGGTTAACTCAGCTTCCGCAAGAAACCAGGTTTTCTAACAGAAAGTATGATGCAAATGCGGGAAAGGTTTGGCGCATCCCTCGTCCGGGTGCTCCCCTACCCTGCCGGGGGCCTTCCTTTCTTGTCTCGGCAAGAAAGGAAGCAAAGAAGCCGACCGGGGAGGCGCTGAACGCTGGCCAGCTCCCGCGCCAGAGCCGCCCTCCCCGGACCCCTCCCGGCGCGCACTTGGGAAGTGCCGGTATGCCCTTTTACCGCTGAATGGGTGCAGTGTCCGAATCGGTACACAGCATCCCAATCACTGCCCAGACTTAAGCCTGTAATTTTTCAGGGAAGCCCGGAGGAACCAACGAACATTCCTCTCTCACCGGCACTGGCAGAACCTTTGCTGAACCAAACCGATAAGCATAAAATAAAATTAAAATCATCAGAGTGTTGAAAAAGCTTCTGGCGCTTACAGTGCCAAAGGCCCCCTTGTGCAAAGGGTAAGCGAAGCGCAGTCGCGGTAGTGAATGACTGCGTAAGTGGGCAGTCAGAGCCGCGACCGGGCTCGCCGCAGCGAGCTGTCACGGCTTAGCCGTGACTGGGGGATTGTGCGGTACAATGTGCGAATTCGCCCGCACTCCGGCAAAGAGAGAACATTCTGCCGCTTCAATCCCTCCGAGCAGGCTTCGCCTGCCCACCTCCCTTTACGCAAGGGAGGCTTTGGCGCGGCGCTTGTTTATAAGCTTCTACCCGGAAACTTACTTTCTCGACAGCCTGATTCCCGAAGGGAATACCATACTTCTTCACTATTCACTTTTTACTATTACCTCAAAACTCCTTCCCCAAGGAGTTATAGGTGGGCAGCAGCCGGGGAGATACCTTGCCGGTGTCCACTGCCGCTTCTTCCAGCATATGATGGAACTTGTTTACGTGCTCCAGGGAAAGCGCCCCGCAGGTCACATCCTTGGCCTTGGCGGCGGCCTGCTGACCGGCGTTCCGGCCGAATACGATGATGTCCAGCAGGCTGTTGCCCATGAGCCGGTTCCGGCCGTGGATGCCGCCCACCGCTTCCCCCGCCACAAACAGATTCTCCACCGTAGACTGGCCGTCTACGGTGATCTTGAGGCCGCCGTTCTGGTAGTGGAGGGTGGGATAGACCAGGATGGGCTCCTTGCGGATGTCGATGCCGTACTTGCCGAACATGCGCATCATGGCGGGGATCCGCTTTTCAATGGTGCCTTCCCCGTGCTTCAGCTCGATCATGGGGGTGTCCAGCCAGACCGCGTACCCGGCGGGGGTTTTCACCCCGTTGCCCCGGTCGGAGCACTCCCGGATGATGGCGGCGGCGGATACGTCCCGGGTCTCCAGGGGGTTCATAAAGGCCTCGCCCTTGGCGTTAATCAGCATAGCGCCTACGGAACGAACCTTCTCCGTCACCAGCGCGCCGAAGATCTGGGCCGGGAAGGCCGCGCCGGTGGGATGGTACTGCAAGGTGTCGGGATACAGGAGCTTCGCTCCCGCCCGGTAGCCCAGTACCAGGCCGTCGGCGGTCGCGCCGTAGTGGTTGGAGGTGGGGAAGCCCTGGTAGTGGAGCCGTCCCGCGCCGCCGGTGGCCAGAATCACCGTCTTGGCCCGGGCGATTTTCAGCTCCCGGGTTTCCATATTCATAAGCACCGCACCGGCGCACCGGCCCTGATCGTCCAGAATCAGCTCAATGGCGGCGGTGAAGTCCACCACGGTAATGCCCCGGTTGATGACCTCGTCCCGGAGGGTGCGCATAATCTCCGCGCCGGAATAGTCCTTGGCCGCGTGCATCCGCTTCCGGGAGGTGCCGCCGCCGTGGGTGGTAATCATGGTGCCGTCGGGGGCCTTGTCAAATTCCACGCCCAGGCTGCTCAGCCACTGGATGGCTTCCGGAGCGTCCGTGACCAGCTTTGCCAAAAGATCCTTCTGGGCGGCAAAGTGACCGCCGCCGTAGGCGTCCAGGAAATGCTGGGCGGGGGAATCGTTGGGCTTGTCCGCCGCCTGGATGCCGCCTTCGGCCATCATGGTGTTGGCGTCGCCCATACGAAGCTTGGTCACCACCAGCACCTTGGCCCCGGCCTGGTCCGCTTCAATGGCCGCGGAAGCCCCCGCGCCGCCGCCGCCGATTACCAGCACGTCCGTATCGTAGTCGGGCTGGCTCAGGTCGATATCCTTGGGGTCGATCCGGGACCGGCCTTGCAGCAGAGCGGCCAACTCCTTGGGTACCTTCTCCCCCTTGTTGGGGCCGGCCTGCAAAAATTCAAATTCTTCCTCCCGGTAGTCGGGATGGTAGGTTTTCAGCAGCTGCTCCTTTTCCTCCGCGGTCATGCGGGGAGGGTTCCGCTTGGCGTTTTCCTCACGGGCCGCCGCCACCAGACGGGCGGACGCTTCCATATTGGGATCAGAATACATGTTACCGCCTCCTCACGCTTCGATTTCCCGGGTGTTGTACAGACGGCGCAGTTCCTCCGGGGACTGGGCCATCAGCTCCTTCAGCAATTCCTCGTACTTGCCTTCCTTAATTTCCTCCACCCGCTCGTCCAGGTGCTTACAGATGGGGGCTAAGTACTTGCCGTTTAACCGGCGGGCCAGCATGGCCACCTGGGGATGGGAGATCCCCGCCGGACACCGGGAGGAACAGACTCCGCACATAACGCAGTCGAAGGATTCCTCGGCGCACTTTTCGTATTCCCCCCGCTGGGCGTAGGCAATGTACTGCATCACGTTCAGGCTCTGGGTGCAGGCCTTGGTGCAGGCGTTGCAGCCTACGCAGGCGTAGATCTCCGGATACAGCTGCATCATGATCTGCTGGGAGGGCTTGATCTTTTCCATGTCGTACACCGCCTTCACCAGAGGGAAGAAGGGCAGGGTCGCCACATACATATTGTCCTCCACCTTGGTAGAGCAGGCAAGGCAGGCGTGAAGCTCCCGGTTCCCGGCGATCCGGTACAGAGTGGCGCAGGCCCCGCAGAAGCCGTTCCGGCAGCCGCAGCCCCGAACCAGGGTGTAGCCCGCGTACTCCATGGCCTCCATAATGGTCGCGCTGGCGGGAACGCTGTAACGCTTGCCGTAAAGGTATACATTCACCATTTGTTCCATTGTCGTTTCTCCTTAATATTCGTCGGGCAAAACCGCCATCTGATCCAGCCGGAACACCGGGCCGTCCTTGCAGACGTACTTGTCGCCGATGTTGCACCGGCCGCATTTGCCCAGGGCGCATTTCATTTTCAGCTCGAAGGTGGTGTAAATCTGCTCCCGCTGAAAGCCCAGTTCCTCCAGGCCCGCCAGGGTGAACTTAATCATAACGGGAGGGCCGCACATGACCACGGTCTTGCCGGTGTCAAAGGAAAGCTCCTTCACATAGTTGGGTACGAAGCCCACATGGCCGTCCCACTCCGGCTGGGGATTGTCGATGGTCAGATGCACCGTGATGCCCTCTTCCCTGCACCACTCCTCCAGGATCTCTTCATAGTCCACCAGATCCTCCTTGCTCCGGGCGCCATAGACAATGTCCACGGCGCCGTACCGGGCACGGTAGTGGCGGACGTAGTTGATCACCGAGCGCAGAGGGGCCAGGCCGATGCCGCCGGCGATGAACACCAGATCCTTCCCGGCAAAGTCCGTATCCACCGGGAAGCCGTTGCCGTAGGGCCCCCGGAGGGTGATCTGCTGGCCCGGCTCAATGGCGTGGAGCCAGGAGGTGACGCAGCCGCATTTCTTAATGGAAAATTCCAGATAGTCCTCATTGGTAGGGGAGGAGGTGATGGAAAACAGCGCCTCGCCCACCCCCGGCATGGACAGCATGGCGCACTGGCCGGGGATGTGTTCAAAGGGCTTCTTCCCGTCCAGACCCACCACCCGGAAGGTCTTTACGTCCGGGGTGTCGGTACGGATGTCCGTCACCACCGCCACCATGGGGATCAAGGGTTCCTTATTCATACGCTCCCCTCCTTCAGGGCCTTCGCCACTTTTACAATGTTCATGGAGATGGGGCACTTCCGCAGGCAGCGGCCGCAGCCCACGCAGCCGATTTCCCCATCATGGTTGTTGGGATAGTACACCAGCTTATGCATGAACCGCTGGCGGAACCGCTCCTTCTGGGTGGGCCGGTTGGTGCCGTGGGCCATCATGGTAAAGTCGGAGTACATGCAGCTGTCCCAGCACCGGAACCGCTTGACTTTCGTACCCGTGTCGAAGTCCTTCACGTCATAGCACTGGCAGGTGGGACAGACGAAGGTACAGCTTCCGCAGCCCAGGCAGCTGCGGGACAGTTCCTCCCAGACAGGGCTGTTGAACCAATGAAGCAGCGCCTTTTCCGAGAACACGGAAAAATCCACATCCTTCAGGGGCAGCCGGTCAAATACGGAAGCATCCCCCTGGGGCTTCTCCCCTTCCTCCATGGCAGGGAGCTTCTCCAGCAGAGCCTCCCCCTTTTGGGTGTTCGCCTGAAGATACAGGTTCTCCCCTTCCACCCAGCAGGAAACGTCCCCGCCGGGGGCCTGGGGATCGATGCCCAGGGCGGTGCAGAAACAGGTTGCCTCCGGCCGGGAACAGGCCAGGGTCATGACGGTGGCGTGATCCCGGCGGTTTTTATAGTAGGTATCCGCCGGTTCCTCCAAAAACACCTTGTCCAGGATGGAAAAGCTTCTTGCGTCACAGGCCCGGACGCCGAAAATCACAAAATCCTCCACGTCCTCCCGGTTGTCCTCCACCTGGATCTGCCTGCCGGTGATCTTGAAGGCGGCCAGATCCTCCACCTGGGGGAAGAACAGATCCTTGGCGCTTCGGTTGGTGTTCAGAGCCTTGGTCATTTCCATCCCCGGCTCCCAGGGGGTAAACTTCGCCTGGCCAGCCACATCCGCCGGGATGTAGAGGGTTCTCTCCCCGGCCAGGGCGGCGAACAGGTCCTGCAAACGGTCTAATTTCCAAATTTTCATCCGCTGTCCCTCCCGTTGGTGATGATGGACGGCTCCGGATCCTCCTGGGTAAAGTCCAGCATGGGGGGCTTGGTCTCAAAGTCCGCTCCCGCCTGGTAGGTTCCGTACAGCTGGTTCATGTCCTTAATGAGCTTCCGGTTCAGCAGGTGCAGGGGGATGTGCTGGGGGCAGACCCGGGTGCATTCCCCGCAGTCGGTGCACCGGCCCGCCACATGGAAGGCCCGGATGATGTGAAACAGATTTTCCTCAAAGGGGTCGGCGGCCGCCTTGTTTTCAACGCCGGAATTGGGATTGTCGAACACGCACTTTTCGCAGGAGCAGGCGGGACACACGTTCCGGCAGGCGTTGCAGCGGATGCACTTGGAAAGCTCCCGCCGCCAGAAGGCAAACCGCTCTTCCGCCGTCATGGCCTCCAGCGCTTCCACCTGGTCGAACCGGTGAGAATCCTGCTCCTCGCCGCTCTCTCCCAATATCTCGTCACAGTCCAGAAGCTTCTTACTCTTGCAATCATTGCAGCGAAGGCTCAGGGCATCCTTCCGGGAGAGGGTCTCCTCCCCGTACAGGGTAAAAACCTTCAGGTTCTCCCCCAGTCCTTCCGCGCCGGTGATCCCGGTGAGATTCAGGGCTGTCAGGGAATCCAGGTCGCACATGCCCTCACACTGTACGCCCACGGCGTACACATTCTCCCGGCGGATCCGGTGCTCCTTTTGCAGCTGGACGAAGGAATAGGTATCGCAGGGCTTTAAAAAGGCGGCAACCTTCCCTTCCTTCCGGCTTTCGGCAATGAGATATTTGGACAGGTTGGCCCCGCAGAAGGGGGTGAATACCATTTCATTGCGGACTTCCTGGGCGGTGGTGAACACCCCGGGAGTCACGTCGTAAAAGAATTCTCCCTTTTTCCACCCCAGGACCCGGCTGCACAGGCCGCTTTCCAGCAATTGGGCGGCTTTTTCTATTACTCGCTCTTGCATCTCAGATCCTCCAATCTCCGGTTGGGGCCAAGGTTATAAATGGTTTGGCAGAAGTCGTTCATGGTAGCGGCAAACTTGGCCCCCTCCGCGGCGGACACCCACTCCACCCGGGTGCGCTCTTTTTCAATGCCCAGATAGTCAAGCAGGGAAAACAGCAGGGTCATCCGCCGCCGGGCGTAGTAGTTGCCGGTGGTGTAGTGGCAGTCCCCGGGGTGGCAGCCGCAGAGGATCACCCCGTCCGCCCCCCGCTGGAAGGCCCGCAGGACGAACATGGGGTTTAACCGGCAGGAGCAGGGGATCCGGATGATCTTCACATTGGCCGGATATTGCAGCCGGTTGGTGCCGGACAGATCGGCCCCGGCGTAGGAGCACCAGTTGCAGCAAAAGGCCACGATGGTTGGCTTGAATTCTTGATTTACCGGCATATCGCGTCCACCTCCGCCAGAATTTGTTTGTTAGAGAAGCCCTGCAGGTCCATGGCCCCGCTGGGACAGGCCACGGTACAGGCGCCGCAGCCCTGGCACACCGCCGGATTCACCTGAGCCACCCGGCGCGTCAGGGTGGTGCGGTTGGGCCCCCGGAAGGGCTTGTCCACATAGGTGATGGCCCCGTAGGGGCAGACCTTTTCGCAGGAGGAACAGCCGTTGCACATGAGCTCGTCGGGCTTGGCGGTGCAGGGGTTGCAGGTCAGGCTGTTTTTCGACAGCAGGCCGATGACCTTGCTGGCGGCGGCCCCCGCCTGGGCCACGGTTTCGGGAATGTCCTTGGGGCCCTGGCAAGCGCCGGAGAGGAAGATGCCCGCGGTGGGGCTTTCCACAGGGCGGAGCTTGGGGTGGGCCTCGGTGAAGAAGTCGTTGGTGTCCATGGAGGCGGTGAGCATGGTAGCCAGGGGCCGGGCAGACTTGTCCGGCTCGATGGCGGCGGCCAGCACCACCATATCCGCGTCAATATGCATTTGCCGGCCGCCCAGCAGATCGGAAGCCTGAACCTTCAGCTTCCCGTCCTGGGGGGTGACCTTGCCTACCATGCCCTTGATGTAGTGAACGCCGTATTCCTCCACCGCCCGGCGGTAGAATTCGTCAAAGTTTTTGCCGGGGGTGCGCACGTCGATGTAGAACACGTAAACCTCTGTATCCGGGTACTTTTCCCGAATGAGCATAGCGTGCTTGGCGGTGTACATGCAGCAGATCTTGGAGCAGTAGGACTTGCCCTTCTGGGCCCCGTCGCACCGGGAGCCCACGCACTGGACGAATACCAGGGTGTGGGGGTGGGCGCCGTCGGAGGGCCGGAGCAGGGTGCCCCCGGTGGGGCCCGCCGCGTTCATAAGACGCTCCAGCTCCAGGCTGGTGACCACGTCGGGGCTCTGGGAATAGGCGAACTCGTCGAAGGGCTCCATGGAGATGGGCTCAAAGCCGGTGGCCACCACAATGGCGCCGTACTCCCGGGTGATGATTTCATCCTCCTGCTTGTAGTTGATGGCCCCGGCGGTGCACACCTTGGAGCAGACGCCGCACTTGCCGGTTTTCAGCATGGTGCAGTAGTTGGGGTCGATGGTTGCCACCTTGGGGGTTGCCTGGGCGAAGGGGATGTAGATGGCCCGGCGGTTGTCCAGCCCCAGGTTAAACTCGTTGGGGATCTTCTTCTGGGGGCACTTTTCCGTACACAGGCCGCAGCCCGTACACTTGGTTTCATCCACGTACCGGGCTTTCTTCCGGATGGTCACGGAGAAGTTGCCCACAAAGCCCTGAACCTTTTCCACCTGGGCGTAGGAGATGATATCGATGTTCTCATTCTGGGCCGCGTCCACCATTTTGGGGGTGAGGATACAGGCGGCGCAGTCCAGGGTGGGGAAGGTCTTGTCGATCTGGGTCATTTTGCCGCCGATGGTGGGCTTCTTCTCCACAATGTCCACAGGGAAGCCCGCGTCAGCAATGTCCAGGGCGGTCTGGATGCCGGCGATGCCGCCGCCGATGACCAGGGCCCGCTTGACCACCGGGCTGGTACCGGCGGTGAGGGGGGCGTTCAGGTGCACCTTGGCAATGGCCGCCCGGCCCAGGATCACCGCCTTTTCCGTGGCGGTGATCTTATCCTTATGAATCCAGGAGCACTGCTCCCGGATGTTGGCGATTTCCACCATGTAGGGGTTCAGCCCCGCCTTCTGGCAGGTTTTCCGGAAGGTAGCCTCGTGCATCCGGGGGGAGCAGGAGCAGATCACTACGCCGGTGAGCCTATGCTCCCGGATGGCCTCCTGGATCATCTCCTGGCCCGACTGGGAGCACATGTACTGATAGTCGGTGGAGAATACCACCCCGGGCTCCTTCCCCAAGGCTTCCGCCACTTGCTTTACGTCTACGGTGGCGGCAATGTTGCTGCCGCACCAGCATACAAATACGCCGATTCTTTGCATACTCAACCTCCCTTGCTGTACTTGCGCAGGGCGCTGGTAATGGCCTGCTGGGGAAGTTCTTCCTCCAGCAATGCCGGAACGGCGTCCGCTTTCATATGGTTAGCCCCCTGCTGGCGCAAAACAGCGGTACGCACCGCCTCGATCAGAGCGGCGGGCTCTACGTTTCTGGGACATCGCTCCACGCAGGCGAAGCAGCTTAAGCACATGTAAATGCCACGGGATCCCATCAGCTCCTCCACCCGGCCGGAAGATAACATATCCACAAACTGGTGGGGATGGTACTCCATTTCCTCGTAGGCGGGGCAGGTGGCGGTGCATTTGCCGCACTTCATACACTTGCGGGGGTTGACGCCGGAAATTCTCTCAATGGTTTCAGTCCAGTTCATGCCTGCTCCTCCCTAATCCCCAGGGCCTGGGCCAGCAGCTGGGTAAAGTATGCCACCGGAAGCTGACCGCCGCCGTTTTCCTTCAGGTTGTACAGGCACAGCGGACAGGCGGTAATGAGCATCTGGGCGCCCTGGGCCTGGGCGTTCTCCAGCACCGCGTTGGCCCGGCGCTTGGCAAAGTCCCTGTTTTCCAGGGTCACATAGCCGCCGCAGCATTCGTTGCGCTGGGCGTAAATCACCGGCTCCGCCCCGATGGCACGGATAAAGTCCTCCAAAATGGTGGGGTTTTCCGGATCGTCCATGGCCATTTGCTTGCTTGGCCGCAGGAGCAGGCAGCCGTAATAGGCCCCGATCTTTTCACCGGTCAGGGGATGTTTCACTTGCTTTTTCAGCTGGTCAAAGCCCACGGTATCCCGAAGAACCTCCAGGTAGTGGATCACCCGGGCTTCTCCCGCGTAGGGGGTGTCCAGCTTCATATAGTTGTTGGCCCGGTCCCGGAAGGTTTCGTCATGGGCCATATCGTAATTGGTTCGCTTGATTACATGGTGGCAGGCGGAGCACAAGGTTACCAGGGGCCGGTTTAAGTCCCGGGCGGCGGCCAGGGCCCGGACGGCGGACAGCCGGCTGGCGATTTCATCCTTCGCCATGGGGTACACCGCGCCGCAGCACTGCCACTGGGGCAGCTCTTCCAAATGGATGCCCAGGGCTTCCATGCTCAGCCGTCCCCAGTGATCCAGATCCGCGCCCTTGGTTTTCAGGGTGCAGCCGGGAAAATAGGAATAGGTCATGGTTGTCTCCTTTTGGTTGGTTCTGGTTGGTTTATGGAGAAAGGCTCCCCTTGTGTAAAGAGAGCAGTCCGTTTCGGAAGGCTCCCTTGTGTAAAGGGAGCTGTCACGCTATGCGTGACTGAGGGATTGTGCTGTACCATGTACGCATTCGCCCGCAGTAAGGAGAAACGGGAATCACCCTGCCGCGTCAATCCCCCCTGCCCCCCTTTACACAAGGGGGGCTTGTCCGGTGCGGTTCGGGGTCAGATCATCTGCTCCGGGTGGAACACCTCATCGAACTTTTCTTCCGTCAAAAAGCCCAGCTCTACGCAGGCCTGCTTCAGGGAGATGTTTTCCTTGTAGGCCTTCTTTGCGGTTTTCGCCGCGTTCTCATAGCCGATGTAGGGGTTCAGGGCGGTGACCAGCATCAGGGAGTTGTGGAGGTTGTGGCGCATCTTCTCCCGGTTGGCCTGAATGCCCACGGCGCAGTGGATGTTGAACGAGTGCATGGCCTCGCTGAGCAGCCTGGCGGACTGGAGGAAGTTGTAGATAATCACCGGCATGAATACGTTCAGCTGGAAGTTGCCCTGGCTGGCGGCAAAGCCCACGGCGGCGTCGTTGCCCATGACCTGAACCGCCACCATTGTCAGCGCCTCGCACTGGGTGGGGTTGACCTTGCCGGGCATGATGGAGGAGCCAGGCTCGTTTTCCGGGATGAAGATCTCCCCCAGGCCGTCTCTGGGGCCAGAGGCCAGCCAGCGCACGTCGTTGGCAATCTTCATCAGATCCGCCGCCAGCGCCTTCAATGCCCCGTGGGCGAATACCAGCTCATCCTTGCTGGTCAGGGCGTGGAACTTGTTTTCCTCGGTTTCAAATTTCTTGCCGGTGAGCCGGGACACGGCCTCGGCCACGGCGGTATCGAAGCCCTTGGGGGCGTTCAGGCCGGTGCCCACGGCGGTGCCCCCCAGGGCCAGCTTCTTCAGCTCGGGAAGGGCCGCTTCCAGAAGCTTTTTATCCTTCTGCAAGCTGCTTCTCCAGCCGGAGATCTCCTGGGAGAAGGCGATGGGGGTGGCGTCCTGCAAATGGGTGCGGCCGGACTTGACGATGCCTTCGTTCTCCCGTTCCAGCCGGAGGAAGGTCTCCACCAGCTCGTCAATGGCGGGAATCACCCTGTCCTCGATGGCAGCCACCCCGGCAATGTGCATGGCGGTGGGGAAGGTGTCGTTGGAGGACTGGCTCATGTTGATGTCGTCATTGGGGTGGAGCAGCTTTTTCCCGGCAATCTCATTGCCCCGGTTGGCAATCACCTCGTTGGCGTTCATGTTGGACTGGGTGCCGGAGCCGGTCTGCCAGACCACCAAGGGGAAGTGGTCGTTTAATTCCCCGCTGATCACCTCGTCGCAGGCCTGGGAAATGGCGGCCAGCTTCTCGTCGGTCATTTTTTCCGGACGAAGGGTGTGGTTTGCCATGGCGGCGGCCTTTTTCAGAATGCCGAAGGCCCGGGTAATCTCCCGGGGCATGGTCTCCAGGCCCACGCCGATGGGGAAATTCTCATGGCTGCGCTGGGTCTGGGCCCCCCAATACTTATCGGCGGGAACCCGTACCTCTCCCATGGAGTCGTGTTCGATGCGGTATTCCATTGAAAACCTCCTGTTGATTGTATTTTTAGGAAAGCTCCCTTTGCATAAGAGAGCTGTGGCGGCGCAAGCCGTGACTGAGGGATTGCTGCGGTGTCACGTACGAATTCGCCCGCGCTCCGGCGAAACGAAAACATTCTACCGCGTCAATCCCTTCGAGCGGGCGGGTTATTGAACGCGCAGAGGGCCTCGAGGCCGGCCCCCCGCACGCACCCCGCTTTTGTGCATCTGTTTTCATTGGGCTATTTTGAGACAGCCCCTTTGACGCGTTCTGCTTAATACTTGACCTGATTCAAAATCTCCTTCAGCTTGGCGGCGCTGTTCTGGAGCTTCATAATCTCTTCGTAGTTCAAATCGTTGGTGATCTTGCCCTGAACGCCGGTGTTGTCCACCAGGTTCAGCACCGACAGGCACACGTCGTCCACCCCGTACTCCCCGTGCATCATGGTGGAGACGGTGAGGGCGGTTCCGGCCCCGTTGAAAATGCACTTGCAGATGTGGCACACGGAAACCGCCACCGCGTAGAAGGTGGCTCCCTTGGCCTTGATCACCTGACCGCCGGAGGTCTTGACAAACTCCTCGATCTCGTCGTAATTATGATCCCAATCAATCCGCTCAGCATGGGGGGCGTGATCCTTGTAGCTGTCAATGTGGTTGTTGGCGATGTGAACCAGGGACCAGGGAACGAAGGACGAGTCCCCGTGCTCGCCGTACACATGGGCGTGGACGTTCTTGGGGCTGATGTGGAACCGCTGGGCCAGGGCAGCCTGCAGGCGGCTGGTGTCCAGAATGGTGCCGGAGCCCATGATCTGATGCTCCGGCAGGCCGGAGATCTTGGTAAATACATAGGTCAAAACGTCCACCGGGTTGGAGACGATGATGTAGATCGCCTCAGGGGCGGCCGCCACAATATGGGGGGTGATCTCCTTGATCACATCTACATTGGCCTGGGCCAGATCCAGACGGCTCTGTCCCGCCTTCCGGGGCAGGCCGGAGGTGATGATTACAATGTCCGAGCCGGAAGCGTCCTCATAGTCGCCGGAGCGGACGATGGCAGGAGAGCCGAAGGTCGCGCCCTGGTAAATATCCATGGCCTCGCCGAAGGCCTTTTCCTTATTAATGTCAATGAGAACAATCTCCGAGGCGATCCCCTGGATCATCAAGTCGTTGGCAATGGCGGAGCCAACACTTCCCGCGCCAATAACGCTCACTTTTTTGCTCATAAGAAAGACTCCTTTACGTTCAGATTTTGGATTCAAATCGTTCGCTCGGTATCGATAGCATTATATCAAATTATTCTTCCAATAGGAAGCCCCCTGCCCTAAAAAATATGGATAAAAATTTCCCCCCATACCCCCCGGGACTTGTGAGACTTGATTATCCCGGAACCAGGCGGCACTCCATACCTATGGGCATCACCATTATGGTATCATTTTCGCCCTTTCCGGTCAAGCATTCCGGCGAAGAAGGGAAAAAATGGCGCTGTCCCAAAGGCAAGCTTTGAGACAACGCCTTTTTATGTTTTCCCTTACCGGTTCAGGATCTCCATGAACTCTTCTCCGGTGATGGTTTCTTTTTCGTACAGGTACATGGCCAGTTCATCCAGCTTTTTCCGATTGCCGGTGAGGATCTTCTTTGCCTTTTCGTACTGCTGTCCCACCAGTTCCACCACCAGCCGGTCAATCTGGGTCTGGGTCTGGTTGGAACAGGTCAGGCTGGCGTCTCCGCCTAAGTACTGGTTGTTCACCGTCTCCATAGCCACCATGCCGAATTCCTCGCTCATGCCGTAGCGGCCGATCATGGCCCGGGCCAGCTTGGTGGCCTGCTCAATGTCGTTGGAGGCGCCTGTGGTCACGGAACCGAACACCACTTCCTCCGCCACCCGGCCGCCGGTGTAGGTGGCGATCTTGTTTTCCAGCTCCTGAATCTGCACCTGTCCGACTTCCCCGTTTTCTGTCATGGTCATGAAGGTGCCGTAGTCCACCTCCTTCACCTGCCGCTCCAGCAGTCAGGGCATGGTCATGTAGTTGAACAGCATAAGCACCACCAGAACCATGCAATAATAGAATATGAGCGGCTTCTTTGGTTTTTTTACTTCATTCATTGTGCGGCTTCCTCCTGTCGATGTGATTGTTTTCTTGGGGCAGGCCTCCCGCCCCGTTTCCTACTGCATTTCCTCTAAATGAGCAAATTCAAATTGTACACAAATTGCAGAAAAAGGAAGCAGTCAAAGGCCCCCTTGTGTAAAGGGGGCTGTCACGGCGAAGCCGTGACTGGGGGATTGACGCGGCAGGGCGCTTCCCTTTTTGCCGAAGTGCGGGCGAATTCGCAACATTTCACTGCACAATCCCTCAGGCCCTACGGGCCAGCTCCCTTTACACTTTTGGAGCCTTGGGAGCTCCCGCTCCAGTGCAAATCCGAAATTGTGCATTTTTCAAATCTGCTCATTTAGAGTACTGCATTTCCAGTGCCTTCAGCGCGGCCATCATGGCATAGCGGATGGACTGAGCCGCCAGATCCATGGCGTACTCCGCGTACAGCGCCGCCGCCTCCTGCCTGTCCTCCCCGGGGGTGCTGTCCTCGCTGTGGAGATACCCGGGAAGCCGGGCTTCCAGAATATCCCCCGCCTTGCGGTAGTAGTCCAGCTGGGCCTGGGCCAAAGCGGCAATGGCGGGAGAGCGGCTGCCCTCTACGGTCTTTTCCAAAAGATGCTGGTTGGCCTGGAATTCCCGGGTAACGGTGTCCAGCAGACCCCGAAGCTTCTCCGGCTCCTCTTGCTGCCACAGTTCCATCAGGCTGCCCATGCGGCCGTACTCCCGCTCCAGCTCCTGAAGCTTGGCTGTAAATATCCCTTGGTTCATGGCGACGCACCTGGCTCCTTTCTTCCGGCTTTCTTATAGCATACCAAGTCCACGGTCTTTTCGCCACTATCAGTTTTTCCCCCATGTATAGACAATCTCCCCGAATTGTCAAAATTTTTGACAATTCGGGGAGATTGTAAAGACAGCCCATAAACATTGCCCCTGTTGTTTTTTCAGGGATCCTGGTATACTGGAAACAAAGGCAAACCCCCGCCGCTTTGCTTTGGGTTTCCGAAAAACCCCTGTCCGAACGGCGGAAAGGAACGCCTTGATCCCAGCTGAGGATCGCAAACCATTTCAGGAGGAATGAACCTTGAAGGATGTTCTCAATTTACTGGTGAGCCTGGACGAAAATTACCTGCCCCAGCTGGAGGTACTGCTTACCTCCATCGCCGTCAACAATCCGGGGGAAGCCATGAATGTATACCTGATGCACAGCGGCATGGGAGAAGCCGCCCTAGCCCGGGCAGAGGGACGGTGCCGCCGGCTGGAGTGGGCCTTCCACCCGGTGGCCGTAGACGAAGGGCTGTTTCAGGACGCCCCGGTGAGCCGCCGGTATCCCAAGGAGATGTATTACCGGCTGATGGCCGCCCATCTGCTTCCCGGGGACGTGGAGCGGATCCTGTACCTGGATCCGGATATTCTGGTAATCAACCCCCTGCGGCCCCTGTGGGAGCGGGATCTGGAGGGAAATCTGTTCGCCGCGGCCGCCCATACGGGCATGACGGAGTTTGCCAACGGGATGAACCGGCTTCGCCTGGGCACCGACAGCGACTACTATAACTCCGGCGTTCTGCTCATGGATCTGGCAAGCTGCCGCCGGGAGATCCTGCCGGAGGAGGTGTTCTCCTTTGCCAGAGAACACAGCTCCGCTCTGGTATTGCCGGATCAGGACATTCTCAACGCCCTGTACGGCAGCCGGGTGCTCCCTCTGGACGACAGCGTTTGGAACTACGACGCCCGGAACTATAAAAACTATCTTCTGCGCAGTTCCGGCCAGTGGGATCTGGACTGGGTGATTTCCCACACCGCCGTTTTGCACTTCTGCGGCCGGGCCAAGCCCTGGAAGCCCGGGTATCCCTACCGCTTCGGCATTCTCTATAAGCACTATATGCAGCTGGCCTTCCAAACCCAAAGCCTCTGACCGCCCTTTAGGGAGCCTCCAAAAATTGGGCGGAGAGGATCCGGTAGATCTGGGCGGCCACACGTTCCGGGTCCGCCTCCCCTTTTTCGCAGCACAAAAACAGCACGCCGCTGATGCCGAAGGACCACAGATCCAGGGCCAGCTCCAAATCCGCCAGGTTCACCGTACCGGCGCCGGGGCCCCGGTGGATCAGCTCCCCCAGGTAGGTTCGGGTGGCCTGGACAAACAGGCGCTCAATATGCTCCCGCTTCTGGGAGTTCATCAGCTTCCGGATCAGCACCCGGTTTTCCATGGTAGAGGCGACGATCACCGCCAGGGCCTCCTGGGGCGTCCGGGCCTGGAGGCTTTGTTCCAGCATCCGCTTGTTCTCCTGCTCCACAGACCACTCAATGACCTCCACAATATCCTGGAAGTGATAGTAAAAGGTCTGGCGGGAAGTGCCGCACTCCCCGATCAAAGCCTTTACCGTGATCTTGTCCACGCCCCCCTCCCGGGCCATGCGGGCAAAGGTCTGGGCGATCATCTTTTTCATATCCATCGGCATACCATCCCCTCCTTTTTTCCTTTCATGATGGCAGAATTTTCGAGGGATGTCAAAGAAAAGCAGGACTTTTCCCGGCAGATGAAAAAACCGGAATCCCATTTCTGAGATCCCGGCGAAAGCCATGCTCCTGTGCCCCC
This sequence comes from uncultured Oscillospiraceae bacterium, assembly GCA_944385535.1. GTDB lineage: Bacteria > Bacillota > Clostridia > Oscillospirales > Oscillospiraceae > Faecousia. The sequence continues at coordinate 17,409 of CALWXR010000043.1, forward strand.
TGAACGGAGGCCGCTTTTCAGACGGGCAGCTCACGCCCGCTCGAATTTTCCCCGCTTTCTGGCGCCTCCCCGGGGCAGGAGGATCTGGCTTAAGATCAGCGCCACCGCCAGCAGGATACACAGGAAGATTCCCACCGGCGCGCACACAAACGCCGCCACAAATCCCAGCACAGGGATCCCGAATTGCACCTTACCCAAAACATTGCGGTAATGAACCAGGCTCTGCCCATCCCCTTCCAGCTGGAAGCGAAGCACCGAAGGCTCGGCGCTGTCGGCAACGACCTGGGCAATCCGGCCGCTGCTCACTTGATCCGGCCCGTCCATAAAGGCGATCACATCCCCCGGCTCCAGCTGGGCGGCGTCAGCTTCCTTGGCGTACAGCAGAGATCCCGCGGGATACTCCGGCTCCAGCCGGGAGGAAAGCTCCGGGTAAGTCTCCAGACCCACCACCTTCACCCCTGCCAGGGCAATGACCAGCGCCACCGCCAGCACCGCCCCGATCACGGCAATCACGCCGCAAGCCGTTCTCAATCCTCTCATATACCCTTTCCGACTCCTTTCTCTTGCCCCATCATAAACGGTATCATCCCGAGCCCAGTCGAGAGATCCTGGGACTTCCGGAATTTAATATGTCTGCTGGTTCCACCGGTGGAACCATTTGAGCGCCTACCGGCCTTAAGTGCGTGGATCCCTCGACTCCGCTTCGCTTCGCTCGGGATGACAGGTCTTTTCTGCCCAGGAACCACCGTACCCCGCTGGTTCCACCGCGCCTACCCCCTGTCATCTCGAGCGTAGTCGAGAGATCCACGCACTTCCGGGCGGAGAAATGCCCATTGGTTCCACCGGTGGAACCATTTCGGTGCTTACCGGTCTTAAGCGGGAAGAACGCGCCGTTCCATGGCACGCACAAAAATCATAGTTATCTTATCACCCCGTCAGGAGAATTGCAAGCCGTTTTCAGAAAAACCGCCGCGGCTCTTTGGAACCGCGGCGGAAGTATTTTTTTAATTACATATCGAAGGGTTCCATGCTCAGCACAGGGTGTCCCACTTCGGACAGGTAGTTCAGCAGCTCCTCGGGATCCTCGGTGCACACGGTTTCATCGGCGATCATGTCGGTGAAGTTCTCCACGCCGTACATCTCCAGGGCGGTCTTGTCCAGGCGCTCCCGCATCTGATCCTTCAGCAGCTTGGGCAGCCAGACAATCCGGCCGGGGCCGCCTTCGGCGGCGATGAACTTGTGGGAGGCGATGAAGTGCTTACCGTGGCCCATAAAGCCGGGGGTCTGCACGCCGCCGCCGGTCATGGAGGCCATTTCGGAGAAGGTCATGCCCAGGGGAGTCATGCCCGCGTGCTCCCGGCAGGTGATGACCACGCCCATGGATACCGGCTCCACACCGCAGATACACTCGAAGCAGCCGCAGGAGGTCATGGGATCCTGGAACAGGGAGTACAGGGTCACATGCTCCAAAGCGCCGTGGCTGTACTTCTGAACGGCCTCGTCCACGGTTTCGTAGCGGCCCAGCTTCTCATCCAGGCAGCCCTCCTTGGCAATGGGCTGGCAGGGACCGGCGGGGTCCAGCTCCTTGGTGGCCTTGGCGTCCAGCCAGGAAACCGCGCCGCACAGGCCCAGCCGCTCGGGAGTGACGATGCACACGTGGCTGGGAGAGAAGGCCTGGCACATGATGCAGGTGTAGTACTCGCCCACGGACTCGTCGGTCATGGAAGCCAGTCTGGCGTCACGGGCGTCAAAGATCTCGTTGGCGTGGGCGCGCAGGGCCTTGTTCTGCTCCGCGTCCACCACGATGGTGACCTGGCACTTGTCCACCACGGCCTCGAACTCGTTCTTGGCCTTGGCGTACAGCACCTCGCCGATGTGACGGAACTTGAAGCCCGCCTCGTAAGTAGCCTTGCTGACCCGGACGCGGATCATGTCACGCTGGCCGGTGTGCATGACGCCCTCGATGCAGTTGATCCAGGAGTGGAACTTCCGCTCCATAACGGACTCGAAGTCCGGCTGCATAGCCTTGCCCGCCACTTCCACGGTGTAGGACAGGGAAATCTTGGAGCCCACGGGGATGTCGTCGATCTCCGGGCCGATGACGGTGATCTTGTGATCCTCCACCTGGGAGGCGTCCTTGGTCTGAACCAGCTCGAAGCAGTCCACCCGGGAGCCGTCCACTTCCACCTGCATATCGCCCCGGCGGATGATCTCGCCTTCGAAGGCGGTGGCGAAGGACACGGGAATGTCGATGTGGGTGATCTTCAGCTTAATGTCCCGGGCCTCCAGGGAGGTGGCGTTCCACTTGGCGGTATCCAGCTGCTGGATCAGGGACTTGGGCACCCGGAACATGTTCTCGGTCTCGTTGGACACAACGGGGAAGCCCAGGCAGATGGCCCCGGCGCCGTAGGAGACGATCTCGTCGGACAGGGGCTTGTAGGCGTTGACAAAGGCCCGAACCCGGTCCATGGTGTACTTGCTTAAAGAAGCGAAGTCGCCGGGGGTGATGTTGCCGAAGATCAGCGCGGCCCGGATGGCCACGGAAACGATGTGGATGACGGACTGCATCTCGTAGCCCAGGGGCACCACCCGAACGTTCTCACCCAGCTTCATGCCCGCCTCATAGCAGTGCTTGACGGCGTCGCCGGTCAGGCTCACCAGGATGCCCTGGGCCTGATAGGATTTCGCCAGCTCCACGGTCTCGGCGGGGTTCTCCGCGCCGCCGATGATGACCGCCACGCCGGGGATATCGCCGGTGACCAGGGGCACGCCCAGGTTCCGGACGAAGGCGTCGGACAGGTGGCCCATCTCCGGCTCGGAGTAGGGCTGAGCGCCGTGGAGATACTTCAGAGCTTCCAGGAACTCCGCGCACAGGGCGGAGGCGATGCCGCTGTCAAAGGCGTCCTGGAGGCGGGGGTTGCGGGTCATCATGCCCTTGATGGTGGTCATGGCGGCCTTCATCTCACCTAAGTTGGTGATCTTCACGCCGGTGACGCCGTAGTAGCAGGGCAGGCTGTAAGCGGTGTCGGGGAAGGACACTGCCTCGCCCTCGCCGTAGGCGGCGATGGCTGCGTCAATGGCGGCTACGGTACGCTCGTAGTTATAGTCGCTGCCGCCAAATACTCTATCAAAAAGTGTCACGGTATATCCTCCTATACATATTAAAAGAAAGGGTGGGGATGCTTATCGGGTGGATCTGTCAGATCCGCGGGGAAGGCTCCCTTGTGCAAAGGGAGCTGTCGCGAAGCGACTGAGGGATTGTGGGCTGCCAGGTACGCATTCGCCCGAACTCCGGCAAATGCGTACCGCCTTCCGCGTCAATCCCTCCGTCACGGCTTCGCCGCGACGCCTCCCTTCGCACAAGGGAGGCTTGAGGCGCTGCCGCGCCGGCGGGCCCGATCAGCATTGGATTTCCAATGGGTTTATTCGTCCTGATCCAGCTTTTCCTTGATGGCCCGGATCTGCGCGATCACCTTGGGGCTGCAATCGTAGGGGGACTTGCCCATCCGATCCGCGTCCATAACCTCCAGGTTATAGTGGATAAAGCCCAGCAGGTCCTCGGCGGGGATGGAAGCGCGGATGAATTCCTCATCTTGTTCGTCCCGAATCTTGTTGGCCACCACCCGAACCCGCTTGACCCCCAGATCAGCAGCCAGGCGCTTGACGTTCCGGTAGGTCTGGACGCTCCGGGCTCCCGGCTCAATGACCACGATGAACTGGTCCATATTGGCGGCGGTGCCCCGGCCCAGGTGCTCCAGGCCGGCCTCCATGTCCATAATGACCACATCGTTTTTCCGATAGGTCAGGGCGGACAGGATGCTTTTCAGCATCACATGCTCGGGGCAGACACAGCCGCTGCCGCCTACGTCCACAGTGCCCATGACCAGCAGCTTGACCCCGTTGATTTCCTTGGAGAAGGTGTCGGGAATGTCCGCTACGTATGGGTTGAGCTTAAAGAACTTGTTGGCGGCGGTGGCGCCGGTGCGCTCTTCCACCAGGGTGCGCATTTTGGAGATGGGAACGATGGCGTCCACCTCCTCCTGGCTCAGGCCCAGGGCCAGCCCCAGGTTGGCGTCCGGATCCACGTCGGCGGCCAGGACCGTGCGGCCCTCGTCGGCGTAGAGCCGGGCCAGGGTGGATGACAGAGTGGTTTTGCCCACGCCGCCCTTGCCGGTAATCGCTACTTTCATTGGAAAAAAGACCTCGAATCTATTATTATACGCCGCAAGGCGGTGTCCTCTTGATTAAATGAGAAATTTAATCAAGAGCAGTATCAGATGCCCAGAGCGGCACGCTTGGCTTCGATGCAGGCGATCATCTTATCGCCCAGGGAGTCAATGTCGGTATCCACAACGAACTTGGCTTCCACCCAGTCGTTGATGCCGTGCTCGCCCTGGAGCAGGGCGGTGACTTCCTCGGAGCCCTTGGTGTAGGGGTCCACGCCCAGGAAGGTTTCAATGCCGGTGGCGACCACGTAGTTGCCGATGGACACGGCCTTTTCGGACATCCATTCGGGGGCGCAGCCCACCACGGGAACCTGGGAAATGGAGATGCCCCAGTCCTTGGCAATGTCGGAAGCCAGGATCATCATACGGGAGATATCCACGCAGGAGCCCATGTGCAGCACAGGAGGAATGCCCGCCAGCTCGCAAACACGCTTCAGGCCCGCGCCGCAGTATTCCTTGGCCTTCTCCGGGTCCATCAGGCCGGCCTTGGCGGCAGCCTGGGCGGAGCAGCCGGAGACGATCAGGATAATGTCGTTTTCCAGCATCTTCTTCATCAGGCCGATGTGGGCGGAGTCGGGACGAACCTTGGGGTTGTTGCAGCCGACCATGGCCACCGCGCCCCGAAGAACGCCGGAGTGGACGCACTCGATCAGGGGCTTGGTGGTGCCGAACTCGTCCACCTGGGAGTTGGCCACACCGTCCAGAACCTTCTTAATGGCTTCCACAGAGTAGCCCACCCGGGCGTTCTGCTTCTGGTTGGGGATGTTCACCAGCTCGGCCTTCCGGTTTTTGAAGTTCTCAATGGCCATCTTCACAATGGCCTTGGCGTTCTCACCGGCGGTCTCGGCGCTGAAGCGGATGAACTCGGAGTCGGGCATCCGGGCGATGGGAGAGGTGGTGATGAACTTGGTATGGAAGCACTTGCTCAGAGGGCCCAGAGCGGGGAAGATACACTGCACGTCCACCACAATGGCCTCGCAGGCGCCGGTGAGCACCACGTTCTCCTGGTTCAGGAAGTTACCGGCCATGGGGATGCCGTGACGCATGGCCACCTCGTTGGAGGTGCAGCACACGCCGGAAATGGTGATGCCCTTGGCGCCCATGCTCTTGGCGTAGGCGATCATTTCGGGATCATTGGCGTAATGGACAATCATTTCGGACAGGGAGGGATCATGACCGTGAACCACAATGTTCACATTGTCCTTCTCCATAACGCCGATGTTGGCGGTGGTATCCACAGGCTTGGGGGTGCCGAACATCACGTCGGAGAACTCGGTGCCCATCATGGAGCCGCCCCAGCCGTCGGACAGACCGGCACGGAGGGCCTGACGGATCAGGGCTTCCGGCAGAGAGGAACAGCCCATATGGGTCATGTGCATGGACTGGGAAACCTCCCGGTCAATGGCCCGGGGCTCGATCTCCGCGGCCTTCCACAGATCCTGGGTGTGCTGAGGGGCCCGCTTCAGGAACCGCTGGGTACCGAAGGGCTTGCCGTACTCCAGCAGGCCGATCTCCGCCACTTCATGGGCCAGGTCGTAGATGTCCTTGCCCTCGGTCTCCACGCCCCATTCCTTGGCGATGCGGATCAGCTTCTCCGGATCCTTCACCTGGTAGCTGCCGCCTTCCTTGGTCTGATGCAGGGTGTGCATAATCTCACGGCCGTGGTCAGAGTGGGTAGCGGCGCCGCCGGCGGTGAACCGCAGATAGTTACGGCCTACGATGCCGTGCACGTCGCAGCCACAGATGCCCCGGGGAGCCTTCTTGGTAATGCGGCAGGGGCCCATGGAGCAGATACGGCAGCAGGTGCCGGATTCGCCGAAACCACAGTGGGGACTCTGGTTCTTGGCCCGCTGCTGCCATGTGTCAGCGCCAACTTTCTGCGCGGTTTCCAGCAGAGAATTGGTGGCAGCTTCCATCTCTTCGATGGTGGTTGTAAATGCCCAATCCTTCAAAATGATTTCCTCCTAAAATTGATCGTTCTAAACGGTTATAAGGTGTACTTTATAATGAACCCATAAAGTATCGATATTATTCTACTAATTATGCCATGGGTTGTCAACAGGCGAAATCACCACATTCCGCTTAATTTTCCTATCCCCCTATAGGGGATTTTCCGGCACTTCGACAAAGGCCGGCGGCAAGCCCTCCGAGGGCGGGAAACCGGTTTTTCCGTCGCGGACATTTGTACGCCGCACCTTAGAGGGAAGTAATAGGTAATACTCTAAATGAGCAGATTTGAAAAATGCGCAATTTCGGATTTGCACTGGAGCGGGAGCTCCCAAGGCTCCAAAAGTGTAAAGGGAGCTGGCCCGTAGGGCCTGAGGGATTGTGCAGTGAAATGTTGCGAATTCGCCCGCACTTCGGCAAAAAGGGAAGCGCCCTGCCGCGTCAATCCCCCAGTCACGGCTTCGCCGTGACAGCCCCCTTTACACAAGGGGGCCTTTGACTGCTTCCTTTTTCTGCAATTTGTGTACAATTTGAATTTGCTCATTTAGAGAGGTAATAGTGAATAAGTGAGGCATTCCCTTCGGGAATGATTAAAAAGCTGTATTCATTTTTCGAAGAAAAATCCCCCGCTTCTTCCCTATTCACTTTGCCGCACCCACCAACGGAAATCCATCCGTTGAATGGCATGCAGTAAAAAATATGTCATCTCGAGCGCAGTCGAGAGATCCACGCACTCACCAGCGGGAAAGCGTCCGTTGAACGGTACGCAGTAAAAAATATGTCATCCCGAGCGAAGCCGAGGGATCCACGCACCCGCCAGCGGAAAACCGTCCGTTGGTTAAGCCCTAGGAACCATTTCGGCGCCTACAGCGGTCAAGTGCGTAGATCCCTCGACTCCGCTTCGCTGCGCTGGGGATGACACATCTTTTTTGCGCGGGAACCACCGTACCCCGCTTCTTCCCTATTCACTTTGCCGCACCCAGCAACGGAAATCCATCCGTTGAA
>CALWXR010000044.1 GCA_944385535.1 uncultured Oscillospiraceae bacterium
TCCTTTCTTGTCTCGGCAAGAAAGGAAGCAAAGAAGCCGACCGGGGAGGCGCTGAACGCTGGCCAGCTCCCGCGCCCCAACCATTTTCCCAGACTGAGCGTTTCCGATACCGGGCAGAATTTTACCGGCGGAATGGTGTTCGTGCCCATCATCTGCGGCGATTCGCCGCCCGCCCTCCCCGGACCCCTCCCGGCGCGCACTTGGTAAGTGCCGGTATACCCTTTCTCCGCCGAATGGGTGCGGTGCCCGAATCGGTACACAGCATCCCAATCACTGCCCAGACTTAAGCCTGTAATTTTTCAGGGAAGCCCGGAGGAATCAACGAACATTCCTCTCTCACCGGCACTGGCTGAGCCTTTGCTGAACAAAGTCGATAAGCATATACTTTAATCAAGAAATAGTATCAGAAATCCCAAGCCCAGTGGATTTTATAACAATGGGGCCAGACCCATCGTCTGACCCCATCTTCTGAATAGAACCGTTATTTTATTGCTTGGGAATTTTGGCGTTGACCCTTTCCAAAGCCAGGGCCGCCAACACGCCCGCGGCCATGCACACCCCGTTCACCGCGGCGCTGGCAGCGGAGGCGGCAAAGCTGCCATAGGGCACGATCACCAGGGTCGCCGCCAGGACGATGCCCAGGATCCCATGGAACATATAGGGGTAGAACCGGTCAAACAGCCAATTCACCAGCTTGGCCAGGGCCAGTATGGTCACCACAGCCCCCAGTCCGCCGGGAATGAGCACACTGAAATCCAGCCGTCCCAGGCCGTCCACAAAGGGGGTATACAGTCCCAGAGGCATGAGCAGGGTGGAAAAGCTCATGCCCGGCGCAATGATGCTCAGCGCCACGCAGAAGCCGCAGAAGCAGTACCATCCGAAATTAGGCTGGATGACCACAGAAAACATATTCATCCCCAGAAGCAGGCCAAGCAGCAGGAGAAACGCAACCGTCAGCGCCGCCCAGCTGCCCTTGGGACGGCCCTGCTCTCCCGCCTCCCGAAACAGAGAGGGCAGCATGCCCAGAATCAGACCGGCAAACAGGCATACCGAGGGATCCGGATAGGCCTCCAGAAAGAAGGCCAGAACCTTGGCGATCCCCAAAAAGCCCAGGCACCCACCCACCAAATAGGGAAGCACCTTGGGAACATGGGTTTTCAATTTACGAATGGGATCGCTGAGCAGCTCCATAATGGGCTTGTATATGCCAAATGCCACGCAGAGCACGCCCCCGGAAATCCCGGGCAGCACCGCGCCCACGCCGATGAGCATCCCCTGGAGCAGGCACAGAATCAACCGAAAAAAACTCGGATCATTTTTCTTCATAGCAACATCTTTCTTCTTTGGGATAAGGGAATAGGACATTCATAACTATATCATACATAATCCCAATAGGCAAGCACCAGTTTTCCCGCTGATCGAAACCTTTTCCTTTTGGACGGAGGCAAGCCTGCCGCCGCGGCGGGATCCGGCTATGACCTGTGATCCTCGATGATGGCGCCGGCCCGGTAGGCTTCCAGCAGCTGGAGCAGATCCTCCACCCGAGCCCTCAATTCCTCGCCTTCGTCGGTCTGGGACACCTTCATCCGGGTTTCCAGCCGTTCGAAAATCAGGGAATCGTTTTCAATGTCGTCATTGTTCAAAAGCGCCTTGTATTTCCCGCCGAAGGGCTGATGGGACACGATCCGGTAGTGCCGGGAGCTGTAGATCAGGGTATAGCCCGCAATGCCGGAGGTGGGCTGGTAGGCCTTGCTGAAGCCGCCGTCAATGACGATCAGCTTGCCGCCGCCTTTGATGGGGCTTTCTCCCTTCTTGGCCTTTACCGGCACATGACCGTTGATAATGTGGCAGTGAGGCCCGGTAAGGCCGAACTCCCCCAGGAGCATGTCGATTACCGCCGGGTCGTTGTAGAAGGTGTAGTAGGGATTTTTCGGCTCCGCCCAGGTGCTTTCCTCCGGGATAAACCGCCGCTCAAAGGTGGTCATCCGATCCCGGCCGAAAATGGGGCTGTTCCGCCCCGTCCACAGCCACCAGAGAAAGTCCAGGCCGAACTGACGCTCCGGAGTGCCCCGCTTGTCATAGTAGGCCTTTCTGGCGGTCTTTTCCGCGTAGTCCAGAAACGCTCTGCCCTTGCGCTCCTTTCCGCCGATGGTAAAGCTGAGCAGCTGCCCGTCCTCCGTCATGGGGATGCAGCCGTGGAACAGCAGATTTCCGTTCTGGATCTTGTACAGGCCGCCCTTGGCGTAGAGAAACCGGGTGTGCCGCTGAAGCTTTTCACTGTGGCGGAAGGATTCGGTCAGCTGGCGGATCACATGGTCCTCTTCCTCCGTCAGCGCATAGGGGTTCTCCGGGTCCACCGTGGGGAAGTCACAGTCCAGCAGCGGATAGGTCTTGCCCCCCAGGGTGATGGTCTTGTCCGCGTAGTTGATCTTATCCAGCAGCAGCCGGTCCGCCATGGAGAATTCCGGGCGGCGAAGGATCTTCTGCCCCTCCAGCTTAAATAAAATAATGGTAATGGCCTTGTACATCCGGGCGGAAAGCAGCTTATCCTTTTCCGAATACTGCTGGGCGTCGTCCCCGGTGAGCTTCACCTGGAACTGCTTCGTATCGCAGTCCGAGTAGACCTCGTTGGCAAAAATGCTCAAGGGCCGCAGGGAAATGCCGTAGCCGGTTTCGATCACATCCAGGTTGTTATACCGGATGGAGTTGGACAGCACCGTGGCCACCAAGGTTCGGGAGCCGGAGGCCGCGCCCATCCACAAAACATCGTGGTTGCCCCACTGAATGTCCACACTGTGGCAATTCATCAGGGAGTCCATTACAATATCCGCCCGGGGGCCCCGGTCGAAAATATCCCCTACGATGTGAAGCTGATCCACCGTCAGATCCTTTATCACCACGCAGATGGCTTTGATCACGTCGGCGGCCTGGCCGATCTGAATGATGGTGGAGATGATGTTCTCATACTGATCCCGTCTGGAGCCCCCCTCTTCCGAAAGGTGGATCAGCTCGTCCAGGATCTGCTCATAGCCCTGGGGCATGTAGGAGCGAACCTTCCGCCGGGTGTGCTTGGTGGATACATACCGGCACAGCTCCACCAGCCGGTGAATGGCCAGCCGGTACCACTCCTCCAGGTTTTCCTCCTGATCCGCCGCCATGGCCAGCTTGGAGGCGGGATAGTAGATCAGGGTAGCCAGGTCGTTTCGATCCCGCTGGGTCATGGTGGTGCCGAACAGCTCCTCCAGCTTCTCCTTCACTTCGCCGGAGCTGGAATTCAGAATGTGCAGAAAGGCCTCGTATTCCCCATGAATATCGGACATAAAATGTTCCGTGCCCTTGGGCAGATTTAAAATGGCCTGCAAGCGGATGATCTCCGTTCCCGCCGCCTGTACCGTGGGATACTGCTTGCTTAAGGCGCGCAGATAGTGCAGCTGGGCAGGGGTAAAGGACGCTTTGGTTTCCATAATGCGGATCCCTCCAATATGTTCATATATCGCGGCAAATGGACCTCACCGTTCCTCCTCCGGAATAAAATCCAGGGTAATGGATTGGATCTGGGGCCTCAGCTGGATGTACCTGACCCCGGCGGAGTCCATCATCCGCTTGGAGGCGATGGTGGTGGGAGAAGAGGCGTACTTGTCAGACAAGTAGTATACCTCCTTCACCCCGCTTTGAATGATGGCCTTGGCGCACTCGTTGCAGGGAAACAGGGCCACATACAGCTTGCTGCCCCGCAGATCCCGGCCGTTGGCATTGAGCACCGCGTTCAGCTCCGCGTGCACCACGTAAGGATACTTGGTTTCCTCCCCCTCCCGGCTCCAGGGGTAAATGTCGTCAGAGCAGCCCTTGGGCATGCCGTTATAGCCGGTAGAGATGATGATGTTGTCCTGAGAGACAATGCAGGCTCCCACCTGGGTGTTGGGGTCCTTGCTGCGCTTGGCCGCCAGCATGGCAATGCCCATAAAATATTCGTCCCAGCTGATATAATCCGCCCGTTTCATAATCGGATCCCCCCTGTTCCATTTTACCATCATTATACATAAAAAAAAGGACGGCTACAAGAGCCGTCCCTTAAATTTTACCTTCAGTCAAAAAAATCTTTCAGATTGTCGAAGAACTTTTTGATCTTGGGGTTGCCGCCGGCCTCCATGGAGCCGTCAAACTGCCGCAGCAGATCCTTCTGCTCCTTGGTCAGCCGGGTGGGGGTCTCCACCACCACGGTGAACCGGTGGCTGCCCCGGCGGCGGGTGTTGCCCACCTCGGGAATGCCCTTCTCCCGGAGGACAAATTCCTTACCGGTCTGGGTGCCCTCGGGCAGATCGAATTCCACCTTGCCGTCCAGGGTAGGCACCTGGATCTTTCCTCCCAAAGCCGCCTGGGCAAAGGAAATGGGCACCTCGCACAGCACATCCGAGCCCTGACGGGTGAAGATGGGGTGGCGCTTGATGAGAATTTCCACCAGCAGGTCGCCGTTGACGCCGCCGTTGCTGCCTACGCAGCCTTCTCCCCGAACCCGGACGCTCTGCCCAGCATCCACGCCCGCAGGCACCTTGACCTTGATGCGGTTGGTTTTCCGCACCTTGCCCTTGCCCCGGCAGGTATTGCAGGGGTTTTTGATGATCTTGCCCCGGCCGGAGCAGGCGGGACAGGTGGTGGAGGACTGCATCTGCATGCCCATGAAATTCTGCACCGTGCGCACCTGGCCGGTGCCCCGGCACTGGGAACAGGTCTCGATCACCCCGTCGGCGCTGCCTGTGCCGTTGCAGGCGGCGCAGTTCTCGATCCGCTGGGTGGTCACTTCCTTCTCGCAGCCGAAGGCCGCCTCCTCAAAGGTCAGCTCCAGCCGGGCCATCACGTTCTCTCCCCGGCGGGGGGCGGACTGGGCGCTGCCCCGGCTCCTGCTTCCGCCGCCGAAGAATTCTCCGAAGATATCTCCCAGATCCCCAAAGTCTCCGAAGCCGCCGAAGCCGCCGCCGTAGCCGCCCTGACCGGCGGCAAAGTTGGGATCCACCCCGGCAAAGCCGTACTGGTCGTACCGGGCCCGCTTCTCCGTGTCGGAGAGAACTTCGTAGGCCTCGCCGATCTCCTTAAACTTGGCCTCGGCTTCCTTATCGCCCGGGTTCCGGTCCGGATGGTACTTCATGGCGCCCTTGCGGTATGCTTTTTTTATGTCATCGGCGCTGGCATCCTTGCTGACGCCCAGCACCTCATAATAATCCCGTTTGTTTTCTGCCATAGCTGTTCACCTCACATAGAACACCAATAAGGGGCGGCGGAATCGCCGCCCCTTGCCGGGGTTTCCTTAGTCAACGGTTTCGTAGTCCGCGTCCACCACGCCGTCGTCACCGGGCTGCGCGCCGCCCTGGGGGTTCGCCTGCTGGTACAGCTTTTCGCTGACCTTGTAGAAGGCCTGCTGGACTTCCTCGGTAGCGGCCTTGATGGCGGCCACATCATTGCCCTTGTTGACTTCCTTCAGCTTATCCACAGCGGACTGGATGGAGGCCTTTTCGTCGGCGCTGATCTTGTCCCCCAGCTCGTTCAGGGTCTTTTCGGTCTGGTAGATGGTCTGATCGGCGGCGTTGTGGGTGTCCACTTCCTCCTTGCGGGCCTTATCCTCGGCGGCGTACTGCTCGGCCTCCCGAACGGCCTTGTCGATGTCCTCCTGGCTCAGGTTGGTGGAGGCGGTGATGGAGATCTGCTGCTCCTTGCCGGTGCCCAGATCCTTGGCGGAGACCTTCACGATGCCGTTGGCGTCGATGTCGAAGGTAACCTCGATCTGAGGCACGCCCCGGGGCGCGGGGGCGATGCCGGTGAGCTGGAACCGGCCCAGAGTCTTATTGTAAGCGGCCATTTCCCGCTCGCCCTGGAGCACATGGACTTCCACGCTGGTCTGGCCGTCGGCGGCGGTGGAGAAGATCTGGCTCTTGTGGGTGGGGATGGTGGTGTTCCGGTCGATCAGACGGGTGAACACGCCGCCCATGGTCTCAATGCCCAGGGACAGAGGGGTCACGTCCAGCAGCAGGATGTCCTGCACGTCGCCGGTGAGCACGCCGCCCTGAATGGCAGCGCCCACAGCCACGCACTCGTCCGGGTTGATGCCCTTGAAGCCATCCTTGCCGGTGATCTGCTTCACAGCCTCCTGAACCGCGGGGATTCGGGTGGAGCCGCCCACCAGCAGGACCTTGTTCAGATCGGAGGCGGACAGGCCCGCGTCGGACATGGCCTGACGGACAGGCTTCATGGTCCGCTCTACCAGGTCGGCGGTAAGCTCGTTGAACTTGGCCCGGGTCAATGTTACGTCCAGATGCTTGGGGCCGGTGGCGTCGGCGGTGATATAGGGCAGATTGATGTTGGTGGAGGTGACGCCGGACAGCTCGATCTTGGCCTTCTCGGCAGCCTCCTTCAGGCGCTGCATGGCAACCTTATCGGCAGCCAGGTTGATGCCCTCGGTCTTTTTGAACTCGGCAACCAGGTAGTCCATGATCCGCTGGTCGAAGTCGTCGCCGCCCAGCCGGGTGTCGCCGGCGGTAGCCAGAACCTCGATGACGCCGTCGCCGATGTCCAGGATGGACACGTCGAAGGTGCCGCCGCCCAGGTCGTAGACCATGATCTTCTGCTCGCTCTCCTTGTCCAGCCCGTAGGCCAGGGCAGCGGCAGTGGGCTCGTTGATGATCCGCTTCACGTCCAGACCGGCGATCTTACCGGCGTCCTTGGTGGCCTGACGCTGGGCGTCGGAGAAGTAGGCGGGCACGGTGATGACCGCTTCGGTGACCGGCTGGCCCAGGTAGCTCTCCGCGTCGGCCTTCAGCTTCTGCAGCACCATGGCGCTGATCTCCTGAGGGGTGTAGCCCTTGCCGTCGATGGTCACGTGGTAGTTCTCGCCCATGTGGCGCTTGATGGAAGCCACCGTCCGGTCCGCGTTGGTCACGGCCTGGCGCTTTGCCACCTGGCCGACCATCCGTTCGCCGGTCTTGGAGAAGGCCACTACAGAGGGGGTGGTGCGGGTGCCTTCCGCGTTGGCGATGACAACAGGTTCGCCGCCTTCCAGAACGGCGACACAAGAGTTGGTGGTTCCAAGGTCAATACCAATAATTTTGCTCATAATTTGTTCCTCCTATAAAAATGCAAGTATATATGATGTGATATCTTACCCCGTCCGGGGCTTGGGAATGCTTAGGGAAGCTCTGATGAAATCGGCGAGAGCGGATGCCGGGAGATTTTGGCTCAGCCGAAAGTTCAAAAAATGGAGGAATACTGTATGTATTTCCCATTTTGTGAACTGCGCGGATGGGGCAAAAGATCCGGCAGTCCGCCGAAGACGATTTATTCAGAGGTTCCCCTAGTTCGCTACTTGAACCATGGCGAAGCGGACGATCTTGTCCCCCAGCTTAAAGCCCTTCTGGAACACCTGGGAAACGGTGTTCTCACCCAGGGTTTCATCATCCACGTGCATCACGGCATTGTGGAGATTGGGGTCGAAGGCGTCTCCCGGCTGTCCGAAAATTTCCACGCCCAGGCTGTTAAAAATCTTCACCAGCTCGGTCATGGTCATTTCCACGCCCTTTTTAAAGGCGGCGTCCTCTGTGGGCTGGTTCAGGGCCCGCTCCAGGTTATCATAGACGGGAAGCATCTTCGCCACCGCGTCGGCCTTGCCGTTGCCGTAGGAGCTTTCCTTTTCCCTTACGGTGCGCTTGCGGAAGTTGTCAAACTCCGCGGCCACCCGCAGATGGGCGTCCCGCTCTAAGTTATATTTTTCCTCCCAGGGATTGACGGTTTCCTCCTGGGTTTCCGGCGCGGCTTCCGCCTGCTCGGGAACCGGGGTTTCCTGGATCTGCTCCTTCTGGGGCGTCTGCTTTGCTTCCTCGGTCTGAATGGGTTCTTTGGTTTCCTTTTTTGCCACGACGATTCCTCCTATGGCGTATCTTATGGTTTCGGTTGGTTTCCGCTATTTATTCGGCTCCTTCGGCTCTTCAGAGATGCCTTCCGGCAGCTGAGGCTGCTCCGGCTTGGCGAACATTTTACTCAGGCTTTCGGCAAAGTAGCTTAACCGGGCGGTGACCTTGGCGTAGTCCATCCGGGTGGGGCCTACCACGCCGATCATGCCCTGCATGCCCTCGCCAATATCAAACTTGGTCATGACCACGGAGGTATCCTTCAGCTCATCGGCCACGTTTTCCGGGCCCACGATCACCTTGGTGCCGTTGCTGCCCTGCATCACCGCGGGCAGATTGCTTAAGGTATCCTCGTCAATGGAGGCCAGGACCCGCTGGGCTTTGTCCACATCCCGGTATTCGGGAAGGCCCAGAAGCCTTGCCTGTCCGGCCACCGCCATGTTGGTGGAGCCTTGGTTCCTCAGCGTCTCCTGGGTAAAGTCCACGATCACCGGCACCAGCGACGATGCCGAACCGGCGGAGCGCATGACCTTGTCCAGCAGTTCCGGGGTGTATTCCTCCAGGGGGATCTCCGTCATGGCCGCGTTCAGCACCGCGCTGAGCAGCTTCAGATCGGTCTCCGTTACGTTCAGGGGAAGCTTAATCAGCTTATTGACCACCTGTTCTCCGGGGAGCATCAGCACCAGGATGAAGCTGCCCTGCCCCGCCAGGATCAGATCGAACCGCTTGACGCAGCTGATGGAGCGGCGGGAGGCGGCGGAAATGGCAGGCAGATCGGTGGCCTGGGAGACCAGCTTTGCCACCTTCTCCACCAGCTTATCCACCCGCTGCATTTTTTCTTCAATGGCGGAGCTGATGGACTTGGTCTCGTCAATGGACAGCCGGTAGTCCATCATCAGCTCATCCACATACAGCCGGTATCCGGCAGTGGAGGGGATTCGTCCCGCGCTGGTGTGGGGCTGCTCCAGATAGCCCATGCTGGTCAGGTCGGACATTTCATTTCGAATGGTAGCGGAGGAATACTTCATGTCCGGCAGCTCGGCAACGGCCTTGGAGCCCACCGGTTCCGCAGTGCGGATGTACAGGTCTACGACGCTGCGCAGCACCTTTTTCTTTCGTTCGGTAAGTTCCATGAGTTCCCTCCTTATTTAGCACTCGCTTTCTTTGAGTGCTAAGCACACTATACCAGAGAGTGCCAAAAAAGTCAATGGGTTGATTTTGAATTATTTATAAACATTCCGCGGATGGCCGCAAATATCCCCGGTTTCCTGTCCTAATGAAACCGGGGATATTCAGAAGCTTTTATCCTTGATGTAATATTTCTTGATTAAAGATTTTTATGCTTACCGGGTTCACTCAGCTTGGTACAAGTCTTGATCCAACTGCTGGGGAACAAATGGGAAATTGGTGCAAGAGTTTGGCTGGTTCCGCGCCTAAGTGCTCCCCTACCCTGCCGGGGGCCTTCCTTTCTTGTCTCGGCAAGAAAGGAAGCAAAGAAGCCGACCGGGGAGGCGCTGAACGCTGGCCAGCTCCCGCGCCAGAGCCGCCCTCCCCGGCCCCCTCCCGGCGCGCACTTGGCAAGTGCCGGTATACCCTTTCACCGCTGAATAGGTACGGTTCCCGAATCGGTACACAGCATCTAAATCACTGCCCAGCCTTGAGATTGCTTTCTGCTTGCGGTGGAACCAATGGGCCGCAGTCTGTTTGGGAGTACGTAAATTCGTTGCTGAATCAAATCGATAAGCATAAAGATTTTAAAAGAGAATCAGTATATAATGAGTAAATTCAGATTATGGGCAAATTGCAGATAAAGGAGCATCCAAAGGCCCCCTTGTGTAAAGGGTAAGCCAAGCGCAGTCGCGGTAGTGAATGACTGCGTAAGTGGGCAGTCAGAGCCGTGACTGGGGGATTGACGCGGCGGGGCGCTTCCCTTTTCGCCGGAGCGGGGGCGAATTCGCAGCATTTCACTGCACAATCCCTCAGCCCCTGCGGGCCAGCTCCCTTTGCACTTTTGGAGCCTTGGGAGCTCCCGCTTCAGCGCAATTCCGATTTTCTCATTTTCGTTGATTCAGATGAAAGATCATCATCAAAAGATCGTATGAGGCCGCTTATTCTTCCGGCTTTTCTTCTTCCTGCTCCGGGGTCTTTTCTTCTTCCTGCTCCGGGGCCTTTTCCGTCCTGGCCGCCGCCTGGTTCACCAGCAGCTTCTTCGGATCGTGGGGCTTGAAGCTTTGCCAGATCAGCACGACGACCGCCGCCACACAGCTGACCGCCGCCAGCAGCTGGCTGACCCGGAAGGAGCCCAGATACAGGCTGTCCACCCGCAGGCCCTCGATGACGCTCCGGCCCAGGCCGTACCAGGCCACATACCCCAGGGTAATCTGGCCGTCATAGCGGCGCTTTTTGGACAGCCAGTGGAGCAGTACAAAGCCGGCGGCGTTCCAGACAGACTCGTAAAGGAACGTGGGATGGTAATATTCCCAGCTTTCCGTCACCGTGTTGTAAAGCCCCATCCGGGTAAAGGCGTCTGTCGCGGCGCCGAAGGCCTCCCGGTTGAAGAAGTTGCCCCACCGGCCGATGGACTGGCCGATGAGAAAGCCCAGGGCCACCATGTCCAGCACGGCGCTCAGCTTCAGCTTCTTGATCCGGCAGAATACCAGAACGCCCAGGGCCGCCCCCAGAACGCCGCCGTAAATGGCCAGACCCCCGTTCCAGATGTACAGCACGGAAATGGGGTCGCCGGCGTACTGATCCCAGGAGAACACGCAGTAGTAGGCCCGGGCGCAGAGGATGGCGAAGGGCGTGACCCATAAGACCCCGTCCAGCAGATCGTCCTCGGAAACACCGAAGCTCTTGCATCGCCTGGTAGCGTAGACCACAGCCAGGATCAATCCAACGGCGATGATCAGGCCGTAATAGTGAACGGTCAGCGGGCCCAGGGAAAATGCCCGGCCCGGATTCACCTCGATCCCCAGGCCGGGAAAGGAAATGGCGGAATAATTGCTGGGATTCATAGTTTGCCTCCTTGCGGCGTTGCCATAGTTTTTATTCCAGGGGCCGGACGATGGACAGGGCGCACCGCTCCGCCTGCACCACCCGGCGCAAAAAGGATTGCACCTCTTCTTTTTGGATGTTCCGGTACACTTCCGGGAAGCGGAAATAGTCAAAGCCGGAGAAATGATAGGCGCACACCCGAAAACAGGTGCCGTCAAAGCTGTCCAGATCCCGGATCCGGCGGCCCAGCGCGCTTCGCTTCATCCGCTGAAAGCGCCTTTCCGACAGGCCCTCCTCCGCCAGCCTGGCCCCCTGGGCAAGAACCGCCTCCCGCACCGCCCGGGGATCCTCCGAATCGCCTCCGCACATGAGCATGGCGCAGCCGTCGATGGTCTCAAACCCGCCGCCGAAGGAGGAATCGATCAGGCCCTCCTCATACAGCTTCAGGTACAGCTCCGAGGACTCGCCGAACAGAGCTTCCGCCGCCAGATCCGCCACCATTTCCTGGCGGATGGCTTCATCGCCCCTGCCCACCGGCTCGCACTTGAACGCCATCTGGAACATGGGCATGGCAACCTCCATCGCCCGGCTGGTTTCCTGCCGGAGGCAGCCCATATCCTCCTGCCAGGGCCGTAATTTCCGGCCCGCCTCCCGTTTTTCCATTCCCAGCATCTGCCGGGCAATGGCGGCCACCTCTTCCGGATCCACATCCCCCACCACGCACAGCATCATATTCTGCGGGGTGTAAAAGGCCCGGTGGCACTGGTTCAGCACCTGGGGGGTAATCTGCCGGATGGTTTCGCCGGTGCCCAGGATGGGCACCCGGATGGGATGGCTGGAATACATGGCCTTCATCAGTTCGTCGAATACCACGCTGTCCGGGCTGTCCAGATTCATGCCGATCTCCTGATCGATGATGCCCCGCTCCTTTTCCACACTTTCCTGGGTGAAGCAGGGGGTGGATACAAATTCCAGCAGCAGCCTCAGGCACTCAGGGAAGTGGTCGGTACAGGAGAAATAGTAGGCGGTCATATCGTAGCTGGTAAAGGCGTTGGTATTGGCCCCCCAGGCGGCAAACTCCGCCGACACATCCCGCCCGCCGGGCATGTCGAACATTTTATGCTCCAGGTAATGGGCCACGCCCGCCGGGGCGTGATACACTTGCCCATCCAGCAGGAAATCCGTATGAATGGAGCCGTAGTCGGTGACGAAGTAGGCAAGCTTTTTGGTAAAGCCCGGGCGGCGGACGACGCAAACCGTCAGGCCGTTTTCAAGCACTTCCCGGTAAAGAGACTCGTCCACCTCGGGAAATTCCAGTTTGGTCATTGGCTTGCTCCTTTCAGAAAATAGGTGGTGTGAAGTTCCAGGCTTCTGGCCGCTTCCGCCGCCTGCTCCACAGTCACGTCCTTCACCGCCGCCATATATTCCGGCATGGTCAGGCGGATGCCGCTGAGGGCGGCGGTGGCGTAATAGCCTTCAATGGCCCGGGGGGAGTCGTGGGTGGCCCGCAGAGCGCTGATGATGGCCTGCTTTGCCGCTTCCAATTCCTCCCGGGTGATCCTCCCGGCCTGACAGTCCTCCAGCTGGCGGAGGATCTCCCGGCGGGTTTTTTCTTCTTTGTCAAAGTCGATGCCGGCGCTGACCACCAGAATGCCCTTGGAGCCGTAATAGGCCGAGCCGATGGAGTAGCAAAGGGACAGCTTTTCCCGGACGTTCTGGAACAGCTTGCTGGTCATGCCCGCGCCGAACAGGGTGTTCAACACCTGCATGGCGGGAAATTCCTTCTTTTGATTGGTAATGGGGGTGACA
The DNA here is from genome assembly GCA_944385535.1 of uncultured Oscillospiraceae bacterium. GTDB lineage: Bacteria > Bacillota > Clostridia > Oscillospirales > Oscillospiraceae > Faecousia. The sequence continues at coordinate 12,696 of CALWXR010000044.1, forward strand.
AAGCCCATGCACAATTTCCCTTGGGTCACCTCCATGATCTCCACCTCATCCCGCCCCGGGCAGGAGTGAAAGTCCGTTTGTTCCGGCAGAGGAAGGACTTGCCGTTCCAGCTTGGAAACCATAGGCGTCAGCAGATCCGCCACCTGGGCGGCTTCCCCGCTGCCCACATAAAACACTTCAATGGGGCGGATGCGGAGCATGGTTTCATAATGGCGGCGAAGGGCCGCCGGATCAATGGCCGCCACATCCTCCACGCTGCCAAGCCGGGGCAGGCCGAAGGTGTCGGCGCTGCACATGGTTTTGAGCAGTTTGTTCATGGCGTAGATCCGTTTGTCATTGAGTTCCGATTCAATGGCGGAGATCAGGTTCTTCTTTTCGCTCTCTACAAAAAAGCCGCGGAAGCCCCCATCCTCCAGGGGCGAATCCAGCAGCAGCTCTTCCAGAAACGCCAGCATATCTCCCATGACCCGGTCTCCCGGCAGGGCGAACCGGTCGTCCATAAAGCTGCAATACAGGCCGCAGGTCTGATAGTCGCCGATCCGGCGAACCAGCGGGCTGACCCCGGCGCCGTACAGGGTGTCCAGCCGCTCCGTGATGGAACGCAGATCCGGACACCGGTTGGTGCCCCGCAGGAGCACCGAGGGCAGCAGGGCGTTCATGGCGGATTCGGCTTTGTTCATAGGGCCTGCCAGCTGAAAGCTCAGGCAGCCCTGCTTAAAACGGGTGTCCCGGAAAACCCGCAGGGTTACACCGGGCAGAAGGTGGATGGTTTGCATCATGGTTCTCTCCTTGGGGCCGGCGGGACCGCTGCCAAAGTCCGATGGACAGTTTTTTCCCGCCTGAAACAGTCGTGTAAAGGATATTATATACCACTTTTTCAAAAATAGGAAGAGGGATACAAAAAATTCAGACTTTTTTGGTTGTTATTTTTTGATTCATGCGCTACAATAGAATCTGAATTTGGACATCCCCTTTCAAACCCTTGAAACCACCCGCCAGGGCATTGCCTGTATGGGCGGGAACAGGAGAAAATCAACATGACATGGCTTGAATATACCATCAACACCACCTCAGAGCGGATTGACGATTTAGCCGCCGCCCTTACCGCCCGGGGATTTTCCGATCTGGTCATAGAGGATCAGGCGGAGTTTGAGGCCTTTCTGGAGGAAAACCGGGCCTGCTGGGACTACATCGACGAATCCTTGGAAAAGCAGCTCCAAGGCGTTTCCCGGATCAAGCTCTATCTGGAGGATGCCGATCAGGACGGCCGGGCCCGTCTGGAAGCGCTGGCTTCCGAAATGGGGCTTTCCCTGTCCGCGGCTCCCCTGGCCCAAACCGATTGGGAGGAAAGCTGGAAGGACAGCTATCCTCCCCAGGAAGTAGGAGAAACCATTGTGGCGCTCCCCTACTGGCTTGCCGATGAACAAACAGCTCGGAAGAAGGTGATTTTAGATCCCGGCCTGACCTTCGGCACCGGCGCCCACCCCTCTACCCAGCTGGTGATAGAGCAAATGGAGCGCCTTGTCCGGCCGGGCTTCCGGTGTCTGGATCTAGGCAGCGGAAGCGGAATATTGTCCATCACCGCCCTGCGGCTGGGCGCGGCTGCCGCCCTGGGGGTGGACATCGACCCCAAGGCGGAGGACATCGCCCGGGAAAACGCCGCCTACAACGGCTTTTCCGCCCCGGAATTTACCGCCCTCACCGGAAACGTGACCCAGGATCGGGCGCTTATGTCCCGGCTGGCGGATCAGGACTACGATTTGGTGCTGGTGAACATTGTGGCGGATGTGATCATCGGTCTGGCCCCTGTGCTTCCCGGGTTTCTGGGAGGCGCCGGCGCCCTGATCTGCTCCGGGATTTTGGATACCCGGTTGGACGATGTTCTGTCCGCCCTGCGGGACGCGGGGCTGACGGTAACGGCCGTCCATTCCCGGGAGGAGTGGCGCTGCGTCACCGCTTGCAACCCCCGATAATCCAAAACCGGCCCCGCCGGTTTTCAGAAACAGATATGTAAAGGAGCAAACTATGAGTATCCCCTACCGTACACGGCGGGTCATCAACCGGGTAGGCACCGTATTTTTGACCATATTGCTTATTGGCGCTGTCGCATGGCTGTGCTGGGTGGTTTGGCTGGAGCGCTATGTGGTCTATACGGAAGACGGCGCCACCCTGGATTTTTCCCTGTCCTCCCAGGAGGTCTCCGGTGAAGTGGCCAATCCTCCCGTGGCAGAAGAGAACATTTCCATTTATTATAATGAGGGCAGCGACGCCCTGAACACCAGCAGTGACATGACCCAGCTGAACGGCTACTATATCACCAGCGAAATGCTGCAAACGGAGCTGGCCGGAGTCAACGAAAAAGTGGACAAGCTGGTTTCCGGCACGCCCATTATGATCGACATGAAAGGTCCCTACGGTTCTTTCTTCTATCCGTCCCACTTAGACGAGGCCCTTCATTCCGCCAGCACGGATGTGGAGGCAGTGGGCGAGCTGGTGACCAAGCTGCAAAACAAGGGCTTTTATACCATCGCCAGAGTCAGCGCCTTCCAGGATTATAACTTCGGCCTGAACCATGTTTCCTCCGGCCTGTACATGCTCAGCCGGGCCGGTCTTTGGATGGACGACGAGGGCTTCTACTGGCTGGATCCCACCAACGCCACCACCATCAACTGGATTACCAACATCATTGCGGAGCTGAAGGAAATGGGCTTTCAGGAAGTCATGCTGGCCAATTTCCGGTTCCCTGTGTCTGACCAGTATATTTTTGACGGAGATAAAGACACAGCCCTCCAGGAGGCGGCCCAGAAGCTGGTGTCCGCCACCAACGCCAGCGGGTTTACCCTGTCCTTCGGTGTGGACAACGCCGCCTTCGCCCTGCCGGAGGGACGATGCCGGATCTACCTGGAAGGGGTGGACGCTTCCCGGGCGGAAACCCTGGCCTCCCAGACCACGGTGGAGGACAAGCAGATCCAGCTGGTATTCGTGGCGGAAACCAACGATACCCGCTTCAATGAATACAGCGTTCTGCGTTCTTTAAACGTGGCCGACGTTCTGGAAGCCCAGAAGGCCGACGCCTCCAACGGATAAAAATCAGGCTGTCGAGAAAGTAAGTTTCCGGGTAGAAGCTTATAAACAAGCGCCGCGCCAAAGCCTCCGAAGTGCAAAGGGAGGTGGGCAGGCGAAGCCTGCTCGGAGGGATTGAAGCGGCAGAATGTTCTCTCTTTGCCGGAGTGCGGGCGAATTCGCACATTGTACCGCACAATCCCCCAGTCACGGCTTCGCCGTGACAGCTCGCTGCGGCTCTGACTGCCCACTTACGCTGTCATTCACTACCGCGACTGCGCTTGGCTTACCCTTTGCACAAGGGGGCCTTTGGCGCTGTAAGCGCCAGAAGCTTTTTCAACACTCTGAAAAATTTCCCCGCTGCTTTTCAGCGGGGAAATTTTTCGTGGGAATTACCGTTCAATGCCCAATGCCTCGGTGATGCAGTTATAGAAATCGTTGTTCAGCACGCCCCGGGAAAAGGCGATCTTGTTGCTCACGATGGCGTCTATGGCCTCCTGATAGCCTTCCGGCACCTGGGCCCCTTCCGCCGGCGTGAACTCTCCGGTCTGGGCGTCGTAACGGCCCAGGTCGGTCGCCCAGCTGTGATCCGACCACAGAACCAGGGGGATTTCCTCTGAGAATACGTCCCGCCCGATCAGCAGCCGGGAGTCATATTCCAGCCCGAACAGATTGGACAGGGTAGGCAGGATATCCAGGCTGTATACCGGCGTGTCGATCTCCAGATCCATGTCCTCCAGGCAGCCGCTCCAGATGATCAGGGCGTTATTGTCCCGGATAAATTTATCATAGCTCTGCACCCCCAGCAGCTCGGCCAGGTAGTCGGCGTTGTTCTTCCAGGCGCCGCTGCGCTCCAGGCCGTAGGGATAGTGGTCGGTGCTGATAACGATCACCGTATCATCGGCGATCCCCGCCAATTCCAGCTGCTCCACCAGGTAGGCCATGGCGTTTTCCAGCTCCTGCTGGGAGGCATAGTAGCATTTTACCGTCTCCCTGCAGTCCATGTCCGCCACCACGTCGTAATTCTTCTTGGACATGGCGTTTTCCTCCTGGCTGTAGACGCAGTGGCCGCTTACGGTCATATAGTAAATGCTGAAGGGCTGCTGGTCAATATAATCCGGAAGGGTGGCAACCATCATCTCCCAGTCGCTTTCCGGCCAGACCAGCTTGACCCCTTCCAGGCCGCCGTACTGGGCGATGAACCGGTCATAGCCCAAGTGGGTGTGGGTCTTATTCCGGTCATAGAAGTTGTTGGCGTGGTTGTGGTAGGCGGCGGAGTAATAGTCCAGCCGCTGAAGCTGATTGCCCATGGTCAGGAACAGGTTCTGCTGAATGGCCTCCTTCATGCACACGCCGCCGTTGGTGGGCACCAGGCCAACCAGATTGGAGAACTCGCCGGAGGTGGTGCTGCCGCCCCAGGCAGGCTGGTAGTATTCCGTAAACCGGATGCCCTCGTTGGCCATACGGTACAAGGTGGGGGTGCGTTCCGGATCGATGGCCTGAGCGGCAAAGGCCTCCGCGGTGATCAGGATCAGGTTTTTCCCTTCAAACAGGCCGGTATACTCGTTCTGCTTGGAGGGGGTCAGGGAGTTTACATAATTCAAAAGCTGAGAAATGTTGGCGTTTGACTTGTAGGTTTCCAGCAGCGCGTCCAGATCCAGCTGGGCGATCACGTTGTCCTCATAAACCACCTGCGCAGGTTCGGTCTCAGACTCCGTCTGATCCTGGCTGTCCTCAGGCTGGGTGGGGATCTGCACAGGCTGTGTGGGCATCGCCACAAACTCCGCCTCCTGGCCGCCGCTTACGGCATTGGCGGTTTCCAGGTTCAGAGCCATATGCAGCCCAAAGCAGCGAACCGCGCTGTCAAATTCGTAAGCGGCGCCAAACCGGGATTGGTCCGAGGTCAGAAACTTTACGGAACACCATCCCAGCAAATACATTCCGGCAGCGGCAGCCGCCAGGGTGCCGCGCAGCTTCCAGCCTGTGGAAACGCCCCGGCACAGCAGGGCGTACAGGAAGGTAGGCAGCAGGGCCAGCAGGATCCGCCACATTCCCCGGATCACCAGGGAAATGACCAGATTCAAGAAATCTCCGGCCACGCCGCCCGCGCCGTTGAAAACGGTAGCCGGGGTCATAAACACCTGGTAGGCGTCGGAGATGAAGTATTCCACCAGCCAGATCACCGTGACCAGGGTTCCCAGTACAACCGCCGTCCACTTGGCCGCCCGGAGGGAGGGAAGCAAGCTGCTCACCAAGGCCAAAATACAGCCAAATCCCAATCCAAAGGCGATGACCGCCAGGAAACGGCCCGGCTGAAGGGCCTCCGTGGTCCACAGGTGCAGCAGAACCTCGTTGTATGCTGTGGTAAAGATCAAATACATCCAGCCGGGAACAGGGTATCTTCCCAGGTGCTTTTTTATTTCTGCTTTGAAATTCATGGAACGCGCTCCTTATTTACTTATGCTTTCTGCTGCCCTTCGCCCTTCGGCCGATGGCGGCGGTAATTGTTCCGGCGGCGGCTTTTCCGTGCCGGTTCTTCCGGGGCGCCGGAGGCCTTGGACTCTTTGGAGGCCTTCTTTTCCGGCTCCTGCCCCAGCGGCGCCTCCCCTTCCTCGCCGGACTGTCTGGGCTTGCGGCGGCGGGAACGAACGCGGCCGGACTTCGGCTCCTGGGCTTCTTCCGGCGCTTCCTTGGGAGCCTCCACCGGATCTTCTACGATCTTCTCCGTGCTGTAGCGGAAACGGATGGGCTCCAGCAGGGGTTTTTCCTCCGGGGCAGGCTCCTTCCGGGGCCGCTTGCCGCCGCCGGAAATGGGGGCCAGATCCGCAGGGATAGGGGGATCGTTTTTCTTTGCTTTGCCGCTGCGCAGCACCGCGATATCGGAATTGGAGAACTGGGAGACGGTCTCCGGGCTGTCCTCCATGCGCACCTTCACCCGCTGGCGCAGAAGATCCACTTCCACCACCGTGCCCCGGCCCTCCGGCGTGTCCACGAAGGAGTCCATTTTGGGGCTGGTGCGGATCAGATCCTCATAGGCCTCCTGCTCGTATTTCAGACAGCACATCAGCCGGCCGCAGGTGCCGGAGATCTTGGTGGGATTCAGGCTCAGGTTCTGGGTCTTGGCCATTTTAATGGATACCGGCTGGAAATCGTCCAGGAAGCTGGCGCAGCAGAAGCTTCTGCCGCAGATGCCCAGGCCGCCTACCATCTTCGCCTTGTCCCGGACGCCGATCTGCCGCAGCTCGATCCGGGTGTGGAACACGGACGCCAGGTTCTTCACCAGCTCCCGGAAATCCACCCGCTCATCGGCCGTGAAGTAAAACAGAATCTTGCTGCCGTCAAAGGCAACCTCCGCGCTGACCAGCTGCATGTCCAGGCCATGATCCTGGATCTTCTGCATGCACACGCTGTAGGCTTTCTTTTCCTTCTGCCGGTTCTCCGCCACGATTTTTTCATCCTGTGCCGTGGCCTTGCGCAGGATCTTCCTCAGAGGGGCGACCACCTCTTTCACAGGGATCTGGTGATTGCCCCCGCAGCAAATGCCGAATTCCGCCCCCCGGGCGGTATCCATGATGACATGGTCTCCCTGGGCATAGTCTGCGCCGTCAGGGTCAAAATAATAAACTTTCTGCCCGGGGCGGAACTGGATATCCACCACTTCCACCCGTTCCGGGGTCTTGATTTCTTCTTCCATTGGTTTTGCTCCTTATATTCATCGGTTCGGGACCGTTTCTTCTTATCTCAGGGCCCAGGCCAAATATCCGCATATGGCTCCGGGAGATACGTTGCTCTGGGTATAGTCCAGGGCCTGTTTCAGGGCTTTCACCGCTTCCAGAATCTCACCGGCGCTGCGGCTGGCAGCGATCCGGCGGGCCAGAGGGGATACCGCCCGGACGCCGCCCCGGGCGGCCAGGGCGCTTTCCGTCAGTTCCAGCCAGGCGGCCAGGATCTCCGCCAGCGCGTCCCGCTTCCATTTCTCCATGGGGGCCAGCAGCTGGATCAGCGCCAAAGGATCCTTTTGGGAAAAGGCGTCGGCAAAGGCCCGGGTCTGGGGCTGCAGCTGATCCGCCTCCCCCAGCAGACGCTGGGCCTGCCCCAGGAAGCCGCCGCTTCTGGCGATGGCGGCGGCGATGTCCTCCGGCTGCGCCTGGGGGAACTGCCCGCTCAGCGCCGCCTGAAGCTCCCCTTCCGGCAGCGCCTGCATTTTCAGCTCCGTACACCGGGAGCGCACCGTGGGCAGCAGCTTGTCCGGATTGTCGGTCAGCAGGATAAACACGCCGTACCGGGGCGGTTCCTCCAGAACCTTCAGCAAAGCGTTCTGCCCGGGAATGCCCATATCCTGAGCCCGGGGAAACAGGTAGACCTTATATTCCGATTCATTGGGACGAATGTAAATATCCGCCCGGGCCTGCCGGATCAGATCCACAGGCACCGTTTTCTTCTCCGGGTCGTCCACGGTAATGAAGTCCGGGTGGTTCCCGTCCATCACCTTCCGGCAGGGGCCGCAGTGAAGGCAGGGCTTCTGACCGCTCCTGCATAATATGGCAGCCGCCAGGAGCCGGGCCAGGGTATGCTTGCCGGAGCCCTCCGGGCCGGAGATCAGGTAAAAGTGGGAAATATGCCCTTTGGAAAGGGATTGGGTCAGATTTTCCTTTAGCCGGCGGTTGCCCAGTATGGCTTCAAAGCCCATGGTTTTCCTCCTTTTGCCTCAAAATATCATTATAACACAGAAAAGATCAAAAGTAAAATAAACATTGCTTTTCGTTTTCTATTCTTCAGAGGTCAATTTCAGAATAAAACCTTGTTTCCCGCAGTCACTGTCATAACCATTGTCTCGCAGGAATTGGTCGGAAGCATCATCCGGCGTCCAGATCAGAAGATAATCTCCATCCGATGCCATATCTTCCACTGTGGCGTACTCCTGGAAACTCGGAATTATGCGTACGTTATCCGTCTCCAGCTCATAGCGCATAACATAGTATAAATATCCGGAGTCAGACTCCTGTTGATAAACCAGCCATTTTTTAGAACCTTTCTCTGGCTGGAATTGCTCCAGGCAGCTTACAAGCGTCTCCCGGACCTGGCTTCCCTGAGGCCGCTGAAGCAGCGAAGAGAATCCCGAAGCAAATCGAAATTCTCCGGTTTTCAGATTCCAAAACGGCGCCGCCGCCACAATCGCGGTCACAACACCCGCTAAAACTTTTCGGTTCAGGTTATGTGCCTGGACATTCCGCAGCAGCCAGATCACGTTGATTCCGTACAGGAAAATCCCGCATGTGCTCATATATCTGTTGAAGCCGGCCAAATTATCCGCTTGATCCTGGGGCATTGAGAAAATATACATAGCGCAAATGCCCAGCAAATAAAACAGCAAGATCCCCCAGTTCGCGCACAGTTGGTACAGGGCGCTTTTTTGTGATTCCCGCCTGTTGACCGCCGCATAGATTAACAGCAATGCTGTAATGACCACCAGCAGCCAGAGAACATTGTCATTAACAAATATTCTCTGGAAGGCGTTTTGGAACACCGATGTGATGTTATCCAGGCTTTTTCCCAGAAACACCTGCTTATAGTTTTGCGGCGTCATGGCGTGCAGTGACCATGCTCCGTAAGGGAATACCAGACGCACGTGCCGCTGCCATATCAGAACGCTTCCACCGGGAAGTAAAATATCCCAGAGAAAAAATCTGCGCAGCAGCGTTTTGTCGGTATGACGGGCGCCGTATATCTGCGCCCCTGCCCATAGCCAAAACAGGATGGCAAAGAATATGCCGCTGTTTTTGACCTGAAGCAACGCGAACACCAGGGGCATAGATATAAAGATCATTCGCTGTTTTTCTTCCCGATAAAACCAGCAAATAGAAAACAACGCAACGGCAATGACAGCCAGCAGCGTGTCTACCAGCAGCGTATTGATGGGCACGCCGCTTGTCAGCGCGTACAGCGTGTAGCCGATCACAGAAAATGCCAAACTCCAGTTTCGTTTGTTTAGCCACACAAGCACAGGAAGGAAGCAGCTGATCTGCAGGATCTGCTGGGCCAGAAAATAGCCCCCTTCTCCTATGCCAGCCAAGCGGCAGACATAGTAAATCCAAAGGGCGCTTCCCAGAGGATACGCCTGAAATTCTATCAATTCGTTTTGGAAATTGGGCATACGGTCATCGCGCAGCATTTCCCGAACTACCAGCCCCCAGTGCGAAAAATCATCATAATGGGATGAGTAAGTATTCATCAGCAAATAAGCGGCATATCCCAGAGCCAAGCAGAATATCCCCAATACCGCCCAGTTCCGTTTGGAAAGCCGGGTCAGCTCCTTCCGCTCCAGAATCAATAAGAAAATCCCCGCTGCCGCACATACCAGCGCGCATTCCAGCAATACATTTAAAATACCGGCGAAAAACAATAGGCAGATACAGATGGTACAATACAATGCCGGCAAGAATTCCAATGGGATATTCCATCTTTTGCGAAAATACAGGCAAAAGCCAGCCATGGAAAGAAGCAATAATAGAACTCTCAAAAATACCATCATACGGTACTCCTCTACTACAACGATTATCTCATATTCATAAACCCAGTGGAACGGTCTCGTCCGGTATTAGCCCCAAAGATCCGACAGCATGGGGATCACCTGTTTTTTCCGGCTCATGACTCCGGGCAGGAAGGCGGTGTTGTCTTTCGGCGTGACGCCGAAGGCCTGGCCGATGGCGTCGTCGTCTCCCACATACAGGATCTGGGTGCCCTCCAGGAGCACGTCGGTGAGCATGAGCACCATGAGATCAAAGCGCTTTTGCCGGGCGTGGGTTTTCATCAGCGACAGGAATTCCTCCTTCCGCCGCAGAACCGCGGAGGAATCCACGCAGGTCAGCTGGGCCACGGCGAAGCTGTGGCCGGCGATGTGGAATTCCTTGTAATCGGCAAACAGCACCTCTTCCGCCGACTTGTTCTCCACGGAAGCGGAGAAGATCTCCCGGCCCAGCTCGTCTAAGGAAATGTTGGCGATCCGGGCCATCCTCCCGGCGGTTTTAATATCCCGGGGGGTGCAGGTGGGGGACTTGAACATGACCGTATCCGACAAAATGGCGGCGGCCATGATGCCTGCCAGGTTGGCCGGGGGCATAAGGCCCCGCTCCTGGAACATGCCGGCGATGATGGTGTTGGTGGAGCCTACCGGCTCGTTGCGCACATAGATGGGGGTTCGGGTTTGGATGTCCGCCAGGCGGTGGTGGTCGATGATTTCCAGAATCTCCGCCTGATCCAGACCGGGAACGGACTGGGAGGCCTCGTTGTGATCCACCAGAACTACCCGCTTGCGCCGGGGGCGGAGCAGATGATACCGGGACAGCATTCCCACCACCCGCTCCTGTTCGTCCAGGATGGGGTAGCTGGGGTGCCGGTATTTCAGCACCATCTCCTGCACATCGTCCACCCGGTCGTTCAGGTGGAAGCACACCAGCCCGTGGGTGTGGGTAATCCTGCCCACCGGCGTGGACTGGAAGATCAGCCGGGCGGCCCGGTAGGCGTCCAGGGGGGTGGAGATGATGCACGTCCCGGTGGGAAAGTCCCGAAACTGCTCCGGCAATTCCGCCTGACACAGGATCAGGCAGGCTGCATTCATTTCCAGAGCCCGGCGGATCAGATCCGGCTGGTAGCCGCACAGAACGATGGAGCTTTGCTTCTGAAACAGCAGATTCTCCTGCCGCTGGGGCAGGGCGATGACCACCTCGCCGGCTACGGTGTCCGTATGCTCCCCGGCTTCATTTAAGATCTTTCCTTCCAGCACAGACAGAAGATTGAAAAGAGGCACTTCCTCCAGCACCCCGGAAGCAATGCGGGACATGTTGTAGTCGGAGATATCCGTCCGGGACAAAATGCCGTACAGGGTGCCGTCCTCCCGGGCCACCGCCACGGAGGCGATGTTGGGGTGCTCCTGCAATTCGTCCCAGGCCCGGCCCACGGTGACCCCGGCGCTGAATACAGGCGGGGTGTCAAAGTCCAGATCCCGCACCTGGGTGTACAGGTTGTTCAGCCGCTTGGGGGGCTGGAAGCCGAACCGGTTCAGCACAATCTGCGTCTCTTCCGTCAGCTGGCCCAGGCAGGCGGCCTGGTATTCCCGGTCGCCGCAGGCGTTGCGCAGAGCGGTATAGGCGATGGCTGCCACAATGGAATCGGTGTCCGGATTCCGGTGGCCGGTAACATAAATGGAGTCCATAGTCGTTCACCTCATTGGTTTAGCAGCGTCTGGTTTATACGGATTCTAATCAAAAATATGCTTATCGACTTTGTTCAGCAAAGGCTCAGCCAGTGCCGGTGAGAGAGGAATGTTCGTTGGTTCCTCCGAGCTTCCCTGAAAAATGGCGGGCTTAAGGCTGGGCAGTGATTGGGATGCTGCGTACCGATTCGGGCACCGCACCCATTCGGCGGCGAAAGGGTATACCAGCGCTTACCAAGTGCGCGCCGGGAGGGGTCCGGGGAGGGCGGCTCTGGCGCGGGAGCTGGCCAGCGTTCAGCGCCTCCCCGGTCGGCTTCTTTGCTTCCTTTCTTGCCGAGACAAGAAAGGAAGGCCCCCGGCAGGGTAGGGGAGCACTTGGACGAGGGATGCGCCAAACCTTTCCTGCATTTGCATCATTCTTTCTGACAAAATAATTGGTTTCTTGCGGAAGCTG
>CALWXR010000045.1 GCA_944385535.1 uncultured Oscillospiraceae bacterium
AGATGACAGAGTGGGGAAGTGCAGAGCAAACAACGGAGTCGGGTGCTTCCTCCGCAGAAAAGACCTGTCATCCCCAGCGGAGCGAAGCGGAGTCGAGGGATCTACGCACTTACGGCCAGTAGGCACTGAAATGGTTCCTCCGCAGAAAAGACCTGTCATCCCCAGCGAAGTCGAGGGATCTACGCACCCACGGCCAGCAGGTACCGAACTGGTTCCGCCGCAGAAAAGACCTGTCATCCCGAGCGAAGTCGAGGGATCCACGCACTTACGGCCAGTAGGCACCCAAATGGTTCCACCGGCGGAACCAACGGACACTTCAGCGCCCGAAAGTGCCAGGATCTCTCGACTACGCTTTGCTCCGCTCGAGATGACATATTTTTTACTGCGTGCCATTCAACGCCCCCTTTCCCGCCCAGGAGTGCGTGGATCTCTCGACTGCGCTCGAGATGACAGAGTGGGGAAGTGCAGAGCAAACAACGGAGTCGGGTGCTTCCTCCGCAGAAAAGACCTGTCATCCCCAGTGGAGCGAAGCGGAGTCGAGGGATCTACGCACTTACGGTCAGTAGGCACTGAAATGGTTCCTCCGCAGAAAAGACCTGTCATCCCCAGCGAAGCCGAGGGATCCACGCACTTACGGTCAGCAGGTACCGAACTGGTTCCACCGGCGGAACCAATAGACATTTCAGCGCCCGAAAGTGCCAGGATCTCTCGACTACGCTTTGCTCCGCTCGAGATGACATATTTTTTACTGCGTGCCATTCAACGCCCCCTTTCCCGCCCAGGAGTGCGTGGATCTCTCGACTGCGCTCGAGATGACAGAGTGGGGAAGTGCAGAGCAAACAACGGAGTCGGGTGCTTCCTCCGCAGAAAAGACCTGTCATCCCGAGCGAAGCCGAGGGATCTACGCACTTACGGTCAGTAGGCACCCAAATGGTTCCTCCGCAGAAAAGACCTGTCATCCCCAGCGAAGTCGAGGGATCTACGCACCCACGGCCAGCAGGTACCGAACTGGTTCCACCGGCGGAACCAACGGACACTTCAGCGCCCGAAAGTGCCAGGATCTCTCGACTCCGCTGCGCTTCGCTCGAGATGACATATTTTTTACTGCGTGCCATTCAACGCCCCCTTCCCGGGCCTGGGAAGAAAATTATGCCCGCCCTATTGACAACCGGCGGGTATGGGTGTATACTTGGCTTACACATGAACGATTGCTCATATGTTTAATCAAACAGGAGGACATTCCATGGCGAGAAAGGTGTATTGGATAGAGAATCTGGACTGCGCCAACTGCGCGTCGAAGATCGAGGGAAAGATGAACGACCACCCCCAGGTGGAGGAGGCGGTAATCACCTTTTCCACCGGCCAGCTGCGGCTGACGGCGGAGGATCCGGACAGTCTGGTGGAGGAGCTTCAGGCCCTGGCAAGGACGGTGGAAGAGGCGGTGGTGATCCGGCCCAGAGAAGCGGGAAAGGGCCATCCCCAGGATTACGGCCGCCATCACGAAGGCTGCTGCCACCATGACCACGGCCATTCCCACGAGGGCTGCTGCCACCATGACCACGGCCACCATCACGAAGGCTGCTGCCACCATGGCCACGACCATCCTCATGAGGGCTGCTGCCATCATGACCACCACCATCATGAGGAAGCCCACGGCCATTCCCACAAAGACCATGCCCATTCCGAAAGCCTGCCCCTGCTGGCGGGGACGGGGCTGTTCCTTTTGAGCCTTGTTCTGGAGCATACGGGCCATTCCCGGCTGGCGCTGGCCGGGTGCCTGGCGGCCTATCTGATTGTGGGCTGGGAGATCCTGGTTACCGCCGGTAAGAATCTCATCAAGGGCAGAATGCTGGACGAGAACTTCCTCATGTCCCTGGCCTCCATCGGCGCCTTTTGCATCGGCAGCTATGAAGAGGCGGTGGGCGTCATGCTCTTCTACCGGGTGGGGGAATTCTTTGAACATAAGGCGGTGGAGCGCAGCCGCAGTCAGATCATGGAAGCGGTGGATCTGCGGCCGGAGGTGGTCAACCTGGTGGAGGGGGACGATGTGCGCCAAATCCCCGCCGGGGAGGCCCAGGTGGGCGCGCTGGTGCTGGTGCGCCCGGGAGACCGGGTGCCCCTGGACGGAACCGTGGTCAGCGGGGAAAGCCGCCTGGACACCGCCCCCATCACCGGAGAGCCGGTGCCCGTGTCGGTGCGGCCCGGCAGCGGCGTGACCTCCGGCTGCGTCAACATCTCCGGCACCCTGACCATGCGGGTGGATAAGCCCCTGTCGGAATCCATGGTCACCCGAATCCTGGACAGCGTGGAAAACGCCGCCGCCAGCAAGCCCAAGATGGATCGCTTCATCACCCGCTTCTCCCGGATCTACACCCCGGCGGTGGTGATCATCGCCGCCCTCACCGCTCTGATCCCCTCCCTGGTCACCGGGGATTGGGGCTACTGGGTGTATACGGCCCTGTCCTTTCTGGTCATGAGCTGCCCCTGCGCCCTGGTGCTCAGCGTGCCTCTGGCCTTCTTCGCCGGAATCGGCGCGGGGAGCAAGAAGGGAATTCTGTTTAAGGGGGGCCAGTCTATGGAGGCCATGGCGGGAATCCGGGCGGTGGTCATGGACAAAACCGGCACCATTACCAGGGGGGATTTCCGGGTGCAGAAGATCGAAGGGGAAGAAGGGCTGCTTTCCCTTTGCGCCCATTGTGAGCAGTACTCCACCCACCCCATTGCCCAGAGCATTGTTGCGGCGGCAAAAGAAAAGGGTCTGGAATTAAAACAGCCGGAAACACTGGAGGAGCTCCCCGGCCGGGGCATCCGGGCCGCGCTGGAAGGCAGGGAAATCCTCTGCGGCAACGAACGGCTCCTGGAGGAAGCGGGGGTTTCCTTCCCCCGGGCCGACGCCTACGGCACTCGGGTGCTGGTGGCGGTGGACGGGGAATACCGGGGCTGCCTGCTCATTGCCGACACGGTGAAGCCCGGAGCGGAGAGCGCCGTGCGCAGCCTGCGGGAGATGGGCATGGAGCCGGTCATGCTCACCGGCGACGCCGTGGACTCCGCCCAGGCGGTGGCGGGCATGGTGGGGATCCGGGAGGTTCACGCCGGACTGCTGCCCCATCAGAAGCTGGAGCGGCTTCAGCAGATCCGAAGGGAGAAGGGGGCCGCCATGTTCGTAGGGGACGGCATCAACGACGCCCCGGTGCTGGCCGGGGCGGACGTGGGCGCGGCCATGGGCTCCGGGGCGGACGCGGCCATTGAGGCGGCGGACGTGGTGTTCATGACCTCGGACCTGGAAGCGGTGCCCCAGGCCCTGGACATTGCCGCCCGCACCCGTAGGATCGCCTGGCAGAACGTGGTATTCGCCCTGGGGGTAAAATTCACGGTAATGCTTCTGGGCCTTACCGGCTACGCCTCCATGTGGCTGGCGGTGTTCGCCGATTCCGGCGTGGCCATGCTGTGCGTGCTCAACTCCATCCGCATGCTCTATCAAAAACGCTGACCAAACAAAAAGCCCGGCGAAAGCCGGGCTTTTGTACCGGGCAGGCAGCGAATTGCCCCTTTGCTCCCATGGCTTAATAAACAGACCGTACCCCGGGAAGGATCCGGCGCATTGTTCACAATTTATCCATTGCCATATTCTGGCTTCTATGGTAAAATAGAAAAGCTGTAAAGCAAAATCAATACATTGCGAGGTGAAAAACATGGACGGCAGCAGTAGTTGGCATTTGGACAGGGGAAGACGGTTTGCGCCAGAATGCCCGGTACGTTGTGCCGTCTGTGTTCTGGCGGTGCTTTGATGCGCCTGAAAAATAGACCGATCCCATTGTCCGAACAGAACGCTGCACCACTTGGGCGAAAGCCGGTGGGAACAGGCGGCCGGGGCAATGGGTATTTTTATGCCAAAATTTGTCCGGGATCCTCTGAAACCCATACCGGCTCCGCTCTGGGAAACTCAGTGTAAGGAGGTAACGGACAATGAACGCAAAGAAGAGAAACCTGGAAATGAACGCCCTGCGCCCGGACTACGCGGCCCAGGTGGCCCAGATCGCCGCCAGTAATCTGGCGCCTCAAAACATCCGGCGGCAGCTGAGGGAATTTCATGAAAATGACATTGCCCTGGCACTTAACCTGCTGGATGAGCAGCAGCGGCAGAAGCTGTACACCATGATGGACGGCAAGCATTTGGCGGATGTGCTCAGCTACTGCGAAGCCCCAGAGACTTATTTGGATGAGCTTTCCATCTCCCGCCAGGCGGCGGTGCTCTCTGAGATGGAGCCAGCGGACGGGGCCCGGTACTTGCGGCGGCAGGATAAGCGGGGCCGAACCAATCTGCTGGAGCTAATTGAGGAAGGAAGCCGCAGGGAGATCCTGATGCTGAGCGCCTTTGACGAGGATCAGTTCGGCAGCAAGATGACTACCAACTATGTGTGGGTCAAGACGGGCACCGGCGTTAAGCAGGCTATGAGCCAGCTGGTAGCCCAGGCGGCGGAACATGACAACATCTCCACCATTTATGTAGTAGAGGAAAACGGCGCCTTCGCCGGCGCCATTGACCTGAAGGACCTGATCATTGCCCGGGAGGGCACCGCGCTGGAAGCCATCACCATGGCCTCTTACCCCTATGTATACGCCGACGAGGAGATCGCGGGGGGCATCGAGCGACTCAAGGACTACTCGGAGGACTCCATTCCCGTGCTGGACAGCGCGGGGAAGCTGGTGGGTGCCCTTACGGCGCAGGAGATGACCCAGCTGGTGGATGAGCAGCTGGGGGACGACTACGCCAAGCTGGGCGGACTGGCGGCGGAAGAGGATCTGACAGAGCCGCTGAAAAAAAGCATCGCCAAGCGGCTGCCCTGGCTGACCATTCTGCTGGGACTGGGACTATTGGTGTCCGGTGTGGTTGGCCTGTTTGAACAGGTGGTAGCCAGCTTGACGCTGGTGGTATGTTTTCAGTCCTTGATATTGGATATGGCGGGGAATGTGGGTACCCAGTCTCTGGCCATTACCATCCGGGTATTAATGGACGAACAGCTGACCCGGAAGCAGAAGCTTTTCCTGGTGGCAAAGGAGGCCAGGGTGGGACTGTGCAACGGTCTGATACTGGGACTACTGTCTCTGGGACTGATCGGGCTGTATTTGCTGGCCAAGGGAGAAAATGCAGTGGTGGCCTTTTCCGTTTCCGCCTGCACCGGCGTCGCGCTGGCGGTGTCTATGGTGCTGTCCAGCATCTCCGGTACCGTGATTCCGCTGATCTTCCGCAAATTCCGCATCGATCCGGCAGTGGCCTCGGGGCCCCTGATTACCACGGTAAACGATCTGGTGGCGGTGGTCACCTACTACGGTCTGGCGTGGATCCTGCTGCTTCGGCTGCTGCCTGGCCTGCGGGGATAAAGAGCGGCTGGGAAGGAATATGCCCCGGAGACCGCATACCTGTTGCGGCCTCCGGGGCATTGGGGATACGGCGATCCGGAGCGGGGCTGTCTACCGGGTGTTTTCCCGGTAAAGGGACACCACATCCTCTACGGTGACCGCGTTTTGAAAGACGCAGCGGCTCATGCGGTTGGCGGCGGTGGTATAGAAGCTGTTCTGCCCGAAGAACCGGCGGGGGGTGTTGGTGGTCATAATCTGGCCGTCAAAGAACATGCTCACCAGATCCGCGTATTCGGCGCAGAACTCCACATCGTGGGAGACCATGACCACGGTGACCCCGGATTTTGTCAGGCCGGTGAGGATCCCGGCCAATTTTCGCTTATAAAAGCTGTCCAGGCCCTTGGTTGGCTCGTCCAGAAGCAGCAGCCTGGGCTTGGTCAGCAAGGCCTTGGCCAGGGCCAGCCGCTGCTGCTCTCCTCCGGACAGGTCATGGGGGTGGGCGTTCAGAAGGGAGGTCAGCTGGCAATCCTCCGCAACGGAGGAGATTTCCTCCCGGGAGGCGTCCATTTCCTCCAGCTCCTCCCCAACGGAGTCTTTCACAAACAGGCTTTTGGGATCCTGGGGCAGCATGGCCAGGTTTTCCCGGAACAGCCGGCCGGCGGAATACTTCTTCAGCTCCTGGCCGAACACTTCCACTTTGCCCCGGTAGGGCTTGCAGATGCCGCAGGCGGCCTTCAGGGCGGTGGATTTTCCCGCGCCGTTGCCTCCCACAATGGCAAACAGGGCGCCCTTGGGAACGGTGAAGGAAAGCCCCTTTAATACATCGGGGGAATCTTTTTCATAGCGGAACCAAAGATCCTTCAGCCGAAGGGCCGGTTCCCCCTGCTCCGGCACAGGCTCCGGCTCCGGCTGGGATCGGGTGACGGTTTCAAGGGCGGCGGTGAGCCAGCTTCGCCCCTCCCGGACAGTGAGCGGGCAAGCGCCGGTTCCCCCGGCGGCGTAGAAGGCCCGGGCGGGGGTGGGCAGCGCGGGGAACATGGGGCTGTTTTGCCGGTACAGCTGATAACATACCGCCCGGGGGGCGTCGTTGGCAAGGATCCTGCCGTCCTCCATGACTACCACCCGGTCGGCGGCGTGGAAGATATCCTCCAGCCGGTGCTCTGTCATCAGAATGGTGGTGCCCAATTCCCGATTGATCTTCCGCACCGTAGCCAGAAAATCCGAGGCCGCGATGGGATCCAGCTGGCTGGTGGGCTCGTCCAGGATCAGCACCTCCGGCTGAGCGGCCATGATGGCGGCCAGATTGAGAAGCTGCTTCTGCCCGCCGGACAGGGTATCCACGTCCCGGTGGAACCAGTCCTGAATGCCAAAGTAGCTGGCCATTTCCGCAACCCGAAGGCGCATGGTGTTCCGGTCCACCCCCAGGCTTTCCAGGCCGAAGGACAGCTCGTGCCAGACCTTGCCGGTGACAATCTGATCGTCCGGGTTCTGCATCACGTAGCCGATTTTGGCGGCCTGCTCCCGCTGGCCGGTCTGTTCCAGAGGCAGACCGTTGAATAAAATGGTTCCGCTGCGGCGGCCGTGGGGGGTGAGCACGGTTTTTAAGTGGCGAAGCAGGGTGGTTTTGCCGCTGCCGGACTGGCCGCAGAGCACCACATATTCCCCCGGCGCAATGGTCAGATGAATCCCGTCCAACACCGGGCGGCTGCCGCCCGGGTAGGAAAAGGTCAGATCCTGGATATGGAAATGTGCCATCGGATCGCCTCCTGAAGGTGAAGTGCGGAAGGAAGAAATAAAAATATGCCGAAGAAAGCCAGCCCCCAGGTGACTGGGTGGATGGAAATGACCGGCGTAAAGTCCGCCTGGGTGCCGCCGCACGCCAGAACGCCGGCGGCCAAAGCCCCCATCAGGGCAATGAGCGCCATGTCCCCGGGGGTGAACCGGTAGAGCTGAAAGCTGGTGCGCCTGGCGGTGCCGTACCCCCGGGAGCGCATGGAGTCGCCGGCGACGATGCCGCCCTCCAGCGCCCAGCCGGTCAGGGCGGAGAGAATCTGAATGCCGTCCGCCGCTTTCTCCCGGCGGGTGCTTTGCGCCCCCAGGCCCTTGCCGATGGATCTTCGGGCGCCGCTGATCTGCCTGGCCTTCCGTCCCAGGTTGGGGATCAGGCGAAGCACCATTACCAGCAGCAAGGACAAGGAGGGGAGGATCCGCCCGAACAGGCAGATAAACTTATCGCTGGTGAGCACCGCGCTGTAGCAGCGAAACCAAACCAGCATATTCACCAGCATCCCCGCCACCACCATGCCGTAGACCAGGGCTTCCAGGGTGTAGTTTCGCCCGAAAACAACAGTAAGCACCGTCTCCCCCCGGGTATTGAACAGGGGATTCACCGCCGCCACCAGAAGAAATAAGGGGATCAGCCCCAGAAGCAGCCTGCCGGTTTTCCTCCCTTCCAGGGCGAAGCAGTAGCAGCATCCGGCGGCAAAGCTGAGGGCCAGGTAGGCCGGATGCTGGATCACCATGGAAAACCCAATGGCCCCCAAAAAGAACAGAAAATTGGTCAGAGGATGGTATTTGGAAAAGGCGTCGTGACGCAAAAAAAGCCCTCCTTCGGGGACTGAAGCAAAAATAGAATCTGGACGGGAAGGTCCCGAGTCCGTCACGCCGGACAGCCCCCAAGAGTCCCGCGCGATTTGTCAAAGCCCGTATTCCGACTCAGGACGCCTTCGTTGCCCGACCCCTTCTCAGCTTGCGCCAATGGGATCCGGCGGCTTCTATGTCCTTCTACGGCGGCTTGGTACCGTTGGGATTTCCCCATTCCAAAAGGCTGTGACCCAATAGATATGTACGCATGAAGGGATTTTATCACATCTTTCCGGGAAAGGCAATCCCCCGGAAAAAAGAAGTTGACAAAGCCCTTTCCCGGTGCTATCTTAACGGTAAGTCAATAGAAGCTTAAGTGCCTCCGGCGGCGGTAGCAGCCCCGGGGGAGAATAGAGAATCGTGTGCAATTCACGAACGGTACCGCCACTGTAAGCGTGGAGGCACCCCAGGAACCCGGGCCGGAGAATGCTTTCCCCGCCGGTTTCCAAAGGCGAAAGCCGGTCATTGAGGAAGATCCTTGAGAAGGCCGTGGGGGGCTGATGATGCGCAAGTCAGGAGAACTGCTTAAGCAGGCATACCCCATCCCGCCGGTTACGGGAAGCGGTATTTTCTGTGCGCGAAAAACGGCTGCGGCAGCTCTCAGGAGCTGCCGCGTTTTGCCACTTCCGTTGGCGGACATTTTATAAAAGGAGAGTATTCCAATGAAAAAATGCATGTCTCTGATCCTGGCCCTGGCGCTGCTGCTGTCCCTGGCCGCCTGCGCCGGTGAGGAAGCCCCCCAGACCACCGCCGCTGGAGCGGAAGTATCCTTCACCGTGGTGGTCACCGATCTGGAAGGAAACAGCGAAACCTTTGACTATTCCACCGCTATGACCGACAGCCTGGGTGAATTCCTGCTGGAAGAAGGTCTGGTGGAAGGTGAGGACGGAGAGTACGGCCTGTTCATCACCGCGGTCAACGGCGTTGCCGCCGACTGGGACAAGGACCAGACCTACTGGGCCTTCTACATTGACGGGGAATACGCCACCACCGGCGTGGATGCCACAGCCATCGCCGAAGGCGCGGAGTATTCCTTCGTACTGACCAAGGGATAACCCCCTCGCCGCCCGGAAGCCCCGGGCGGCGTTTTTTTGTCCTCGGGGAAGGAAATTGTAGAACATATACAAATCAGCCCCCGCTCCACTGGGATTTTTCTGAAGGAAATGTGCATTTACATCATCACTTTAATGTGATAAAGTACTAAACAGATAAAGCGGCGGATCGCCGCCGGAAGTGGAGGAAGAAAATATGAAAAAAATTCTGGCTTTGGCTCTGTGCCTGATGATGGCATTGTCCCTGGCGGCCTGCGGGGAAAGCAGCGACAGCGACCTGGCCTACGTAAAGGAAAAGGGCACCCTGGTGGTAGGCATGACCGACTTTGCGCCCATGGACTACAAGGAAGAGGGAAGCGATGAGTGGATCGGCTTTGACGCGGACATGGCCCGGGCCTTTGGGGAAGATCTGGGCGTGGACGTGGAGTTCGTGGAGATCAACTGGGACAACAAGGCGATGGAATTGCAGACCAAGGCCATTGACGTGGTGTGGAACGGCATGACCCTCACGGAAGAGGTCAAGAGTCTCATGTCCTGCTCCGAGCCCTACTGCCTGAACGGCCAGGTGGTGGTAGTCGCGGCGGATGTGGCTGACCAGTACCAGACCACCGAATCCTTAAGCGGTCTCAGCTTCGCCGCCGAGAACGGCTCCGCCGGCGCTGAGCAGCTGGAGGCGCTGGGCCTTGACTACATCGCCGTGGACACCCAGGCCAAGGCGCTGATGGAGGTGGCCTCCGGCGCTTCCGACGCCTGCGTCATCGACCTGCTCATGGCCGGCGCCATGATCGGCGAGGGCACCAGCTATCCCGACCTGACCTACACCGTCCAGCTGAACAGCGAGGAGTACGGCGTGGGCTTCCGGCAGGAGTCCGACCTGGTGGACGCCTTCAACACCTTCTGGAAGGAAGCCTACGACGCGGGCACCGTCATGGAAACCGCCAAGGTCTACGGCGTCCAGGAGTCCATTATTGAAAAATAAGGGTGCGAACAGGTAAAAATGGCAGAGGACCCAGGAAACCGGGCCCTCTGCTTTCCGCTGTAATTCTTTGTTTGTGAGGTTTGCTATGCTGTTGGATGTTACCTTATCTCTGCTGGAGGGCTTCGGCGTCACGGTACAGATGTTTGTGCTCACGCTGGTCTTTGCCCTGCCTTTGGGACTGATCATCAGCTTCGGCTCCATGAGCCGGTTTGCCCCCTTGCGGCGTTTGATCCAGGGCTTTGTCTGGATCGTCCGGGGCTCCCCCCTGATGCTCCAGGTGCTGATTATTTTCTACGGCCCGGGCCTGCTGTTTGGGCTGCCTCTGCTGCCCCGGTTCACCGCCGCCCTGCTGGCCTTCGTCATCAACTACGCCTGCTATTTTTCCGAGATCTACCGGGGGGGCATCCAGTCGGTGCCCCGGGGGCAGTACGAGGCGGGCCAGGTGCTGGGCATGACCAAGCCCCAGATTTTCTTTAAGATCACCTTGCTTCAGGTAATCAAGCGGATCATCCCCCCCATGGGCAACGAGTGGATCACCCTGGTAAAAGACACCGCCCTGGTCCGGGTAATCAGCGTGTACGAGATCATCTGGATGGGCGAGTCCTACATCAAAAAGGGCATGATCTGGCCCCTGTTTTACACCATGGTGTTCTACCTGGCGTTCAACGGGATTCTGACCATCTTCTTCGGCTGGCTGGAAAAGAAGATGGATTACTTTAAGTAAAGGAGGGGCCTGTATGGCGATTCTGGAAGTAAAGCACATTGAAAAGCACTTTGGCTCCACCAAGGTCTTAAACGACATCAGCTTCTCCCTGGAAAAGGGACAGGCTCTGTCCATCATCGGCTCCTCGGGAAGCGGCAAGACCACGCTGCTGCGGTGCCTGAACTTTTTGGAGCGGCCCGACGGAGGCGTGATCTGCGTCAATGGCCGGGTGATTTTTGACGCGGAGGATAAAACGACCCAGAGCGACAAGGAGATTCGGAAAAAGCGGCTCCATTTCGGCCTGGTGTTTCAGAATTTCAATCTGTTCCCCCAGTACACCGCCCTGGAAAACGTGACCCTGGCCCGGGAGCTGATGGCTAAGGAGCACGGCTCTGAGAGCAAGGCCGCCATTCGGGAGGAGGGGCTGACCCTGCTGAAGCAGATGGGCCTGGCGGATCGGGCGAACCACTACCCCCACCAGCTTTCCGGCGGCCAGCAGCAGCGGGTTGCCATTGCCCGGGCCCTGGCCATGAAGCCGGACATCCTGTGCTTTGACGAACCCACCTCCGCCCTGGATCCGGAGCTGACCGGGGAGGTGCTCCGGGTGATCCGGGAGCTGGCAAAGCAAAAGACCACCATGATTATCGTCACCCACGAAATGGCCTTCGCCCGGGATGTGGCGGATCAGGTGATCTTTATGGACGACGGGGTGATCGTGGAGCAGGGAGACCCCCGGCAGGTCATCGAGCATCCCGCCCAGGAGCGCACCCGGCAGTTTTTGGCCCGGTATTCCCAGGAGGAATGACAATATAGCGGCGTAAAGCATCCCCGGATCCCAAATCAAATGGGATCCGGGGCGTTGTTTTCAGGAAAAGCCAGCCGCATTTGATGCCATACCGCGCCGCCGTGGGTGGAGGCGGGGGAGATCCCCTCATCCCGGAAGCCGAAGCGGGTATAGTAGGCGCGCATGTGGCTCAGACAGGTGAGCGCCAGGCCCTTCCTGTTCTGGGCTTTGGCGTCCGCGATGGCCCGGCGGATCAGAAGCCCCGCGTATCCCCGGCCCCGGTAATCCGGGTGGGTATTGACGCCGAAGAGCATTTGCCAGGCCCCCTGCTCATTGTGATCCTGCGCCCGGGCGTACATGTCGTCGGTCAGATCGGGCCGGTCGGTGACAAAGCCGTCGATGAAGGCGACCAGCCGCCCATCCAAAAACAGGAGCCAGAAGTGGTTGGGGTAATGGCGCAGGCGATCGGCCAGAGCTTCCCGGCTGGCGGCCTGCTCCGGCGGAAAGCAGGCCCCTTCCAGAGCGGCCAAAGCATCCAGGTCGGAGGGGGCGGCGCTGCGGATGGTGATGGCTTCCATACCCGGCATCACTCCCAATCGGCGAGCAGCACCTGCTCGAACTCAAACCAGTCCCGAGTCAGATCCAGCACCATATCCCAGGCGCCCGGCTCCAGGAAGCGGTGACTGGCTCCGGGGATGATTACCAGCCTGGCCTGGTCGTTCAGGCTGCGGAAGAATCGCAGATCCGATGTGCGAATATAGTCGTCCCGCTCCCCCTGCAAGATCAGCATGGGCATGGGGTAGGAGGCCAGAACGCTGTGACCGCGCAGATCCTGGTAAAAGGACAGGTCTACGGTAAAGGGCCGTTCTGTCTGGACGGTATAGCTGCCTCTGGCGGCAAGCTCCTCCGGGGTAAGGCCGAGCATGGAAAGAAGGGTTTTGTCCATGCGGATGGCCGGGGTCTGGATCACCAGCTTGATCCGGCCGGGGAGCGCCTGCAGCTGCTCCAGGGCCAAAAGGGTGATGTACGCGCCGAAGCCGGTGGCAAACACGCACAGATCCTCTACCCGGGGGTAGGTTTCCTTGGCGAATTTCGCCGCCGCCAGAAGGCTGGTTATGCAGTTATCCACGGTGAGGAAGCTGCTGTCTAAGGGGCTTTCCCCATGGGCGGGGAAGTCAAAGCGGACGGTGGCGGAGGAAAACAGGGACATTTCTTCTGCCAGACCGGTCTGGATCACATCTTTGGAACTGCCGCCAAAGCCGTGAACCCCCAATACCACCCGGCGGATCACATCCTCCGGTTCTGACAGCTTGCAGGATATTTTTAACCCGTCCTGAGAAAGAAGTAAGCTTTGTTCCATAAAGATCACCTGTATCATAGGAGAATGGGTATCTGCTTGAATATGCCCATAGTAGCAGAATCGGAGGGATTTTTCAACTTTTTTCTGGAAGATTCAGGAAATTTAGGGAAGCCGGGCGATGAGCGCGCCGCCGTTTTCCTTCAGCCAGGCCCTTTGGGCGGCATAATCGGGCAGGATCCCGGCCACTTCCGCCCAGAAGGCGGGGGAGTGGTTCATATGCTTCCGGTGGCACAGCTCGTGAACCACCACATAGTCCTGCACCTGGACAGGGGCGCGCATCAGCAGGCAGTTGAAATTCAAATTTCCCTTGGCGCTGCAGCTGCCCCACCGGGTGCGCTGGCTGCGAATGGTGATCCGGCCGTAGGTCACGCCCAAACGCTGGGCATAGAAGGCGGCGCGCTGGGGAAGCGTCTGGGAAGCCTGCCGGGCAAGATCTTGCAGTTCCGCCTCCGTCAGCTTTGGCGGCGGGGGGCGCTTGGGCAGATGCTTGGCGATCCAGTCCTGCTTTTCCGTGACAAAGCGGTCAACGGCCGCCCGGGGCATTTGCCGGGGACAGCGTACCAGCAGGCCCCCTTCCGGAGTGATCTCCAGGGAGATGGTATTCCGGCGGGAATAGCGGATCTCATAAGAAAGGGGCGTATCCATCATGGCCGGGCCTTCTTTTCCATGAGGAAATTGGTAAGCTTCACGCCCCGGCGCTCCACCTCCTGCCGCCTTACCACCTGATAGCCCCGCTTTTCAAAAAAGGGACGGGCGGTGATGGAGGCGTGGGTGGTGTAGACCCCTCCCGGACAGGCTTTTTCCAAAGCGTCGCAAAGCATGGTGGCGATACCCCGGCCCTGGTGATCCTTATGGACGTAGAGCCGGTCTAAGTAGCCGGTGCCGTCCATGTCGGCAAAGCCCAGAACAAGATCCCCTTCCCAGGCGATCAGGGTATGGCGGGCCAGGAAGCTGCGCTCCCAGGCGGCCAGATCCACCTGGCCGCCGGCCCAGGCGTTTACCTGGCGGGGGGTGTAGTCCCGGGTATTGACGGTGTGCACCGTATCATAAAACAATCGGGCCAGGGCGGCGCAGTCCCCGGGGCGGTAGGGCCGAAGCTCCATAAGAAAGACTCCCTTCCGTTTTTTTGCATCATACCACACATTACCGGCAATGACAAGCCTGGAAGAAATCGCCCTGTTTCGGAATAAAATCGCCAAAAGGCTCCATCCTATAAAACAGCGGGCGGTCTTATTTCTTCCTGCTGGACAAGGGGCGGTATTTGTGATACAATGCCCTTATTCAGGAACAAAGAAAGGGGCGGCTGCTTTGAAGGCTTGGCTGATTATACTGGCCATTGCCATGTTGGCGATGGCGGTTGGGCTGGTTTGGCGGAAAATGCGGTACATGGGGCACATGGAAGAGGATGATGCCATCATTCCCCAGGCGAAGGTCACCGGGATCTTCCGGGATCAGGAAACGGGAAGAACCGTCACCGTCGTCTTTGAGGACGGGAGCCGGTTTGTCTGCCGCCCGCTGCGTCCGCCCTTCAGGAAGCAAACGGATATCGGCCGGGAGAACTACAAGGTGGTGGAGCGGGCGCTGGAGGTTCACGACGCGCTGGTAGAGACGCCGGAACCGTGATTTTTCCAAAAACAGGGGAAAGTTTGAAAAAGGTGTTGACAAATCAGAAAAAAGTGTTATAATAAATCCTGCTCTGGTACGGAGGCATAGCTCAGCTGGTTAGAGCGCATGCTTCACACGCATGAGGTCACAGGTTCGAGTCCTGTTGTCTCCACCACCGACCCTGTCGGGGACAATGACCTTATCGGTGACGGAAAGATCTCCGCCCGAATAAGGACAATTGTTCAAAAGCAAAATAGAGGATTAGTGTAACGGTAGCACACCGGACTCTGACTCCGTTCGCGGGGGTTCGAATCCCTCATCCTCTGCCAACCAATAGACCGCCTTAGGGCGGTCTTTTTTGCTGATAGAGGATTGGGATTCGAACCGATCGAATGCAGCACGCCGGCGGCCGCTCCTTACGATTTTTCCATGGGGAAAACCGGCAATCGAATCCCTCATCCGTGGTAAGACCACCGCCGCGCTTCCCCGGGGCATTGGCATGCCCTTCGAAATGGGATGGTGTTAGCAAAAGATCCTTCGGCTCCGTTCAGGATGACACTTTTTTCGCTGCTCACAATGGCATTTTGATTTCCCAAAGAAAAGGTGATCCCATGTACTATCCCAATATCGTCCCCGGCGTCTTTCGATCCCGGCCCAACCGGTTTATCGCCTATGTGGAGATTAACGGCCGGGTGGAGACTGTCCATGTAAAAAATACAGGCCGGTGCCGGGAGCTGCTGACCCCCGGGGCCTTGGTTTACTGCCAGCACTGCCCCGCCCCCGCCCGAAAGACCCGGTACGACCTGATTGCCGTAGTCAAGGGGGAGCGGCTGATCAATATGGATTCCCAGGCGCCCAACGGGGCGGCAGGGGAGTGGCTTCGCCAAGGGGGCCTTGGGGAAATCACCCGGCTGCGGCCGGAGGTAAAGCACGGAGATTCCCGGTTTGACTTCTCCTTTGTCAAGGACGGAAAGACCTGCTTTCTGGAGGTCAAGGGGGTGACGTTGGAAACCAACGGCGTCTGCGCCTTTCCTGACGCCCCTACCGTCCGGGGGGCGAAGCATCTGCGGGAGCTGACCGCCCTGGCAAAGGCCGGATATGGCGCCTATGTGCTGTTTGTGATCCAAATGGCGGACGTTTTCTATCTGCAACCTAACCGGGATACGGATCCGGATTTTTCCCAGGCGCTGGCGGAAGCGGCGGCCAACGGGGTAAACGTCATTGCCATGGACTGTGCCGTGGAGCCGGACGCCCTTACCATAAGAAACCCGGTTCAGACGCGGATTTCATAAACAGAAGCTCCCCGGCCTTCCTGCGGGGGAGCACAGACTGTCGAGAAAGCAGGTTTCCGCGTTTACAAACAAGCGCCGCAGCAAAGCCCCCCTTATGCAAAGGGGGGTAGGGGGGATTGAACCGCAGGCAGCGGGTATTCGCCTGGACTTGGGCGAAAAGGAAAGATTCGCAATCCCCTCAGTCACGGCTCTGACTGCCCACTTACGCAGTCGTTCACTGCGCTTTGCTTACCCTTTACGCAGGGGAGCCTTGGGCGCTGTAAGCGTCAGAGGCTATTTCTACACGCTGAGCTCCCCAACCGGAAGATTGGGGAGCGTTTTTTTATCCCAGCGAATCCAGCAGACGTTCCAGCTGGGAAAGGCTTTGGATTTCGTAGTCCGGGCGGATCTTTCCCGCGGCTTTGCCCTCCGGGTTGACCCACACGGTTTTAATTCCGGCGTTGATGCCCCCCTGAATGTCCGAGGTCAGGCTGTCTCCCACCATAATGGCCTTCTCCCGGTCAAAGTCCGGGATCTGGGAGAAGCAGCGTTCAAAATACGCCTTGGAGGGCTTGTTGAAGCCTACCTCCTGGGATACGAACACCCGTTCAAAGAACCGGTACAAATTGGCGCTGGTCATCCGGCCCTTCTGCACGGAAGCGGTGCCGTTGCTGGCAAGAAACAGCCGATACCGGCGGCTCAGCGACGCCACCGCTTCCTCCGCGCCGGGGAGAAAGTAGTGACCCACGGCCAGATTCTTTTCGTACACTCCGGCGCAGGCCCTCCCGTCCACCTCCAGTCCCATTTCCGCAAACAGCGCCTGAAACCGGTTTACCAGCACCTGATCCCGGGTCAGCTTCCCTTGCTCCAGCTGCTCCCAATGCCAGCGGTTAATCTCATGGTACCGCCCCAGCACTTCCTCGGTGGGCTCCAGGTGAAAAAAGCGGAAGGTCTTTCCAATGGCGATCCGCTCCGCCTTATGAAAATCCAGAATGGTATCGTCCAGATCCAAAAATAAAAATTCCATCATTGCGGCTGCCTTCTTTTTCTGATTTCTTCGGCGATGGCGGCAAATTCCGGGATGCCCAAGGTCTCCCCTCGGACGCTTTCTTCAAACCCGGCGGATCGAATGACCTCCGCCGCCCCGGCCTTCCCCAATTCCGGGAAGGCGGACGCCAGGCCGTTGCTCAGCTTTTTTCTGCGCATGGCGAAGCTGGCCTTTACCACCCGGAAGAACAGGTCCTTGTCCGTAACGTCCCAGGGGTTCTCCCGATAGATCCGCAGGGAAACCACCGCCGAGGTGACCTTGGGCTGGGGCAGGAAGCAGTGGGCAGGTACGTCGAACAGCAGCTCAGGCCGGCCGTAGTACTGGCAGAACAGGGAAAAAGCGCCGTACTCCGCCGTTCCCGGCTGGGCGGCCATCCGCTGGGCCACCTCCTTTTGCACCATGACGGTGACGGAGTCGAAGCACTCCGCTTCCAGCAGGGCGGTGAGGATGGGGGAGGTAATGTAGTAGGGCAGATTGGCGCAGGCCATGGGCCGCAGTCCGGCGAATTTCTCCCGAACCAGGGCGGCGACGTCCAGCTTCAGCACATCCTGCCACAGGATTTCCAGGTTGGGAAAGTCTCCCACGGTTCTTTCCAGAATGGGTATGAGCCGGGTATCCACCTCCACGGCGCAGACCTTTCCCGCCCGCAGGCACAGCTGCTGGGTCAGGGGGCCTACTCCCGGGCCGATTTCCAGCACGCCCGAGCCCGCGTCCACCCCGGCTTCCTCCGCGATGGAGCGGGGCACCCAGGGGGCGATGAGAAAGTTCTGCCCCTTGGATTTGGAAAAGTGGAAGCCATGCTCCTGAAGCAAGGGCTTCATCACGTTGATATCACATACATCGATCATAAACAAGCCGCCTTTCTGGACCAATCATACCAGAAAGGCGGCTGTTTTGCAATGAGAAATACGGCGGCGCAGCGGGCATTCTGTCCAGTCGAGAGATCCGCACTTACAGGTGGAATGCCCCAGGTGGCTGCTGGGCAGAACAGAACTGTCATCTCGAGCGAGCGAAGCGAGTCGAGATGACATAGTTTTTACTGCATGCCATTCAACGGGCACTTCTCCGCCCGGAAGTGCGTGGATCTCTCGGCTGCGATCGAGATGACAGGAGGGGGAAGTGCGGAGGAACCAACGAAGCAGGGTGGTTTCTGGGCAGAAAAAAGTCTGTCATCTCGAGCGAGCGCAGCGAGTCGAAAGATCCACGCACTTACCGGCTGCAGGCATGCAGGTGGTTGCTGGGGCGGAAAGAGTAAGGAAGGAGCCGTGGGGAAGTGCTTACCATTCACCGGCGTGCATTCCGTTCGTAAATGTGTGGATCTCTCGACTCCGCTTCGCTCCGCTCGAGATGACATAGTTTTTACTGCATGCCATTCAACGGGCACTTCTCCGCCCGGAAGTGCGTGGAGCTCTCGGCTGCGATCGAGATGACAGGAGGGGGAAGTGCGGAGGAACCAACGAAGCAGGGTGGTTTCTGGGCAGAAAAAAGTCTGTCATCTCGAGCGAGCGCAGCGAGTCGAAAGATCCACGCACTTACCGGCTGCAGGCATGCAGGTGGTTGCTGGGGCGGAAAGAGTAAGGAAGGAGCCGTGGGGAAGCGCTTACCATTCACCGGCGTGCATTCCGTTCGTAAATGCGTGGATCTCCCGACTCCGCTCGAGATGACATAACGTTTCCTGCGTCTGAACCAACGGACGCCTTTGCTTATCCGGAGCGCGGCTCACGCTGCGGGTGACAGTTCCCCACGGAGGAGGGAGCCTTGGGTACGGTAAGCGGCTCCCTCAATCCAGGAAGTAGATGGTACAGTTTCTTCTTCCGAACTGAATGCATTCGTTGTAAGTAGGAAAATACAGATCCATCCGATCTCCCTTGATATCGCCGCCGCAGTCCTCCGCTACGGAGATGCCGTAGACATATTCCCCATCGTTGGAGATGATGAACATCCGGGTGCCGTAGGGGATGTATCGGGGATCCACCGCCACGGTGCCGATATGCACGGTGGTGCCGGTGGCGGTAATCATATCGCAGCCCGCGTCGGTGTGGGTGTAGGCGGTGGCCCGGATCTGGGCGGTATGGGAGTAGGTCAGCACCTCGCCGGTGGGCAGGGTGATGGTGCTTTCCGAAATCACCGGCATGGCGTTTTCTTCGGCCCCTTCCTCCGCTGCGGTGCCCTGGGCGATAATCTCCGTTACCGATGCCCGGGTGACCTTCTCGGAGATCACCTTCCGCTGGGTTTCCACTCCGTTTACATAGGTTACTTCCGCGGTGCGGATCACTTCCCCGTCTACCCCCTGGGTGAGCACCTGGGTGGCGCCCTGGGCTAAGGCGGCGTCGTTACACACAATGGTCTCATAGGGCTCCACCGCTGTGTAGGTTTCCTGGGTGGAGATCACTTGATCCACAGAAAGCTCCATTTGATCAAAGGTCTGGCTCTGGAGGCTGTGGGAGAGTACATCGTACTCCCCCACCTCCAAATTCAGCCGGGACAGCAGCTCCCCTACTGTCTCGCCGAAGGTGGTCACTACCGACTCCTCTCCATGGTAGCGAACCAGGATGTTCTGGGAGCGGCGGACGGTGATCTCCTCCACTCCTTCCCCGGGTTGGGTAGTATAGGTATCCGATTCATTTAACGACAGCCCTGCCTGGCTGAGCACCTCCGACGGATTGGTGGCAAAGGTGGTATAGGTGACCACCCGTTCCCCGTCGGTGATGACGTAGGTGGTGGCCTGGGCTGTCAGGGCCAGCGCCACCGAGGCGATGAACATTCCGATCATCAGCAGGCCGAATATCCGCAATGGTGAAAAAAACTTCCGCCTGTTCTTTCTGGCTGCTGTGGTCATGGCCGTTCCCTCCTGTGGAAAAGTAAAAAACAAAATAGTATCAAATAATTACAATTTGCGCTTCCTCCCACGGAGGATGGAATTATTATAACAAATATTTCTAAAAAGTCAAGCTTTTCTTTGTTTTAGCATTGTTTCAGCAACTTTTGACATAATTTTTGGCCTTAATTTATGTCAACTCGCAATCAAGATATTGGGCGAAATTTCTTACATTTTGCAATATCTTGTTTCAAAAGGTTACACATGTTAACATAAGCTGTCGGATTATGTAATCTGTACAACAAAATGGTTGCAAAATAGTTACGCTTTGTCTCCGGCGGGTTTTCGCCGGGATCCGACGGCCTTCGACCGAAGATTTTCTCCTGGCCGGGGGATTGACAGGGAGAAAAAAATGTGCTAAATTTCTTTTTATAAAGGCTGTGAGGAAGACATGCCCTTCGGAAGGATTCTCAGAGAGGACGCCCCTTTGGTGCAAGGCGTCTGTTTCGGACCGGAGCGGATACCACTTCTGAGCCGCAGGGCGGAAATTCCCTGCCGGGCACGCCCGTTAAAGCGTCAATGAGTGGCTTCGGACTTCCGGAGCAACCAGGGTGGAACCGTGGAATACTTCTGTATCCCACCCCTGATTTTCAGGGGGTGGGTATTTTTTATACTTTCCCCAATCAAAAAGGAGGTAACTACCATGTCCGAAGAAAACCTGTACACCTTTGAAAACCCCGACTACCGCCACACCTACTGGCACACCTGCTCCCACATCATGGCCCAGGCGGTGAAGCGGCTGTGGCCGGAGGTAATGCTCGCCATCGGCCCCGCCATCGATAACGGCTGGTACTACGACTTTGACGCCCCCTTCTCCTTCACCCCGGATCATCTTTCTCAGATTGAGGCGGAAATGAAGAAGATCTGCAAGGAGCGCATCCGCATCGAGCGGAGCGAGAAGCCCCGGGCCGAGGCCCTGGCCTGGGCGGAAGCCAACCATGAGCCCTATAAAAAGGAGCTGATCGAGGATCTTCCCCAGGATGAGACCATTTCCTTCTATACCCAGGGGGATTTCACCGACCTGTGCGCCGGTCCCCACCTGGATCACACCGGCCGGGTCAAGCACAACGGCTTTAAGCTGACCCAGTGCTGCGGCGCCTACTGGCGGGGCGACTCCAACCGGAAGATGCTCCAGCGGATTTACGGCGTGGCCTTCCCCAGCAAGGACGAGCTGGACGCCTATCTGAAGCAGCAGGAAGAGGCTCTGAAGCGGGATCACAACAAGCTGGGCCGGGAGCTGGACTACTTCACCACCGTGGACGTGATCGGCCAGGGCCTGCCGGTGCTGCTGCCCAACGGCGCCCGGGCCATTCAGCTGCTCCAGCGCTGGATTGAGGACGAGGAGCAGAAGCGGGGCTATATCCTGACCAAGACCCCCCTCATGGCCAAGTCTGACCTGTACAAGATCTCCGGCCACTGGGATCACTACCTGGACGGCATGTTCATCCTGGGCGATCCCCACGACGAGAGCAAGGAATGCTTCGCCCTGCGGCCCATGACCTGCCCCTTCCAGTACCAGGTGTATCTGAGCAAGGCCCGGTCCTACCGGGATCTGCCCATGCGCTTGGGCGAGACCTCCACTCTGTTCCGCAACGAGGACTCCGGCGAAATGCACGGCCTGATCCGGGTACGGCAGTTCACCATTTCCGAGGGCCATCTGGTTCTGCGGCCGGATCAGCTGGAGGAGGAGTTCCGGGGCTGTCTGGATCTGGCCAACTACTGTCTGGACACTCTGGGCCTGCGGGAGGACTGCACCTTCCGATTCTCCCAGTGGGATCCTGCCAAGGCGGGTGTGAAGTACGAGGGCACCGCCGAGCAGTGGGAGCTGGCCCAGGCCACCATGAAGAACATTCTGGATCACATCGGCATCGACTACACCGTGGGCATTGACGAGGCGGCCTTCTACGGGCCCAAGCTGGACATTCAGATTAAGAATGTATTCGGCAAGGAGGACACGCTGATTACCATTCAGATTGACATGCTTCTGGCTCAGAAGTTCGGCATGGAGTACACCGATTCCGACGGTCAGAAGAAAACTCCCTATATCATCCACCGCACCTCCATGGGCTGCTACGAGCGGACCCTGGCTCTGCTCATTGAGAAGTACGCCGGCGCCCTGCCTCTGTGGCTTATGGGCACCCAGGTGAAGGTGATGCCCATCACCGATCGGGCCCACGAGTATGCCCGGGGTCTGGTGGATCAGCTGAAAAACGCCGGCATCCGGGCGGAAGGGGACTACCGCAGTGAGAAGCTGGGCTACAAGATCCGGGAGGCCCAGGTGCAGAAGATTCCCTATATGCTGGTGGTGGGCGACCGGGACATGGAGAACGGCACCGTATCCGTCCGCACCCGGAAGGGCGAGGATCTGGGGGCCATGACCATGGACGCGTTCCTGAGCAAGTGCCTTATGGAAATCGCCGCCAAGTCCAAAGACCTGTAACAACCCCGGCGCGCTTGCTCGCGATGATGTACCGCTATCCTGTTTGAAAGAGGTGTTGATTATGAAAAAGGTTCGATGGATTACCCAAACCGCGGTCATGCTGGCCCTGCTGGTGGCATTGCAGGCGGCGACCAAGCCCTTCGGTCAGCTGGTCACCGGCTCCTGTGTAAACGCCGTGCTGGCTGTGACGGTGCTGGTCGCCGGACTGTCCAGCGGCGTGGTGGTGGCCC
Organism: uncultured Oscillospiraceae bacterium; assembly: GCA_944385535.1. Taxonomy (GTDB): domain Bacteria; phylum Bacillota; class Clostridia; order Oscillospirales; family Oscillospiraceae; genus Faecousia. The sequence goes on from CALWXR010000045.1 coordinate 22,355, forward strand.
TGGTTTCCCCGGTAATGGCCTACCTGCTGGGCATTGCCGCTCAGATTCTCACCGTTCCCGCCATCATGGCCGGCAACACTGTTTTTGTGGTTATGCTCCACTATATCACCGGCGCGCCCGGGGCGGCCCCTGGGCAAAGGATCGCGGGCTGGCTGCTGGCCGCCGTGGCAAAGTTCGCCGCCCTGTATTTGATCGTGGTCAAGCTGATCTGCGGGGTGCTGGCGGAAGGTCTGCTGGCCAACGGGGTGATGAAGGAGCCGATGCTCAAGGCTCTGCCCGCAACCTTTTCCTGGCCCCAGCTGATCACCGCCCTCATCGGCGGCGGCCTGGCGCTGGTCATCGTGCCGGCGCTGAAAAAAGCCCTCCGCCGGAGCTAAGATCTTCCCACTATAAAAAAGCCGGTCAAGCTCGCTTCCAATCAGACAGTATGGAAATGCTGCGGCCATCCTATGGCTGAAAGAAATTCCGCGCACGGGACAATCCCAATGACAAAAGAAGAACCAGCCGAATAATTTAATATGCTTATCTGGTTAACTCAGCTTCCGCAAGAAACCAATTATTTTGTCAGAAAGAATGATGCAAATGCAGGAAAGGTTTGGCGCATCCCTCGTCCAAGTGCTCCCCTACCCTGCCGGGGGCCTTCCTTTCTTGTCTCGGCAAGAAAGGAAGCAAAGAAGCCGACCGGGGAGGCGCTGAACGCTGGCCAGCTCCCGCGCCAGAGCCGCCCTCCCCGGACCCCTCCCGGCGCGCACTTGGGAAGTGCCGGTATACCCTTTCACCACTGAATGGGTACGGTGCCCGAATCGGTGCACAGCACCCCAATCACTACCCAACCTCAAGCCCGCCATTTTTCAGGGAAGCTCGGAGAAACCAACGAACATTCCTCTTTCACCTGCACTGGCAGAGTCTTTGCTGAACCAAGTCGATAAGCATATAATTTAATATGCTTATCTGGTTAACTCAGCTTCCGCAAGAAACCAATTATTTTGTCAGAAAGAATGATGCAAATG
>CALWXR010000046.1 GCA_944385535.1 uncultured Oscillospiraceae bacterium
GATCCACGCACTTACGATAAGCAGGCACTAAACTGGTCCCACCGCGGAAAAAAGTTTGTCATCTCGAGCGAAGTCGAGAGATCTACGCACTTACCACAAGTAGGCACTGAAATGGTTCCTGCGTCTCAACCAACGGACATTTCAGGTCCCAAGGGTGCTAGGATCTCTCGACTTCGCTTCGCTCCGCTCGAGATGACAGAAGCGGCGTGCGGCCAAACCGATGGGGGACGTTCCCTGTTCGCGCGGAACAAAGTAAATCGGCAAGCAAAAAGCGAGGCATTTCCCGGAAAACGGATGAAACTCCCATTTCCCAAGGAAATACCTCGCTTTTTTCGATTACCCCATATACAGTTCGGTGCTCAAATACCGCTCGCCGGAATCCGGAAGCAGTACCACAATGGTTTTGCCCTGGTTTTTCTCCCGGCGGGCCAGTTCCATCCCTGCGTGGAGAGCCGCACCCCCGGAGATGCCGGCCAGGACGCCTTCTCTTTGGCCCAGAAGCCTTCCGGCGGCGTAAGCGTCTTGGGTGGTCACCGGGATTACCTCGTCCAGAATGTCCACATCCAGAATTTCCGGGATGAAGTTGGCCCCGATGCCCTGGAGGCCGTGGGGGCCGCTGTAGCCCTGGGTGAGCAGGGGCGAGTCGGCGGGCTCCACCCCCACGATCTTCACCCCGGGATTTTTTTCCTTCAGGTACCGGCCGGTTCCGGTGATGGTGCCTCCGGTGCCCACTCCCGCCACAAAGATATCCACTTCCCCGTCGGTGTCCGCCCAGATCTCCGGGCCGGTGGTTTGGTAGTGGGCCGCCGGGTTCGCCGGATTGGTAAACTGGCCCGCCAGGAAGCTGCCGGGAATGGACTTGCGCAGTTCCTCCGCCTTGGCGATGGCTCCGGACATGCCCTCCGCGCCCGGGGTGAGCACCAGCCGGGCCCCGTAGGCCTTCATCAGCAGCTGCCGCTCCATGCTCATGGAGTCAGGCATGACGATGATGCATTGGTAGCCCCGGGCGGCGGCCACAGAGCACAGGCCGATGCCGGTGTTGCCGGAGGTGGGCTCAATGATCACGCTGCCCTCTCCCAGCAGACCCTGCTCCTCGGCCCGTTGGATCATGGCCAGGGCCACCCGGTCCTTGGCGGAACCGGCGGGGTTGAAGCCCTCCAGCTTGGCAAGAAGCCGGACCTTCAGGCCCAGGGACTGCTCCAGGCGGCCCAGGCGCAACAGGGGGGTGCGGCCGATAAGCTCTGAGGGGGATTGATAGATTCGGGACATAATATGACCTCCTTCAATAGAAAAAAGTTGGGGAAAGGCGCATTGACTTGGATTTTGCCATATGATACACTGATGGTAATTTTATAAGGAGGAGGGGATCCCAATGACCCCAATTGAACAGCAGATCGAAGGGATCGTGGACGGCATTCTGGAGGACTACCGGCATGGCCGGGATATTGACAAGCTGGACACCTTCCGGCATCCGGACAAACAGATCCTCATCGACATGATCGGAAAGCTTTTCAGAATCGTCTACCCCGGCTTCTCCCGGGACCGGAGTTACCGGATCTACAACGCCAAGCACAACCTGTCCATGCTCATTGAGGATGTGATGTACAACCTGAATAAGCAGATCACCCTGGTTCTCCGGGATACCATGCCCGAGGATCAGGCCCAGGAAAAAGCCCAGCAGATCAGCCTGGAGTTTTTCCGGTCTGTCCCCTCGGTGCGGGCCATGATTCAGACGGATGTGGAGGCCTTCTTTGAGGGGGATCCGGCGGCCTTCAGCACCGATGAGATCATCTTCTGCTACCCGGGGCTGTTCGCCGTTACCGTGTACCGGCTGGCCCATGTGCTCTATACCCTGGGGGTGCCCATGATCCCCCGGATCATGACCGAGCATGCCCACAGCGTCACCGGCATCGACATCAACCCCGGGGCAACCATCGGAAAATACTTCTTCATCGACCACGGCACCGGCATTGTGGTGGGCGAGACCACGGTCATCGGCGACCATGTGAAGGTCTACCAGGGGGTGACCCTGGGGGCATTAAGCACCCGGGGCGGCCAGAGCCTGCGGGGGAAAAAGCGCCACCCCACCATTGAGGACAATGTGACCATTTACGCCGGCGCTTCTATTCTAGGAGGCGATACGGTGATCGGCCGGGACAGCGTGATTGGCTCCAACGTGTTCATCACCCACTCCATCCCCGAGTGCACCACCGTCAGCGTCAAGAGCCAGGAATTGCAGTTCAAGCCCAGAAACTGCTCTGGCAACTGCCGGGAGTGCCCCAAGCCGGAACCCTTCTGGGAGGATCAAGCCCGGGTTTGACCCAAGGCGATGTCCTTGATGACTTCCCCCGCCAGGATCAGTCCGGCGGCTCCCGGGACGAAGGAGACACTGCCGGGGATCTGCCGCTTGCCCAGCTGCGCGGCCTCCTCTTCCCAGCCGGTGGGGGTCAGGGCCTCTTCCGTAGAGTAGACCACTTTCACGTTTTTTATGCCCCGCTTGGAAAGCTCCTTGCGCATGACCCGGGCCAGGGGGCACACGGAGGTTTTGGAGACGTCCGCCACATGGAAGGCGGCGGGGTCCAGCTTGTTGCCGGTGCCCATGGAGCAGATGATGGGGACACCCGCCTCTTTAGCCCGCTGTATCAGCAGGAGCTTGGCGGTCACCGTGTCGATGGCGTCCACAATATAGCTGTATTGGCTCAGGTCAAACCGGTCCGCCGTGTCCGGGCCGTAGAACAGGGGGAAGGTGGTTACCCGGCAATTGGGGTGGATGGACAGCACCCGCTCCCGGGCGGCGTCCGTCTTTTGCATGCCCAGGCTTTGGTGGGTGGCCAGGATTTGCCGGTTCAGGTTGGAAAGGCTGACCCGGTCATTGTCGATCAGATCCAAAGCCCCCACGCCGCTTCGGGCCAGGGCCTCCACCACGTAGCCCCCCACGCCCCCCAGGCCGAATACCGCCACCCGGGCATTTCCCAGCCGGGAAAGGGCCTGGCTTCCCAGAAGCATTTCGGTTCGAAGGAATTGTTCTGACATGGGGACGACCTCCTGAAGTCTTTGGTTTGCTTATATCATACCCAAAAGGCAATGTCAACCCGCACCCGGGGACGGCGGAATTTCTCTGAAAAATGCTGGAAGGGCTTATCTCAAAGGGTTCCCTTGAGATAAGCCCTTGCTTTTTTGTATGGATGCTGAGATGGGGCTTCCCTTATTCTTCCTCAAAGGTGAGCACGTCCTTGTACTTTTCCTTGAACAGGCCGTACACCCCGTTCAGGACGGCTTCGTCCTCCACCGCCAGGTAGTTCTCCGTCTCCTCGTCCACCGGCTCGATCTCCAGAATGACGATCTGGGTGGAGGCCTCGTCGGCGGGCATCAGCACCAGATACTCCTTGCCCCCGTATTCCAGACAGTCCAGGTATTCAAAATCCATATCCTGGCCGTTTTCATCGGTCAGGGTGAGAATGCTGCTTTCTTCTTCCAGCATGGCTTCGTTTTCCATAAGGATCCTCCTGTGTGGTAATAGTAAGATTATACCCCACATCCGGGGCAAATGCAAGAGGGAAGGGCCGGTTCTTAAGGAGTCTTAACTTGAATTCTTCTCCGGCCTGTGTTAAACTGAGTGAAAACGCCCCCGAAGGGGAACAGGGAGTGACGCGCGTATGTACAGAAGGGGACTGGCTTTGCTTCTGGCCGGGGTGATTTTGCTGCCTTTGCTTGCCGGATGCGGCGAAAAGCAAACCGGGAACACCCCCACGGAGTCTACCGGGGCCGCTGTGGCCGGGACGGCCGGAACCGGGGAAGCCGGCGCCGGGATTCCGCCGGACGGAGATCCGGACCGGGTGACCTGCCAGGGAAGCTATACCCGGGCCGATGGGGACATGGAGGCCGTGGTGGCCACCGTGGAAGGCGGGGAGCTGACCAACGGACTGCTTCAGGTGTTCTACTGGATGGAAGTGGCGGCCTACCGGCAGGCGGGCCATGAAATACAGCCGGAGGATTCCCTGGGTCTGGACCAGCAGCCCTGTGAGATCGACAGCACCGTCAACTCCTGGCAGCAGTACTTCCTTCAGCGGGCCTTGACCACCTGGCACAGCGCCCAGGCATTGACCATTCAGGGGGAGGAGCAGGGGCTTCCCACCGAGGAGGCCTACCAACCGGACGAAAGCCGCCACGAAGAGTACATGACCGGCATGCCCGCCACCGAAGTGCTCTACGGCTACAACAACAATTACACCATCAATTCCCTGCACCAGGCCTATCTGGACAACATCCCCGCCATGCTGGAGGATCTGGCCCGGGAGCATGGCTTTGCCGACGCTTCCCAGCTGGCCCGGGATCTGGCGGGGATCTCCCTGCAGACCCTGGAGGACTTTGTCCGGCTGTACAACACCGGTTACATGTACTTCACAGCCCTGAGCTACTCCATAGATCCCAGTGAAGAAGAGGTGGAAAGCTTTTATAACCAGCATGCTTCGGACTTCCCCGGAACGGAGAAAACCGTGGATATCCGCCTGATGCTGCTGGTGCCCCAGGAGCTTCCGGTGGAGGAGAAAAAGTCCTGGGAGCCTACCGAGGCGGTGACAGAGCCGCCCATGACCGTGGAGATCGGGCCCGACGGCACCGTGACCTGTCCGGAGGCACTGTGGGAGAACTGCCTGGATCAGGCCCGGGATCTGGTGAAGGAATATGAAACAACCCTGAAGCTGAGGGCCTACCGGGGCAATGAAAACACCGCCGAGGGCCTGTTCGCGGAACTGGCCAACAAATATTCCCGGGATGAAAGCACCGCCCTGGACGGGGGCGCTTACGACGGCCTGCGGCAGGGGCAGCTTCCGGAAGTACTGGACAGCTGGTGTTTTGACGACAGCCGGCAGATCGGGGACATGGAGATCCTGCGCACAGACCTGGGATACTGCGTTGTGTACTTCTGCGGCAGCCGGACGGAGGGCATGGCCCAGGCCCGGGAGGCCCTGAAACAGGAGCTGGCGGCAGAGCAGATCCTTCAGGCCAGAGAGAACTACCCGGCCCGGATCGACTACAGCGCCATTTCCCTGGGCACGGCGGAGCAGACCGGGGATGTGTCCTGGGGGGACCTATTGTATCCGGATGTGGGACATCAGCGCTATACCCAGGTGCCCCTGTATTTGCAGCAGGACTATCCCGACACCAAATACGGCGCTTACCCCATCCGAACCAACGGCTGCGGCATCACCACATTGGCCATGCTGGCAAGCTACATGAGCGACACCGAGCTGACCCCGCCTGCCATGTGCGAGCGCTACGGCAGCTTCAGCTACTCCACCGGCACCGACGGCTTTCTGTTCTCCATCGCCCCGGGGGAGCTGGGATTCTACCTGAAGGAGCAGACCTACGACTGGCGGATTGCCAAGGAGGCCATGAAGGAGGGCTACATAGTGGTGACCATCCAGCAGAGGGGCTACTGGACCGGAGGCGGCCACTATCTGCTGCTGGAAAAGCTGCTTGACGACGACACCGTTCAGGTTCGGGACTCCAATATTTTCAATTACAGCAAGCTGGAGGGCCATGACGTTGACCGGTTCCCATGGTCCACCATTCCCGCCAACGGCTACGGCTACTGGATCTACCAGAACAAGGTGGTCACCATTCCCGCCTGCCACCGCTGCGGGGAGGGCAGCTCTTCCGTAATCACCGGGGAGTACCTGTGCCGGAAATGTCAGGCGGCCCTGGAGCGCAGGAACGCCTATCTGTGCACCGCCGGGGAAACAGAAACCGCCGCCCAATGAAAAAATCGTGCCGGATACCCGGGCTGTCCCCGGTATCCGGCACGTATCTTATTTTTGGGGAATTCGGTTCAAAACTGGGCCGCTTCGGCGGACTTCAACTGCAGCTGCAGCTTGTCCGCAATCAGGGCGATGAACTCGGAATTGGTGGGCTTGCCCTTGGTGTTGCTGACGGTGTAGCCGAAAAAGCTCTGTAAGGTGTCCAGATCGCCCCGGTCCCAGGCCACCTCAATGGCGTGGCGGATGGCCCGCTCCACCCGGGAAGGGGTGGTGCCGAAGGTCTTGGCTACCTGGGGATAGAGGACTTTCGTAATGGCGTTGATCACGTCCATATCGTTTACCGCGATGATAATGGCCTCCCGCAGATACTGATAGCCTTTGATGTGGGCGGGCACGCCGATCTCGTGGATGATGTTTGTGACCATGGATTCGATGCTGTTTTTGTCCGGGCGGCGGGACATCGGGTACCGCAGGCTCTCCCCACCCCGGAACCCTTCCAGCCGCTCCACCAGCGCGGTCATGTCGCAGGGCTTCAGCATCAGATACTTGACCCCCAAGTTTGCCGCGGCGGCGGATACATACTCCGATACAAAAGCCGAGGTGGCCAGGGTCACCGGGCAGCGCTCCATACCGGAAATGGCCTTCAGAACCGAAAGCCCGTCTTTTTTGCTGAGCATCAGATCCAATACCAGGATCTCCGGGCTTTTCTGCTGGATCATCCGGACGGCCTGCTCCCCATCTGTGGCCGTTCCGACAACATGAAAGCCGTCTGCGCGCTGAAGCGCGGCAGTCAAAGCGGTGCAGAAATCCTCGGCGCTGTCCGCGATGAATACCGTTGTTACATGTTCCATACATTCCTCTCCTGTCATGTAAAGATAATTTGCTCCCCTTTCCACGAAAGTATTTCCCGTGGGCGACAAATAAAGCATAGCATGAACAACCGCTTTTTGCAAGGAGGAACAGAAAGTTTCGCTCGTCAAAAACATGGCGATTTCGACTTTTTGACTGATAAAACCAAATATTTTTATCAATTTCGACAAAACATGACAATCGTCGCCGCCCGTTGACGAACACCGCCGGGTGTTGTAAAATAGCTTAGATAAAAAATGCCCCGGCCCGGGGCCGAAAAGGAGTAAACCGCCCATGAATCCATCCATCACCGCCCTGCGGGGCTTTCTGGACGCCTCCCACAGCGTCTACCATGCCATCGACCATCTGGAAAAAACCCTTTCCGCCCGGGGCTATGTCCGAGTGCGGGAGCAGGACAGCTGGGATCTGACGCCGGGGGGCGCCTATTATCTGATCCGGGGCGGCTGCGCACTGATCGCCTTCCGGGTGCCCCGGAAGCACCCTCAGGGCTTTGTCATGAGCGCCAGCCACTGCGACCGGCCCTGCTTTAAGCTGAAGGAGAACTTTACCCTTACCGGTCCTTACACCCGTCTGGGGGTGGAGCGGTACGGCGGCATGATTATGAGCACCTGGCTGGACCGGCCCTTGTCCCTGGCGGGACGGGTGACAGTGGAGACAGACCGGGGCTTGGAAACCCGGCTGGTGGACATTGACAAGGATCTGCTGCTGATCCCCAGTGTGGCCATCCACATGAACCGGCAGTGCAACGACGGCTATAAGTGGAACCCGGCGGTGGATCTGCTGCCTCTGATCGGCGGCAAGGATGCCGCGGGAAAGCTGGAGAAGCTGCTGGAGGAGCAGGCCGGGGGCAGGATCCTGGGCCATGACCTGTACCTGTATATCCGGCAAAAGTCCTCCGTCTGGGGCATTGACGACGAATACATTTCCTCCGCCGCCCTGGACGATCTTCAGTGTGTCTGGGGCTGTGCCCAGGGCTTCCTCCAGGCGGAGGAAAGCAGCTCGGCGCCGGTGCTGTGCGTGTTCGACAGCGAGGAGGTGGGCTCCTGCTCCGTCCAGGGTGCGGGCTCCACCTTCCTTTCCAACACCCTGGAGCGGATCTGCCAGGCCGCCGGATGGGACTTTCAGCGGATGCTTGCCCAGTCCTTCCTGGTGTCCGCCGACAACGCCCACGCCCTCCACCCAAACCATCCGGAGTATGCCGACGGCGCCAACGCCCCCGTCATGGGCGGCGGCCCGGTGATAAAGTTCAATTCCAACCTGAGCTACTGTACCGACGGCCTGACGGGAGGGCTGTTCCGGAAGGTTTGCGCCATGGCGGACGTTCCGGTGCAGACCTATTACAACCGGGGGGATCTGCCGGGAGGCTCCACCTTGGGCCGGATCTCTCTGGCCCAGGTCAGCGTGCCTACCGTGGACATCGGCCTTCCCCAGCTGGCCATGCACGCCTGCTTTGAGACGGCCGCGGTGTCCGACGCCATCGCCCTGGAAAAGGCCATGGCCGCTTACTACAGCCTGACCCTCCGTGCAGGGGATCATGGCTGGGATTTGACCGAAAATGGTTAATTTCACCAATCGCGGCCAATGAAAACTGTAGGAACCTACGATTGCGCCCCCTGAAAAAATATGGTAAGATAACCCTATCCTGGTGGAGCGTGTCTACTCCACTTTACTAGACATGCCTCTGCTAAAAATAAGGAGGAACCCCCGTCTGACTCACGGTGCGGCAGTGTGGAGACCTGTCGTAATGCTCCCGGAATTTCGCTTTCCGGGTATGCGAGAACGCATGCGAAAGTTAGGTGCGTTCCGAGTCGAAACAGTATGGCAAGCTTGACCCTGAAGAACATCAAGAAGATCTACCCCTTCAACGGCGACGACGCCAAGAAAGCCAAGAAAAAGAAGAAGGGCGACGAGCCTGAGAAGAAGAAGAGCAATCTTCAGATCACCGACAAGGGCGTTGTGGCTGTGCAGGAATTCAACCTGGAGATCCAGGACAAGGAATTCATCGTGTTGGTCGGTCCTTCCGGCTGTGGTAAGTCCACCACACTGCGTATGATCGCCGGTCTGGAAGAGATCTCCGAGGGCGAACTGTACATCGGCGACCGCCTGGTCAACGATGTAGCCCCCAAGGATCGTGACATCGCCATGGTATTCCAGAACTACGCCCTGTATCCCCACATGACCGTGTATGAAAACATGGCCTTCGCCCTGAAGCTGCGTCACGCGCCCAAGGACGAGATCGATAAGAAGGTCAAGGAAGCCGCTGAGATCCTGGACATCACCCAGTACCTGGGCCGTAAGCCCAAGGCCCTGTCCGGCGGTCAGCGTCAGCGTGTTGCCATCGGCCGGGCCATCGTCCGTGACCCCCAGGTCATGCTGATGGACGAGCCCCTTTCCAACCTGGACGCCAAGCTGCGTAACCAGATGCGTGCCGAGATCATCAAGCTGCGCGAGCGCATCAACACCACCTTTATTTACGTTACCCACGACCAGACCGAGGCCATGACCCTGGGCGACCGGATCGTCATTATGAAGGACGGCTTCATCCAGCAGATTGGCACGCCTCAGGAGGTCTTTAACCATCCGTACAACCTGTTTGTGGCTACCTTCATTGGTACGCCTCAGATGAACATGTTCGAGAACGCCAAGCTGGTGAAGGTGGACGGCAAGTACGCCGTGAAGCTGGACAACCAGACCGTGGTTCTGTCCGAGGAGAAGCAGGCCAAGCTCTCCAAGAACAATGTTGCCGAGCAGGACATCGTCCTGGGCGTCCGTCCCGAGCACATCGAGCTGACCAAGGGCGGCATCGAGGGCAAGGTGGACGTGTCCGAAATGATGGGCTCTTCTGTCCATCTGCATGTCACCGCCATGGGACGGGACGTGGTTCTGGTGGTTTCCACCATGAACATGACCGGCGCGGAAGTGGCGGCCCTGTCCAACGGTTCCACCGTTCACTTCTCCTTCCCCGGCCACGTGTGCCACGTGTTCAGCAAGGAGACGGGCATCAACCTGGAGGCGTAATTTCCAGCAGCTTCATCATCCCAGCGGGCCTGCCAATACCGGCAGGCCCGCTTTTTTTGGGGTGCGCCCGGCGGGAAAGGTTGTACAAATTGTCGAATTTTCTTGACAAGTCCTCAGGATAAACCCGGGGCCATTTGGGCAGGATTTGAATATTCTTACAAAAAAACCAATTGGAACCGGGTAAGCGGCGGCTTTTGCTTGACAAATTCAGGGAAAAGCGATAGTATGATAAAGCGTGCGGAAGGGGCATTGGAAACGTTTCCGGACTGATTTGCCGGCAGACGCCCCCCTATACGCCCCGATCCCGCGAAACCAAAACAACTACGGCGGATATCCGCTTTTATTTAGATGGGAGAGTATTATGACTATGAACCTGAATTGTGTCAATATTCTGAAGTGGACGGAAGCGCAGCTGAAGTACAATTTCGACGTGGCTCTGAAGGACGCCACCCCCCAGGAGCTTCACGAGGCTTTGGGCCAGGCGGTGATGATGGCCATTTCCGATGACTGGAGCCAGTCCAGAAAGGGCCGGATGCCCAATCGGAAGGCCTACTACATCTCCGCCGAATATCTGATCGGCCGTCTGGTATATTCCAACCTGTTCAACCTGGGGATCCTGGACGAGATGAAGAAGCTGTTCGCCCAGCGGGGCGTGGATCTGGCTGTGCTGGAGGATATTGAGGACGACGCCCTGGGCAACGGCGGTCTGGGCCGTCTGGCTGCCTGCTTCCTGGACTCCGCCGCCACCACCAACATCCCCCTGTCCGGCTACGGCCTGCGCTACAAGTTCGGCCTGTTCAAGCAGAGCTTCAACGGCAACGGCGATCAGGTGGAGAGCGCCGACGACTGGACCAAGTACGGCGATCCCTGGTCCTACCGCCGCTACAACCATACCGTGAAGGTTAAGTTCCCCGAGCACACCGTTCTGGCGGTGCCCTATGACGTGCCCGTCATCGGCTACGGCACCAAGAACATCGGCACCCTGCGGCTGTGGCAGTGCGAGGCGGAGGAGGAGCTGAACTTCAACGCCTTCAACAATCAGGACTACCTGCGGGCCCTGGACGCCAAGAACAAGGCCGAGGATATCACCCGGGTTCTGTACCCCAACGACTCCACCTGGGAGGGCAAGCGTCTGCGCATCAAGCAGCAGTATGTGCTCTCTTCCGCTTCCCTGCAGGATATGCTGCGGACCTTCAAGCTGGCCCACGGCAATGATCTGAGCCGCTTCGGCGAATTCTACGCGGTGCAGCTGAACGACACCCACCCGGCCATGTCCATTCCGGAGCTGATCCGGCTGCTGATGGCGGAGGGCATGGGCTTTGACGAGGCCTTCAACGTTGCCCAAAAGACCTTTTCCTATACCAACCACACCGTCATGGGCGAGGCCCTGGAGAAGTGGCCTCTGGATCTGATGCGAAGCGTGGTTCCTGAAATTGTGGACATCATTTGCCGCATCGACCAGAAGCTGAAGTGGGAGCATCCCAATCTGTTCATTGTCAAAGACAATACCGCCCATATGGCGAACCTGTCCGTTTACGTGGGCACCTATGTCAACGGCGTGGCGGAAATCCACTCCCAGATCCTGAAGGACGACGTGTTCAAGGATTGGTACTATGTATTCCCCGAGCGGTTCCAGAACAAGACCAACGGCATCACCCCCCGCCGCTGGCTGGGCCTGTGCAACCCGGAGCTGACCGACATGATCCGTCAGGCCATCGGCGGCGACTTCCTCAACGATATGAACCGGATCGGAGAGCTGAAGGATAAGATCGATGACGAGATGGTGGAAAAGTTCAACGCCATCAAGTATCAGAAGAAGCAGCAGCTGTGCTCTGTCATCGCCAAGCACGAGGGCGTTATGCTCAATCCCGACTTCATTTTTGACGTGCAGGTGAAGCGGCTCCATGAGTACAAGCGGCAGCTGCTGAACATCCTGTCCGTGGTGGATATCTACTTCCGCCTGAAGGAAGGCCGCCTGCCGGACTTCCATCCCACGGTGTACCTGTTCGGCGCCAAGTCCGCCCCCGGCTACGCCCGGGCCAAGTCCATTATCCGCTACATCAACCGGGTAGCCCGGATGATCAACAACGACGCTTCCGTCAGCGACAAGCTGAAGGTGATCTTCGTTCAGAACTACAACTGCTCCTACGCCGAGCATATCATCCCCGCCGCGGACATCTCCGAGCAGATCTCTCCCGCGGGCACCGAGGCCTCCGGCACCGGCAACATGAAGCTGATGTTCAACGGCGCGGTGACCCTGGGCACCCTGGACGGCGCCAATGTGGAAATCGCCCAGGAGGCGGGCATGGAGAACGAGTATATCTTCGGCCACACGGTGGATCAGATCAACGCCGCCAAGGATACCTACTACCCCAGAGGCATTTACGACACCAACGCCGATCTGCGCCGGGCCATCAACACCCTGGTGGACGGCACCGTGCCCACCGACGACGGCCAGCGGGAGCTGTTCCACGCGCTGCTGGACGGCACCAACTGGCACAAGGCGGATCACTACTATCTGCTGCTGGACTACGCCTCCTACCTGGACGCCAAGCTGCGGGCCAACCGGGACTATGCCGACCGCATGGCCTTCGGACGCAAGTGCCTGATCAACGTGGCCTCCTCCGCCAAGTTCTCCTCCGACCGGACCATCGCCCAGTACGCCCGGGAGATCTGGCACGTAGAGCCTGTGACCCGGAAGTAATCCAAATCCACAAAAACCACCGCGCTCCTTTTGGGGTACGGTGGTTTTTTACGCCGGTGAACCCAACCCGACGTTGGGTTCGCTCCGGAGAAAAGATTTATCATCACGCCGCTCTTGTCCATTTGGAAAAACCATGGTATACTCATGGTATAGAAAATCCCTATGGAGGTGGCTTTTGTGAAGATCCAATTCATCGGCGCGACCCATGAGGTTACCGGCAGCTGTACCCTGCTGGAGGTGTGCGGGAAAAACTATCTGGTGGACTGCGGCATGGAGCAGGGGACGGATGTGTTTCAGAACATCCCCCTTCCTGTGAATGCGGCGGATATTGAGGCGGTGTTTTTGACCCATGCCCATATCGACCACTCGGGCATGCTGCCAAAGCTGTGCAGAGACGGCTTCCGGGGGAGGATCTACGCCACAGAGGCCACCTGCGACCTGTGCAACATCATGCTCCGGGACTCTGCCCATATCCAGGTGACAGAAGCCCAGTGGCGAAGCCGGAAGGCGGAACGGGCCGGAGAAGCCCCGGTGGAGCCGGTGTATGATCTTCAGGACGCGGAGACGGCCATCCGGCTGCTGCGGCCCTGCCGGTACAACGAGCCAATGCCGGTGGCGGAGGGAATCGTCCTGCGCTTAACGGACATCGGCCACCTGCTGGGTTCCGCCGCCGTGGAGCTGTGGCTGACGGAAGGGGACCAGACCAAAAAGATCGTATTCAGCGGCGATGTGGGCAACACCAATCAGCCCCTGATCAACGACCCCCAGCCGGTGGATCAGGCGGACTACCTGGTGATCGAGTCCACCTACGGCGACCGGCTCCACGAGAAGGTCCGCCGGGACGCGGTGGGGGAGCTGGCGGGCATTATCCAGCAGACCCTGGATCGGGGCGGCAACGTGGTCATCCCCTCCTTCGCCGTGGGCCGGACTCAGGAGATGCTCTACGCCATCCGGGAGATCAAGCAGAAGGGCCTGGTGAAGGGCCACGAGAGCTTCCCGGTTTATGTGGACTCCCCCCTGGCGGTGGAGGCCACGGGAATCTTTTTGCAGTGCGACCGGAGCTGCTTTGACCCGGATACCCTGGCGGTGCTGAACCAGGGGATCAATCCTATCTGGTCCGACGGGGTGCGGCTGTCGGTGAGCTCGGAGGAATCCAAGCAGATCAACCTGGATCCCCGGCCCAAGGTGATCCTCTCCGCCAGCGGCATGTGCGAGGCGGGCCGGATCCGCCATCATTTGAAGCACAACCTGTGGAGGCGGGAATGCACCGTTTTGTTTGTGGGCTACCAGGCGGAAAACTCCCTGGGCCGCAAGCTCCAGGACGGGACGGCCAGCGTCAAGCTCTTCGGGGAGGACATCGCGGTAAACGCCCAGATCGCCACCTTGCACGGCACCTCCGGCCACGCGGATCGGGACGGGCTGCTTGCCTGGCTGGGCAAATTCCGGGAAAAGCCCTCCATGGTTTTCGTCAACCACGGGGACGACCACAGCTGTGAAGCCTTCCGGGACACCTTGCTTCAGCTGGGCTACCAGGCGGAGGCCCCTTACAGCGGCACGGAGTACGATCTGCTCACCGGCAGGCTCCTGGCCTATACCGAAGGGGTGAAGATCGACCGGGAGGCGGTATTCAAGGGCGGCCAGCGGGCCAAACAGGTCTACGGCGAGCTGGTGGCGGCGGCGGAGGAGCTGCTTATCCTGGTCAAGAGCCGCAAGGGCAAGACCAACAAGGACAACGCCAAGCTTACCGGCCAGATCCGAAGCCTCATCAACAAATGGAAAAACTGACTGCAAAAGCGCCCCGATCCGGGGCGCTTTTGGCGTCAAAGGAGCGGCTCGCGTCCCTGAGCTCCGAACACCGGTTACGGGAAGGAAGGCCGGGAGATCCGCGCTCCTTCTCTGCCCGGCGCCGCCTTTTCTCCTTGCGCTTGCGGGGGGGTTATCAGGCTCCCCTTTTTCAAAAAAACGAATGTAGCTCTCTGGCGGACACTATTGGTTAAAATTAACAAATTTCAAATGATAAAATCTATGAATCTAACGAAATAGTAAGAAAAACTTTACATTTCCTTAAAATGGTGGTATATTGTCCGTGAGTCAAAAAACAAAGAGGCCGGTTCCCGGCGGGGTGCTGTTTTCGGCGGTGCGGGAAGGTGGGAACGGGCTTGTTTTTCTGCCCCGGCGGGAGAAAACAGGATACTTGCGAAAAGAAGATATCTTCTTTTTCTTTCGGAATAGATTCCGAAAGAATGATCTTCTGGGGGCAATGATTTGGCTTTGTCGGCTTTTTTGCCGATAAGCATATATTTTTTTAGGAGGAAAAGAACAAATGAAGAAGCTTATTGCATTGGCTCTGGCAATCGTAATGGTATTCGGCCTGGTTGCCTGCGGCGCTGGCGATGGCGGCGTCAAGACCTACAAGGTGGGCGTTGCGATCTACCAGTACAACGATAACTTCATGACCCTGTACCGTCAGGAAATCGAGAGCTACTTTAAGTCCCTGGAGACCGACACCGTCAAGTACGAGATCTCCATGGTGGACGGCAAGAACGACATGGGTGAGCAGACCGCTCAGATCGAGACCTTCATCACCCAGCAGATGGACGTCATCATTCTGAACCTGGTTCAGACCTCTTCCGCGGAAGTTCTGATCGACAAGGTGGTTGCCGCTGACATCCCCCTGGTTCTGATCAACCGTGAGCCCCTGGGCGAGACCGACGAGTCCTACCCCGGCATCGTCAACAACGACAAGGTTTGCTACGTAGGCGCTGACGCCCGTCAGTCCGGCACCTTCCAGGGCGAGATCGTCCGGGATCTGCCTGACCAGGGCGACATCAACGGCGACGGCGTTGTGAAGTACGTCATGATCCAGGGCGACCCCGAGAACCCCGACGCCCAGTACCGTACCGAGTACTCCATCAAGGCGCTGACCGATGCCGGCATCGCTGTGGAAGAGCTGGTCAATCAGGTTGGCAACTGGGATCAGACCAAGGGCCAGGAGATCGCCGCTTCCGCTCTGACTCAGTACGGCGAAGAGATCGATGTGATCTTCTGCAACAACGACGGCATGGCTCTGGGCGCTGCCGCCGCCATTGAGGCCGCCGGCCGCAAGGTGGGCGAGGACATCTACCTGCTGGGCGTGGACGCTCTGGACGAGTGCGTTGAGAAGATCAAGAACGGCACCATGACCGGCACCGTTCTGAACGACCACATCGGTCAGTCCCACAAGGCGGTTGACGTGGCCATCCAGGCTCTGAACGGTGAGGCCATTGAGGACTACTACTGGGTTGACTACGTCAAGGTGGACGCCGAGTACGTCAACCAGTAAGCATACATCCGCTTTCCCGATGGGTGGGCTGGCAACAGCCCACCCATTTAGACCTGCTCGGTTTGAGCGGGGGGCAGAAGGGCTCTGCTTTCCGCTGAGGCTGAGAGGAAAAGTCTTAAAAATGCAGATAGGAGGTCTGCCCGATGAGCGAGTACCGCTTGGAAATGCGGGGTGTTTGTAAATCCTTCCCCGGTGTAAAGGCCCTTGACCATGCCCAGCTTTGTCTGCGGCCCGGTAAGGTCCACGCTCTCATGGGAGAAAACGGCGCGGGAAAATCCACCCTGATGAAGTGTATGTTCGGCATTTACAAAATGGATGAGGGCGAAATTTACTACGAAGGGCAAAAGGTCACCATCAAGGACCCCATGGAGGCCCTGAATATGGGCATTGCCATGGTGCACCAGGAGCTGCAGCCCATCCCCGCCAGAACCGTAGGCGAAAACATCTTCCTGGGCCGCTATCCCATGAAGAAATTCTTGGGATTCATTCCCGTGGTAGACCATGACAAGATGTACGCCGACACCGATGAGCTGCTGAAAAAGGTGCGGATGAATTTCGACTCCCACCAGAAGGTAGGCGAGCTCAGCGTCTCCCAAATGCAGTCCGTGGAGATCGCCAAGGCGGTATCCGCCAACTGTAAGGTGCTGATTTTGGACGAGCCCACCTCATCCCTGACTGCCAACGAGGTGGAGGCCCTGTTCCGGATTATCGAGGATCTGAAGGCCGACGGCGTTTCCATCGTCTACATCTCCCACAAGATGGACGAGATCCTGCGGATCTCCGACGAGGTCACCATCATGCGGGACGGACAGTACATCGGCACCTGGGACAGCCAGGGGCTGACCACCGACTTCATCATCTCCAAGATGGTGGGCCGGGAGCTGACCAATCTGTACCCGGAAAAGCACAACACCCCCGGAGAGGTGGTGTTCGAGGTGGAGAACTTCACCTCCATCAATCCCAAGAGCTTCCGAAACGTCTCCTTCAACGTCCGCAAGGGGGAGATCCTGGGGGTAGGCGGCCTGGTGGGCGCCCAGCGCACCGAGCTGATGGAGGGCCTGTTCGGCATCCGCAGCCACACCACCGGCACCATCCGCTACCAGGGCAGGGAGCTGACGGTGGATCGGCCTAAGGACGCCATCGATCATGGCGTGGCCATGCTTACAGAGGACCGCCGGGCCACCGGCATCATGGGCGTTTTGAGCGTGGCGGACAATATCTCCGTGGCCTCTCTGAAGCAGTATCTGGATCTGGGCTTCGTCATCAACAATGGCAAGGTGGAGAACCTGGTGAAGGACAACGTGCATAAAATGAATATCAAAACCCCCTCCAGCAAAACCCAGATCCAGAGCCTCTCCGGCGGCAACCAGCAGAAGGTGCTCGTCGGCCGGTGGCTGGCAAATGATCCGGACGTGCTGATCCTGGACGAGCCCACCCGAGGCATTGACGTGGGCGCGAAGTATGAGATCTACTGCATCATCGAGGAGCTGGCCCGGTCGGGTAAGAGCATCATCATGATCTCCTCGGAAATGGCGGAGCTTATCGGCATGTCCGACCGAATCATGGTCATGTGCGACGGCCGGGTTACCGGCTTCGTGGATGGTAAGGATGCCACCCAGGAGAATATTATGGAACTGGCTACCCGGTTCGAGACAGTATAAGCGAGGAGGAACTACCAAATGAAAACCCAACAGAGCTTTGCCCAGAGAGCCTGGGCCTTTATCAAAGGCAACCCCATTGTGATCATGCTGGCGCTGCTCAGCATCGCCGTAGGCTGCTTCGTGGATAACTTCTTCTCCTTGGACAACCTGAATAACCTGCTGTGCAACACCACCATTCGTTTCCTCATTGCTTTGGGCGTGTCCGGGTGTCTGATCACCAAGGGCACCGACCTGTCCGCCGGCCGTCAGGCGGCCCTGGCGGCCACCCTCACCGGCGTCATGGTTCAGCGGGCGGACTACGCCAGCAAGCTGTTCCCCTGGATGCCGGAGATGAACATGTGGCTGGTGCTGCTGATCGTCCTGGCCGTGGGCGCTGCTATCGGCACCGCCACCGGTGTGATTGTCTCCTACCTGAACGTGCCTCCCTTCATCGCGACCCTGGGCGTTCAGACCATCGTCTACGGCATAAACCTGATCTACACCAACGCCCAGCCCATTGGCGGCTTCAGCGACGGCTTCAAGGACTTCTTCAACGGGAAGATCCTGCCCATGGGCTCCTTCAAGGGCTTTAACGGATACATCCTCTTCGCGCTGCTCTTTGGCCTGCTGTTCTGGTTTATGTACAACAAGACCACCCACGGCAAGTACATCTACGCCATCGGCGGCAACGAGAACGCGGCGGAGGTCTCCGGCGTCAACGTCCGGGTTCGCAAGACCATCATCTACATGACCGCGGGCATTATGTACGCCTTTGCCGGTTTCCTGCTCACCGGTAAGTCCGGCGGCGCTTCCGCCTCCATGGGCGTCAGCTACGAGCTGGAGGCCATCGCCGGCTGTACCATCGGCGGCGTGTCCACCACCGGCGGCATCGGCACCGTAGGCGGCATGCTCATCGGCGTGCTGGTGTTCGAGCTGCTGAAGATCATTCTGCAGTTCGTGGGCGCGGATCCCAACTTCAACTACATTGTTCAGGGCCTGGTGGTCATTTCCGCCGTTGCCATGGACATTCGTAAGTACGTGGCGAAGAAGTAATGGAAGAAAACAAGGATCTCCTTCCCGAGCAGGAGCCGGAAAAGCATCCCTGGCAGCAGGTAAAGGAAAGCTGGTATGACAAGATCCCCCTGACGGTAAAGCAGCTGGATATTATCATCGGCGTGTGCATGTTCCTGTTGGTGCTGTGCTTTATTGCCATCGGCCTGGACGCCATGGGTATTGTAGACTTCTTCGGATAATCAAAATGCCAAACGCGGCGGTTCCCCTTTTGGGAGCCGCCGCATTCAGTTCTTCTCTCAGCTCCGCCTGCTGGCGGGGAGGCGTTCGCTGGTTCCGCCGGAGGAAGCCGGCGAACCGCCTCTTTTCGCCGGGGAAGGTTCTTGGGATGATTGGAGCGCTCGGCCACAATATCCTGTGTTTGACCAAAAATCCAGGGGTTTTTTGTATGAAATTCTCCCTGGTATTTCCGTTGTCCCAGGAGGAAAGCTGTGCTATAATGATGATAACTGACGAATTTTGCGAGGAAGGAACCATGATTACCCAAGCCGTTACCATATCTCAAAACGATACGCGCAAGCTCCTGTCCGCCGCCAACCCGGACGGGGCGCTGCTGTACCTGTACATATCCAGCGGGAACCAGCCGGAAAACGCCCAGGAGGATCTGGGGCTCAGCGCCGCCCGGTACAATACCGCCGCCGCCTTGCTGCGGCAGCTGGGGCTTTGGCCGGAGGAGCGGACAACCTGCCTGTTTGCCGGGGAGCGGCCCCAGTACTCGGAACAGGACGTGATCCGGGCCATGGATACGGACGCCTCCTTCCAGAGCCTGTACGGGGAGGTTCAGCGGCTGCTGGGCCACAGCCTGAATACGGAAGAGCTGAAGATCCTGCTGGGCTTCACCCGGTATCTGGGGCTTTCCGCGGACGTGATCTCCGTGCTGGTGTGCTACTGCAAGGAGCGCGCCCGCCGCCGGGGAAGCCTGCGCAATCCCAGCTTAAGAACCATTGAAAAGGAGGCCTACAGCTGGGCGGAGCGGGGCATCGACTCGGTGGAGGAGGCGGCGGCCTTTATCCAGACACAGAACATCCGGGAGTCCCGGCTGGGGAAGCTTATGGAGATGCTCCAGATCCGGGGCCGGAAGCTCACCGCCGCGGAGGAGCGGTATGCCCAAAGCTGGCTGGATATGGGCTTTGAGGATGGGTGCATTCTCCTGGCCTATGAACGAACCTGCCTGAACACCGGAGGGCTGAACTGGGCCTATATGAATAAGATTTTGCAGCGGTGGCATGAGCAGGGCCTGCACACCGCCGACGCCGTCCACACCGGGGACCGGAAGCCCTCCGTGCCCAAGGGGGCCTCCGGCCAGCTGGGCCAGGCGGAGTTGGAGGCCATTCAGAGAGTATTGCGGGAGGAATAAGCCGTGGCATACAGCGCCGAAGTGGTAAAGCGGGCCCGGGCCAGACTGGCCCAGGCCAAGGAGGACCGGGAGTCGGAGAACCGGCAGCATCTGGCGGAGGCCTACCGCCGCTGCCCCCGGATCCGGGAGATCGATATACAGCTGCGCCGGACCATGGCCCAGGCCGCCCAGGCGGCTTTTCAGCAGGGCAGCGACGGCCAGGAGCTGCTGCGAAAGGCACGGGAGGAAAACCTTGCTCTCCAGCGGGAGCGGGAGGAACTGGCCTTTGCCAATTTTGAGGCGGGGTACTTGGACGACAGTCCCATCTGCACCCTCTGCGGCGGCAGCGGCTATGTGGGCAGCACCATGTGCGAGTGCCTGATGGAGCTGTGCCGCCAGGAGCAGAAGAAGGAGGTGTCCATCCTCTCCGGGAGCAAGGACTCCTTCAACCAGTTCCGGCTGGACTATTATCCGGACCGGTACGAGCCCCAGTGGGGCGGCTCCCCCCGGGTGATTATGGAGAAGAATTTGCAGATTTGCCGCCGGTACGCCATGACCTTTACCCTGAACGCGGGGAATCTGCTGTTTGTGGGGGGCACCGGATTGGGCAAAACCTACCTGTCCGCCTGTGTGGCCAGGGCGGTGGCGGATCGGGGCTACAGCGTGGTCTATGAGACTGCGGGACACCTGTTTTCCAAGCTGGAGCAGGCCAAGTTCAGCCCCAGCGAGGAAAACCGCCGGGAGGCGGCCAAGTTTACCGAGTGCGACCTTTTGATTGTGGACGATCTGGGCACCGAGATGCCCGGTCAGTTCGTCACCGCCGCCCTGTACGGCCTGCTGAACGATCGGCTCCTTGGGGGAAAGCCCATGGTGGTGTCCACCAATTTGAACATTGACGAAACCGCCCGGCGGTATTCCCCCCAGATTGCCTCCCGGCTGCAGGGGGCCTTCCAGCGGCTGACCTTTGTGGGGGAGGACATCCGGGTGTTGAAAAGCAAGGGGTATTAAATGGAAATCGGAATTTTGTTTGATTTGGACGGCACGCTGCTGGATACCTTAGAGGATTTGGCGGACGGAGTCAACCATGTATTAAAGGAACGGGGCTGGGAAGCACGCTCTGTGGAAGAGGTTCGTCGGTTCGTAGGAAACGGGGTCAGAAGGCTCATGGAGCAGGCAGTGCCGGAAGGGGCGGATGTGGAGGAGGCCCTGGCGGCCTTTCAAAGCTACTATGCCGCCCATTGCCGTATCAAGACCCGGCCCTATGAGGGGATCCCGGAGGCGTTAAAGGAATTGTCCCGAACCTACCCCATGGCCATCGTGTCCAACAAGCCGGATATCCCGGTGAAGCAGCTGTGCGGCCAGCTGTTTCCCGGGATCTTCGCTTTGGGCGAGCGGGAAGGCTGCCCCAGAAAGCCGGCCCCGGACATGGTGTATCGGGCCATGGAGGTCCTCGGCGTTGAGAAATGCGTGTACGTCGGGGACAGCGACGTGGACGTGGTCACGGCGAAAAACGCCGGGGCGCCCTGCGTCAGCGTCCTGTGGGGCTTCCGGAACCGGGAAGAAATTGCCGCCGCAGGAGGAAAGATCTTCTGCCAAACCCCGGATCAGCTGCCCCTGGCCATCACCCGGGCGGTGAAGGAGGGAATCCATGGCCAATGAATTTTACGCCCTGATGGGCCGGATGCGCTACATCACCCGCTGGGGCTTGATGCGCAACACCTTTTCCGAGAACATCGCCGAGCACTCCCACATGACCGCCGTGCTGGCCCACGCCCTGGCACTGATCCGCCGGGACATTCTGGGCCTGCCCACCCCGGATCCGGACAAATGCGCGGTGGCGGCCCTGTACCACGATTCCTCGGAGATCCTCACGGGAGATCTGCCCACCCCCATCAAGTATTACAATCCCAGCATCAAGGACGCTTACAAGCAGGTGGAGCGCACCGCCGGAAACCGGCTGCTGGACATGCTGCCCCGGGAGCTTCGGCAGAGCTATGAAGGCTACGTGCTGGAAAGCGACGAGGAGCTTCTGCCCTTTGTAAAAGCGGCGGACAAGCTCAGCGCCCACATCAAGTGCCTGGAGGAGCAGAAGGCGGGCAATACCGAGTTCGACTCCGCCGCCCGCCAGACCTGGGAGGCCATGATCGCCATGGACCGGCCGGAACTGAACTGGTTCCTGGAAAACTGCCTGGCCCCCTTCGTCCTGAATCTGGATCAGCTGTAGCACTTGACGGAAAGAAAAAAATGTGGTAACATAACCTGTACCCACCAATGCCGTTGTGGTGGAATCGGTAGACACAGGGGACTTAAAATCCGCTGGGCCGAATCCAGCACCCAATCCGAAAAGTGCTTGCAAACAGCCAACTTTTTGACTTTTTCTTTTCTCTGTTTTGAAGCATCCCTCCAACACATCCCTCCAACTTCATATCCCTTCATTTGAAGGGATTGAATACGCCGCTATGATGGAATGGTAGACATAGTGGACTTAAAATCCCCCGGGCCGAATGCAGCACCCGATCCGAATTGTGCTTGCAAACAGCCAACTTTTTGAAATTTGATTATTTCTGTTTTGGAGCATCCCTCCAAAACATCCCTCCAACTTCATATCCCTTCATTTGAAGGGATTGAATACGCCGCTATGGTGGAATTGGTAGACACCCGAGACTTAAAATCTCGTTCTGGTTTCCAGAGTACCGGTTCGAGCCCGGTTAGCGGCACCATTCTCTTAATTCTCAGAGCAGTTTATTGCTCTGAGAATTATTTTTTAGGCAAAATAGAGAGAATCGCATTGGCAGAGGACAGCTTGTTATTCTCATCCAAGTGGGTATAAATATTAGCTGTCGTTCCGATTGTACTGTGTCCAAGCCATGCTTGAATCTCTTTAAGGCTAACGCCTTGTGCGAACAGAAGAGAGGCACATGTGTGTCGAAGATCATGAAAGCGTATCCTCGGCATATTGTTGGCTTTCAGCACTGACGTAAAATGTGAGGTAAGGAAAC
>CALWXR010000047.1 GCA_944385535.1 uncultured Oscillospiraceae bacterium
CCCGTTGATTCTTGTAAAAAATAGTTTTTACCTTGAAAAATACGGACTGATAAGAATTAATCAGCAAGCCCTAAATACGGATATTCTTACAGATATGGGCAGAAAGTGAACGGTTCCACAGTACCAAACGGCAATCACGCATCATCTCCAGAGCATAAGTCAACGATTGAGTAGACCCATGTACAAAATATTTGATTTCCATACTCATATCCTTCCTGGAATAGACGATGGAAGCAGGGATGTTGAGGAAAGCCTTGCGATGATTGGAGAGCTTTCTCGCCAAGGAGTCTCCGGCATTGCCGCAACGCCACATTTTTACGCGAATCAATCATCGCCGGAACATTTTTTAGCCAAAAGAAAAACGGCATGGGATCAGCTGCGGCCCCATTTACTTGCAGAAACACCAGAGATCCGACTGGGTGCCGAGATCCAATATTTTGAGGGGTTGCATCGTTATTGCGGTTTGGAACAGTTTTGTATCGAGGGAACCAAGCTGCTGCTGATTGAAATGCCACAGTGTACATGGACAACCCGGATGGTTTCTACGATTTTGGAGGTGAGCACCCGGGAGGATATCGTGGTGCTGCTGGCACATATCGAACGGTACCTTCCGTATCGAAATGAACGGTCGATAAAAGCATTTCGGGAGCGGGGTGTCCTCATGCAGGCAAGCACAAGTTTTTTCTTAACCAGGCGCTGGACAGCGATGAGGATGTTGCGAAAAGGACAAATTCACCTTTTAGGAACAGACGCACACAACATGGATACCCGGAGACCAAACCTTGAACAAGCGTTAGACACGATTTATAGAAAACGAGGAACCCTTCTGTTGCAAAAAATGGCAGAAAGAGAGGTGATGTTATTGGATGAAGCGAAAAATAATTTGGGGTAGCTGTGGCTTAGTCCTGCTGATTCTTGTGTGTCTAATATTCTTCATTGCTAGTGCAGACTCTCAAGATGACACATTGGATTATACTTATTTTGTGCCTTCAACTGAGGAAGAAAGTGTTCCAACGGACAAATTGAATGGCGATAAAAGTATTTTAGCAGCTACAGAAACCACTATCCCTGAAGCGATTATATCAGAGGAACAGCAAAATGAGCCTTATGTCAGTCCAGTGGATTTTGAAGCACTGTGGGAAGTCAATACAGATGCTTACGCATGGTTGTATATACCTGGTACAGAAATCAGCTATCCGATTCTACAGCACCCCAAAGATGACAGTTGGTATCTCAAACGGAATTTGCAGGGAAAACAAGATTCTAACGGCACCCTTTTTACAGAAGCCAGCTATAATGGCAAGGACTTTTCCGATCCACTGACGATCGTATACGGGCATCATACGAAAAACGGATCACTGTTCGGAACACTTCAGGAGGCGTATTCTTCCCCGGAGCGCCTGGCGGAGCATTCCAAGATCGTGATATATTTGCCTGACAGCGAACTGCATTTCGAGGTGTTTGCCGCTGTTCCCTATGATAATCGTCACATCCTGTACAATTATGACTTTTCGAACAAGCACACCTTCCGACGATTCTTCAATGAAATACTGTCAATACGAGCTCTGGAGGCGGTATTCGCAGAAGATGCGTCGGTTCAATCGGATGATCAGGTCCTGCTGCTGTCAACCTGCCTGATTGGCAATCGCAATAAAAGGTTCATTGTGTGCGGGAAATTGTCACAGACGATTTCCCAATAGCATAAAAATCAAGAAATCAAAAAATGGAGGTATACATCATGTTAAAAAAACTCGTAGCCCTTCTCCTTGCCGTAGTTCTTGTGACAATGGTCTCCGTTCCTGCGTTTGCAGCGGAGTTCACCGACAGCGTAGAAGCAAAGCCGGCTCCAGAGATTGAGACGCAGACCGGTTCTGACGGAAAGGAATACGAAGCGATCATTCGTGACGAGAGTGGTGATGAAGTTGTAGGCGTTCCTTTCGGGAACATAACAGTGACGCCTGTATCCCAGGCCGATGAGGCTCCTGCCGCAGTGAAAGAGCGGCTGGAGGATGCCTACGAACAGTTGAAATCCGTGGAAAGTCTGACTGATTTGAGCGATTCCCTTGAAACGATTATTCAGGAAGTGATCCCTGACATCACGGTGGAGGATCTCATTGTCCGTGATTTGTTTGATGTGTCCGTCAGCGGTGAATATGCGGATTATCTTGCCGTAGAAGGAAATACCATATCCATTCGCTTCACCCTATCTGCCAGTGCCGACAGCCTTGCTGCCGTCCTGCACAATGTGGAAGGAACCACCTGGGAAACCATCACAAACGACCGCATTACACGCAATAGCGACAACACTGTGGATGTTGTGTTCGACAGCCTGAGCCCCATCGCTTTTCTGTTTGACGCCAAGGAATTGACTGTTGACCCTGATGGCCCCAGTTCTCCTCAGACTGGCGACACGGGTTCCTATGCTACAGTATGGGTTGTAGTGGGGTGTGCCATTGCTGCCGGCATCGCATATATCCTGATCAAGAAGCGCTCCACACAGAAGGTGTGATTGCTGTAGCTTGCGATTTGAGGCATTTGCATGGAACATATGCGGCTGCGACCAAACATCGCAGCCGCACGTTTCACTGCCACTTAAGAAAGGCAAGGCACGACAATGAAGCTGAAGTTCAATCGGAATCATTTCAAGATGGTCGGAAGTCTGCTGGCGGTGATTTTGGCCGCCATATTGCTTCTATTGTATTTATCCAATTGGGAATCCAGGCATGGAATCGTTGATGTATCTGACAATGATGCAGATGATGGGCGTATGTTGCTGGATGGGTTGTACTACATTCCCAACGATCATTTGGAAGTGATTCTTTTGATTGGTGTAGACAAGTTTGAAAGCCAGGAGCAGGAAGAAAGCTATAATAACAACCAACAGGCTGACTTTTTGATGCTCCTTCTAATGGACAGGGAAACCAAGAGCTATACGGTTCTTCACCTAAACCGGGATACCATGACAGAGATTCCGGTATTGGGTGTCCGGGGCGAGAAAGCGGGAACCATCACGGGTCAACTTGCGTTGGCACACACTTATGGCAGTGGTGGACTGGATAGTTGCCGGAATACAGCAGAAGCTGTTTCCAACCTGCTTTACGGCGTTGAAATCGACCATTACATTGCTGTCACGATGGATGCTGTGGCGAAGATCAATGATTTGGTTGGCGGCGTTACTGTGACAGTCTTGAATGATATGACCAGTGTTTCTCCTGCGCTGTCGGAAGGGGCTACGGTAACATTGACCGGCGATCTGGCACTTGCCTATGTACGCACCCGATATGGCCTGGAGGACAGTAGCAATCTTCAACGCATGGAACGGCAGAGACAGTATCTTTCTGAGCTCAGAAAATGCATTTCCGAAAAATCTATGTCCGATGATACCTTCTTTATGGAAATGCTGGAAGCCGTATCTG
The DNA here is from genome assembly GCA_944385535.1 of uncultured Oscillospiraceae bacterium. Classification (GTDB taxonomy): domain Bacteria; phylum Bacillota; class Clostridia; order Oscillospirales; family Oscillospiraceae; genus Faecousia. The sequence continues at coordinate 3,417 of CALWXR010000047.1, forward strand.
CATACTTGACATCGGACTGTACGGCAAATCAACTCTCCCTCCTGTATGACCGCCTTTCAGTCTATAAGGACGGAGGCTTTCATAGTATGGAGGGTGAGGCAATTGTCGGCGAAGAATTTATGGAATTCTATCCAGACCAAGAAGCTCTAAAACGAATGGTCGTGAAACTCTTTTATGTCGTAAACGCCCAATAATCCCCCGCCTTGACAAAGAAAGCGGCAGGAACCCAAGTCGAGTTCCTGCCATTTGCGAATTTCATTATGTGCATATCGGCTTTAGTCAGCAACCACCGAAACAGAGACAGTGCGAGCCAGTCTACAAGCGCGCAAGCAATGCTTGTGGCTATCCATTGGACCACAAGCGCTTGTTGAGGGCAGCGCCCCAAGCCCCTTTGAACGCAGAAGTTCCTTCTGCGGCTGCGCGTTCTTGCGAACGCTTTGATACTATAGACCAGGACAGCTCACCGCTGTTCCTGGTCTTTTTCTTGTTCGGTGTTGTGTTCCGCCTCCATGTTCAGGAGCCGGTCAACGTTGGCCTTTGCCGTCAGCAACTCCCTCATTTCTTCCTTGGAACGCCGGTACTCCGCATAGGTGCTTTTCTTCTCAGCCAAGAGCTGAGCGTATTCCGTTTGCAGTTCTTTGACGGTGGGCAGCTTTTTGACGCCCAGTTTGTCGAAGGCTTTCTTTGCGGCCTTAGAAAATCCTCGTGCTCAAAGTGAGCATCCGGCTCTATGCCGCATCGGGCCATAACGCAGTAGGTGGTGCTGACGGCTGCGGCGCTGCGGAGGGCGGCTCCGATGCTGAACTCATTGTACCCTTCCAGGTAGGAACCGTCAACGATGCCAAGAATGTCCCGGCTGTTGTCCTGCCAGTAGTCATTCACAAGCTGATTGGCAATCCGCTCCACCTGGTCCGGGAATCCTTCTGTTCCCGGAACGCCAAAATGATTTTCCAGGGCTTTGGAAACCGCATTCTCGTGAGCCTCCTGATAGACCCAGAGGTTTGGTTTCCTGGACTTCTTTCTGCCAACGGTGTCGGCAACGTCAAACACATAGCGCAGCTGGGGACGATCCGAGGTTGGATCGATCAGGGCGATGCCTTTGGAACCTCGCCGGATGTAGCGTCCCATCTGTCTGTTCCAAAGTTCATAATCCGCACAGGCGGTGGCTTCCGGCCGCTGGGCGTAGATCATCAGCTGCTCGTGATAGGGGTATTTGTAAAGCCGTGCGGCGGTGGTCAGAAAGTCCGTCCAGCTCTGATAGCTGGACGTGATCTGCCGGGCGGTGCGGTCTGCCAGCTGTATGTAAAATGCAGCCTTGTTTTCCATGGGGTTCTATCCTCCTTCCATTTTGGGTAAAAGAATAGCAGGAAATCGGGATAGATTTCCTGCTATTAAATGTGATACTCTTTATTTCAGGTGTGTGTAAGCGGAAGCAGCCAGAGCACTTCATTTAATCAATTCTACATCCGACAGCGGATAGTCGAGACAACACATCAATGCTCCCTCTATGTAAAATTCGATCCTTAATGTCCGGGCGTCAAGGATATGCGGAAGATTCTCAAAGGTGATCGCCTTTGGATGGATATAGTCAATGCTGTTTTCCACTGTTGTTTGGAAGCACAGTACCTGCTTGGCATTAAACCAGCGAAGATTCAGACGGCCTTGCACAGGCGACAGCGACGTGAGTCCTTTTTTGCTCATTGCACTGCGTGTATGTTTCGCTTTTGCGTATGTGTCTGAAAATGTGATGCTGATCGTATTTTCGGAGAAATGACAATCACTGATAAAAAGCCCGTTATTTTCAAACATTTCCCGCCTGCAAATTTTCATTCGGTCTTTGTATTTATTAAAAAATTCAGGATTTTGCTGCTGCAGTAAATTTCTTAATGTCAGCAATTCTACATGATTCCGGCAAAGAATCGCACTTAAGCATGTGTCGATTTCAAACTGGCTGGGGATCAGAAGCTCGGCATGGCGATATTTGATGGTATCCTGCCAGTTTTCGTCGTATTGATTGCTGTAGATTTTACGAAAATCCAGGGCAGCAAATTCCTCAACACTGTGGAAAAGTTTGGCCCCGTGTCCAGCTTGGGCCCGTTCCGAAAACTGTGCGCCAGGAGTTTCGAGAACTTTCTCCAAATCAAAAGCAAAAAACACCGGAACAGGCATATTGGCATTCTTGTCATCATCATAACGCAGAGCCGGATGCTTATAGCCCTCGTTGTGGTATTGCGTAGGTGTCAGCGGACGGAAATAAAACCTGGCATAAGATGCTGCAGCCGTCATTGTCATATCGATCACTTGACGGCTTGCGTTGTCATTTTTCATTATACCAAGTTTCTCTGCGTCTGTTCTGCTGTACAACCGTCCGGAAGAAAGGATGTTCACAGCATTTTTAACATCGGTACAATGAAACGCGAACTGAGGCCACCAAGGAACATCGCTTCGATGATTACAGTTTTCTCTGATAATATCTCTGTAATTCATTTTCCATTCCCCTTTAACGCAAACATACGTCCAGCACCTTCATTGATTTGGTATCCATTGTGCATTTGCAGCGTCTTATTGTCCTGTAAACGAATTTCGGACAGATACCCCAATGAATCCAGCAACCCGTAAAGTAAGACTCTCTTTTCATCGGATGGGTTGGTACGAAATACCGTTTTGCTGCGCAGTTCATCCCATATTTCAAAAAAAGTGTCCTCATCTATAGAAATGTTTTTTTTCAAAGTTTCAGATGAAAAAACCAAGCCATCTTTCCACGTTACTGAATATTCTTTATCCTCCACATAGAAGCAATACGGCAGAATTTGGGTGCTGCAGATAATATCATCCCGAATTCCGTTAAAGGAGAGATCTTTTGCGTTTGCCTTGATCCAATCCATTGTATCCTTTCGTTGCTTATGTTCTGGAATATTTGTGTTTTTGGGGCCAAGGTAAATATATACATCAATGGGCAGCGGTTTCAAATATCTCTCCATGAGAGGCCGAACATCGTCCCAATTCAGCTCTCCATTTCCGCATCCCAGCTTTGGAAAGGCAATAGATGTGATATTTTTCTCTGCATAGGTATTGACAAACTTAGATAGCCCCTGCTCGATATATTCCAGCCTGGATGGATTTCGCCAGTTTTCCTTTGTCGGGAACATCATGATCCAATGATCTGGTGCTCGCCATAACATCAGTTTACCAATCGCCAGTTGATGTTTCTCACAAGCTGTGCGGTAAGCTATAAACATATCCGGATAGCGCTTTTTGAATTCCAGCGCGATCCCCTTTCCCATAACGCCAACTGTATTGACTGTGTTTACAATTACCTGGGCTGGGCTGTCAAAGAGATTTCCTTCTATATACGCAAACACTGTTCACACCTCCCCATTATTTTATGATGATTCTATCGCCATCAGGGAAAGAAAAATAACACTCAAGTTCACATCCTGTGACAGTTGCGATATCTTGTAAATCATCGATAGACAGCTTTCCACGCTTGATTTTTTGAATAAACGCCTGTGGCGATTTGCTCAATCGACGTCCAATTTCAGAACTGGATAAATTTGTTTTCGCACACAGGATCTTAATATGTTCTTCCATGTTCATAACAATCCCACACCCTTTCTTGATTTCATTGTAAACATATATGTTTAAAATGTCAACAGGTACATTTAATCCTGGGGTTGGAGCTATGGCAGAATCAATCTGCATTCCGATTATCCAGTACCAGCGGATGTTCCAGCAAGCCGATGTTCATGTTAGCGGTCTTATCAAGCATGCGACGGTTTTATCGCATTTTCACCTCTCAGTATTATTCTGCGCGATTATCCGGTGAAAATCAAGCGTTTCTCAAAAGGTTTTCCGAACCTCAAAAATCCGGGTGCAGTTCCAAATGGGAAAAGGCTTCGCCGGTCATAACCGAAGGGTATTGCCGTTATTTTTCACTCTCAAACAGGTCCTGGATGCCTTGCTCGATGCCGTCCGTGATCTCCTTCAACCGCTCCCGGCTGGAGGGCTTCTTTTCGGGCATGGTCAGTTAACTCCTTTCTTTGGGTTTGAGCATAGGACATACAGAGTGTTGTCTGCAATAAGGAGAAAACAGTTTCTCAAAGCTGTGAGGGCTTCGCAGAGTGGTGATATGCAGACGCCGCTGCCGGTACAGATGTTCGTCCAGCTTTTGCAGATGGTTATACATTTCCGGGAACTCCATGCCGGTATCGGCGGACAGCACCATATCAATGGGCATACCCCGCTCGATCATAAGCAGCAGCATGGCGGTGCTGTCCTTGCCTCCTGAAAGGCTGACCGCGTGGAACGATCCGGGTTGTTTGGCTGCATTCTCCATGGGAGAACTCAGCTTCTTTCATTCCTGCCTCTTTGTTTACGCCTTCTGCACCTCCGTGATCTTCGTGGTCATGATCCGGTACAGCTGGGTATCTTTGGGGAACCGGTCCACGAAGGGAATGATCACATTGCCGTAGAACAGCAGGCCCTCGCCTTCACCGGAGTGGGTCACATAGCTGAGCTGGTGCGGGGAAATGCCCAGCTGCTTTGCCAGGATCTGCCGGTCACCGGCTGCCTGGTTGAGCATGTAAATGAAATCGCTGTTTTCAAAGATGTTCTCCACCTCCCGGCTGGAGAGCAGGTCTTTGACGTTCTGGGTAATGCCCGTGGGGATGCCGCCCCATTTCCGGAACCGCTTCCAGATCTCCACAGAGTAGGCCGCGGTCTGCTCCTCTTTCAGAAGCAGGTGGAACTCGTCGATGTAGTACCGGGTGGACTTTCGGGCTTCCCGGTTGATGGTGACTCGGTTCCAAACCTGATCCTGAACAACCAGCATGCCGATCTTTTTCAGCTGCTTGCCCAGCTCCTTGATGTCATAGCAGACTACCCGGTTGTTCACATCCACGTTGGTCCGGTGGTTGAATACATTCAAAGAGCCGGTGACGTAGATTTCCAGGGCGGTGGCGATGTACTGGCCTTCCTTTTCCTCCTGCGCCCGCAGCAGATTGTACAGATCTTCCAGAATGGGCATATTCTCCGGGCGGGGGTCGTTCAGGTACTTCTGATACACCAGCTGCACGCATCGGTCGATGATGGTTTTCTCCACCGGCTTCAGACCATCCTTGCCGCCCACGATCAGCTCGCAAAGGGACAGGATGAAGTCCGCCTTCAGGGCAAGGGGATTGTCCTCGTCTCCTGAAGCAAGGCGTTGGCTCTGAGAAGGTCCCCGTTTTTCTCCCGCTCGGCCAGCAGATCGGCGCACAGCTGCATGAGCGCCTCCGGGGAGGCGGCCGTCTCCCAGAGCTTCGCCGTGGTCATGTAGGCTCCGTGTTTGCGGATGGTGGGCAGCACCTCAGATGTAATCCACCGACGGAACTGCTTTGCTTTGGGGAGCTTGCTGGACAACACCAGGGCATACAGGCCGGATTCGTTGATGATGGGGAGCTTCTGCATCCCGCCGGGGGTGAGAATTTCGCTCACCCCTTTGTCCTCTGCGTCAACGTGGCTGCGGATAGCCTCTTGCGGATTTTTATACCCCAGCGCCAGCGCCACATCTTTTCCGACCAGCCAAGGCTCCCCGTCAATCTCCACGGTGCGGATAGTCCCAAACTCCGGGTTTTTGAAAATTTCCATCTGATTCATAGCGTAACCTCCTGTAAAATTTGTTGTTGTGGGATGAAAAAAGACGGCCTTACCAGCCGCCTGCGTGCATATCGTGATTGACTTGGGATGTATAGTGATTGCTCATGGTGGTGGGGGCGTTGAACAGGGCCGTCAGGATGTACTGTTTCATGTTTCGCACCTGGGTGGTATTATTTTGCATGCTTTCCATGACAAACTGGATGTGGAAGCGGTTCAGCTTCAAAAAGCGGCTGCGGACGATCTCATGGGGGAAGTCGCTTCCGGCAATGCGGGTGACTTTCCTCTGGGCGCAGACCGTTTCCACCATCAGCTCCACGATCTCGTCCAGCTCCTCCCGGCAAGAGCCAAACTGATGGCAAAGCCTTTCGTACTCGATGTTCTCCAGGATCAGTTCCCGATAAGAATTCATTTTTTCAAGAGACATCGCCTCCCGTCCTGTCCTCTCCGGCGGCGAGGCCGCCGCTTCCCGGAAAGGATTGGATTCGGTAATGGATTGATCTTTCTTTTGTTTTTCCGTATTTTGTATATCTATATTTAATTCCGCGGGCATTCCCGTATCCGGTTTCTCCAGATACGGGTTTTCCGTATCTGGCTGAGCCGTATCCGGTGCGGGCGTATCCGGTTCCTTCGGATGCGGCTGTTCATAGATCACATACTCGGTGTCGCGGATGCGGCCGCTCTTATCCCTGAGCTGATTGCGGACGATGTACCCGGCTTTTTCCAGCTCCCGGAGCGCGCCGCCGATGGCGTCCACGCCCTCCTTGCAGATCTTGGCCAGGCCCCGGGTGGTGTAGTTCCAGTCATCCGGCAGAGACAGCATCATGGAAAGCAGTCCCTTGGCTTTCAGGGACAGGGTTCCGTCTCTCAGATGGTGGTTGCTCATTACGGTATAATCACGGGTTCTCTCAATGCGGAAAACGGCCATGACGTCACTCCTTTCAATTCTTGGCATGAAAAAAGCCGCAGCTCAAAACGAAACTGCGGCGGTCATTTGATGGGGTGTATGCGGTTTTGGAAATTGGGAATGGGACATTTCGGCAGAGGATTGGCAGAAAAGCGGTTCGGGAAGGTGGGCAATGACCGCAGGATTCGGTCAATACCGGATTCCTCCATATTCCGCTGGGTCAGGCAGTCCTCCCAGATGGCGTCCTGGATTTGCTTTACAGAGTACATAGACGGCCCTCCTTTATCTGCGGCGGCGTTTGCGGGGCTTGAAGTCGATGATATGCCCTTCCGTAATATGGGCGTAGCGCTTGATCTTGATCTGTCTGCGTTTCTGTCGTTCCAAGGCTGCTTCATATCCCGGATCGTCCAGGAACAGACGCATTTCCTCTCCGGCTTCGCCGTAGGGCGTGTCCGGGGTAAGAACGGAGAACTCGATCATCCAGCGGGTATTGTCGTGGAACCGTTCCACGGCTAAAATCTTGTGTCCTTTCAGCTCGCGGGCTGAAATATCCTGCATAGGCGGCTCCTTTCATCGCGCTTGGTCATATTTGGTCAAATCAGGACAGCCGTTTCAAAGCAATTTCAGGGGAAAAACGAGGGGCTGGAACAGGTCTGAAAAGTCCAATTTGTTGGACAGAAGCGCTCCGGGTTAGCCTATTTTTTAACTCAAAACCCTTGAAAAATGGGCGGTTAGCCACTATTTAACTCAAAAAAAGGGGTTCAAATTTGGTCAAATCACGTCAAAACCGGTTAAAATGACACAAACTGAATTATACGGAAAAACCCCGGAAATCTTTGAATTTCCGGGGTTTTGAAACATTTGAAGTTTGAAAAACGGCAAAAATCAGCGCTTGCTGAACTGCGGAGCGCGACGGGCAGCCTTGAGGCCGTACTTCTTTCTTTCCTTCATTCTGGGGTCGCGGGTCAGGAAGCCGGCGGCCTTCAGAGCGGCGCGGTTCTCGGGGTTCAGGGCCAGCAGAGCCCGGGAGATGCCGTGGCGAATGGCGCCGGCCTGGCCGGAAACGCCGCCGCCGGCGACGGTGACAACCACGTCAACCTTGCCGACCATGTCGGTGGTGACCAGAGGCTGACGGACGATCAGCTTCAGGGTCTCCAGGCCGAAGTAATCGTCAATGTCGCGGCCGTTGATGATGATGGAACCGGTGCCGTTCTCGTAAACGCGGACACGGGCCACGGAGGACTTACGACGGCCGGTGCCGTAAAAATACTTCTTCTTGCTCTCGTACATTCTAAGTTACCTCCAAATTAGTCCAGGATCCAGGCTTCGGGCTTCTGGGCGGCGTGGGGATGCTCAGCGCCCTTGTACAGGTGCAGACGGGTCAGGGCGTGCTTGCCCAGGGTGTTCTTGGGCAGCATGCCCTTAACAGCCAGCTCCATGGCGTAGTCGGAACGATTCTCCATCATGTCCCGAGCCTTGGTCTCTTTCAGACCGCCGATCCAGCCGGACACCCGGTAGTACTTCTTCTGCTCGGGCTTCTTGCCGGTCAGAACAGCCTTGTCGGTGTTGATGACGATGACGTAGTCGCCGCAGTCAACATTGGGAGTGAAGTCAGACTTGTGCTTGCCCCGCAGCAGGTTGGCAGCGATGACAGCGGTACGGCCCAGAGGCTTGCCCGCGGCATCGATCACATACCACTTGCGCTCCAGGGTCTCCTTCTTCAGCAGAGTAGTGGACATTATGTTTTCCTCCAATTGGATTAAAATATTTTGACAATTCCTAAGAGTTGAAGTACAATGGCTTCAAAACGCTTGTATTTTATACCATAGGAAAAATCAAAAGTCAATAATGAATTTAAAAAAATTTGTGAAAACCGGGATAAACTTTCAAATACTCCCGATTTCTTTTGAATGCTCCCAAATGCTCGCGTTCCATTTTTCCGGAATTCAGGAGGAAATCCAACAATGCAAAAAATGATGGGCTTGGTTCGCCGGTGTGTGGACGATTACCATATGATCGACGATGGGGATAGAATCGCCGTAGGGGTATCCGGGGGCAAGGACTCTCTGGCGCTTCTGGTGCTGCTGGCGGGGCTGAGGAAATATTACAACAAGTCCTTTGCGCTGGAGGCCATTACCATTGATATGGGGCTTGGGATGGACTATTCTGGCATTGAACAGCTCTGCCGGGAATGGGAGGTGCCCTATACCATTGTAAAGACGGAGATTGCCCCGATTATTTTTGACCATCGGAAAGAGAAGAACCCCTGCTCCATGTGCTCGAAAATGCGTCGGGGGGCGCTGAATCAGGCGATTTTGGAAAAAGGCTTCAACAAGCTGGCTCTGGGCCATCATTACGACGACGCGGTGGAGACCTTCCTCATGTCCCTGCTCTTTGAAGGACGCATCAGCTGCTTCCAGCCGGTGACCGACCTGGACCGCACCGGTATTATTCAGATCCGTCCCATGCTCTACATCCATGAAAAGACCGTGGACAATTTCACCTCCCGGATGAAGTTGCCGGTGCTCACCAACCGGTGTCCGGTGGACAAGACCACCAAGCGGGAGGAGGTCAAGCAGCTGATCTTTGACCTGAGCAAAACCTATCCCGACTTAAAAGAGCGGATCTTCGGGGCCATGCAGCGCTATCCCTTGCCTGCCTGGGAGCCCCAGGGCCGGTACAAGCGGCCCAAGAAACAATAATTTTTGCATCAGAATGCCCCCTTTCTTCGTTATCCAGACAGAAAGGGGGCAATGCCTTATGAAACAAAAAGCGGACATCTGGGAGCTGACCCGCAGACTGGAGCTCTGGCGTGGCTGCATTTACTTTTTTGACCCGTGGCGGGACTTCGGAAAAAATAATTGGTGAACATGCAACACTTTTCGATGCCGGGCCGTTATCCAGACAGAAAGGGGGAAGTTCATGTGGGAGGAAGTGTATAACGCGCTCTATCCGGAGCTGCTCCGTTACGCCGGAGGAATCTGCAAGGAACCTCAGGCAGCGGAGGATCTGGTTCAGGAAACCTTCTTAAAGGCCCTGCAAACCGGAGACCTGTTCCTGGATTTGGGGCCCAGTCAGCGCCGGGCGTGGCTGTACAGAACCTTGAAAAACGGACTGTGGGACCGATACCGCAGAGCCAAGGTGGAACGGGCATATTTGGAGGGACAGTCTCCGGAAGAAAGCTACATGGAACTGGGACTTCAGCGGGTGGAAAACGAACAGCTTCTGAACCTGCTCTCTCCCCAGGACCGGATGCTGTTTACCCTGCGATACATAGAAGGCTACACAGGGGCGGAGATCGCGGAAATGCTGGAGATGCCTTCAGGAACCGTACGGGCCAGGCTGTGCCGGTGCAGAACAGTATTGAAAAAGCAGATGGATCTTTGAAATGGAGGAAATGATTATGGCAAAAAAATGGGCTATCAACTGCGGGACTTGCGACGCCCGGAACGTGGAGGAACAGACGCTGGCCACCTATGAGCAGATTGTGATCAATGCGGGGGATGTGATCGTGACCCCGGAAACCAAAGCGCTGCTCAGCCGCTACAGCGTGACCATGAACTGCGGCAATGTACTGGAACTGGAGAAGGATGTACGTCTTTCCTCCGTCAACGGTTCCGCCCAGATCAAGGCCACCGATCAGGTTCCCGAAAAGACCTACCTGGAGGTCAACGGCACCCTGGAGATTGGACCGGACACCCGGGAGGTATTGAAGCAGTATGTGGGCATCAAGGTCAATGGCTTGGTAAGCTACCCGGAGAGCATGAGCGACTACCTGGGCATGCTGAAAGTGAACGGCTCGGTCAACTGCTACCCGGACGATGCGGTGATTCTGAAGCGCAGCACGGTTATTGACCGGACCTTTGCCCTGAGAGCCAGGAATAAGCGCTATTATGCCGCCGGACGGCTGGTCATGGTGGACCCCAAGCTGGATGGACAGGCGCTGGCCGACAAGGGCGCAAGCTTTATGAGCAAAGAGGCGATTATCACCGAATCCAAGGTGGACAGTCTCATCGACCTGATAGACGAACAAGCTGACATTGTGATCGTGCCGGACGGTACTTCCGTGATTCTGGACGATACAGTATTGGATGACGGGCTGCTGAAAAAATACGGAGCCAGACTGTATATTCAGGGAGACCTGCAGATCCCCGAGGAAGGGGGACAGGCGCTGAACCAGGTGGAATATCTGAATGTTCGGGGAGACGTGCGCGTATGCGCCCAGTGGAAGGAACTGGCCCGGGAGAAAATTACAGAACTGGCGGGGCAGATAAAGGTGCTGAAGGGGCGGATCATTTCCAACAAGATCTCTGCCAGGATCTCCAAGTGGATGCTGGAACAGGAGAAGGAGGGGATCAGCGTCAGCGGCTGCGTAACACTGACCCTGGACGAGGACATTCCCAAGGAGCTGATCCTGGAGCGGTTGACCGTTCAGGACTGCGTAAAGGTGGTGTGTACACCGGAGCAGGAGGATGTGGTTACCGCGGTAAGCCAGGATGTAATGAGCATTGGCGCCGGCTCCGATGATGATACGGGCATCGGCGGCATGTTGAAAACCATGCTGGGCAGCGCTCGGGAATTGCTGGATACCAAAATCACCAACGCCGGGGACTACGTCCTGTAAGTTTCACCTGGAAATGGTATATTTTCTGCCTTCATGGGAAAACTTCCCACATAAGGAGGGGTAATACCATGGTAAAAGGCACATCCCGGCAGGTGATTGTGGTACACTCTCCCGACCCCAAGCTGTTTGAGCAGGCTATTTTTATCCTCAAGGATAAGGCGGTGGGGGAGGGGATCACCGATGACGATCTTCTGAAGGAGGCCAAGCTGGCGATCCGAGGCGGCGAGAAGCCGGGAAGGAAGCGAAGAGCATATTTATACGGCGCGTTTTGGGCCGGCGTTGGATCCCTGGCTACCGGCCTGGTGTGGCTGGCAACGGTGCTGCTTTGATCTGCCGGCAAAGGCACTTGCGCAAGCGGAAAAAATATGGTACTATTTTTTGGGGAGGGTCGCTGACCCTCCTTAAATTCTGGGCTGGAGAATATAATTAAGATGTACATCGGAAATATAGAAGTAAACAATCCCCTGTTTTTGGCTCCCATGGCGGGGGTGACGGACTGGGCCTTCCGCACTATCTGCGCCCGGCTGGGAGCGGGAGTGACGGTAACGGAAATGGTATCCTCTCGGGCGCTGGTGTATCAGGACAAAAAAAGCGCCAAGCTGTTGAAGAAAAATGAAGGCAGCATTTGCGGCGCGCAAATTTTCGGCAATGACCCGGAGATCATGGCCCGGGGAGCCCAGTTGGCGCTGGAGATCTCCGGCTGCGACTTTATCGACATCAACATGGGCTGCCCCATGCCCAAAATCGCCAATTCCGGCGACGGCTGCGGCCTGATGCGCACCCCGGAGCTGGCGGGAGAGATTGTGACGGCGGTGGTGAAGGCGGTGAAGGTGCCGGTGACGGTGAAATGCCGGTTAGGCTGGGACAAGGGCAGCATCAACGTGCTGGAATTCACCAAACGGATGGAAGGAAGCGGCGCAGCCATGGTCACGGTCCATGGGAGAACCCGAAGCATGCTGTACACCGGCGCGGCGGACTGGGACTATATTCACAAGGTGAAGGATCAGCTGTCTATTCCCGTAATCGCCAACGGGGACATCACCGGCGGGGAAGCGGCGGTGCGGTGCCTGAAACGTACCGGGGCGGACGGGCTGATGGTCGGAAGAAGCGCCTTCGGCGATCCCTGGATTTTCCAGGAGATAAGGGCGGCTCTGGCGGGGGAAGAATACCCGGGGCGGCCCTGTCTGAAGGACCGGATTCAAGTGGCGGTGGAGCAGTTTCAGCTGTCAGAGCAGGATCACGGGGAGCACATCGCCTGCTTAGAAGCCAGAAAGCATTTTGCCTGGTATCTCCGGGGGGTGGCCCACAGCAGCTACTATAAAAATCAAATCACATCCTTAAACACCATGGAGGATATCTACCGGGTGGCTAAGGATGTGGTTCGGGATTTGAAATAATGCCAAAAAATAAGCGGCTGTCTACGATTTTGCTGACAGCCGCTTTTTTTCAGGGTGCGCTATTATTAGAATACGACAAAAGCCATCTGTCTGGAATTGGATGGCTTTTGCGTATGTTCCGCTTCCTTTAAAAATGGTTTTTTATCTGGATTTCAGTTCCGCCAGGATCACTTCCGGGCGGTTGTTGAATCGAATGGGGATTATGCTGTTGCCGATCCCCCGACTCACCAGCATGGCCGTATTGTTTTTTGTGTACAGGCCCGAATCGTATTCCGGGAAGAATCCCTGATTGGGGGCAACCAGCCCGCCCACAAAGGGGAGCCGGAACTGACCGCCGTGGGCATGCCCGCTGAATACCAGATCCACGCCCATGTATTCATACACATCAAACAGTTCCGGCCGGTGGGACAATAAAATGGTATAGGAATCCTTATCCCAGGTCAGATTATTCAAGGTTTGCGTCATCACGGCTTCCTCGTCCCCAAACAGGTAGTCGGTCTGAAAGCTGGGATCATCCACACCCATGAGGGTGATCTTCTCGCCGCCTTGCTGGATTTCCACCCAGGCATTTTCCAATATGATTACACCCAGTTCCATAAGTCCTTCACGGAGGGTATTATACTGGGAAACTCTCGCTTCGTGATTGCCGGTCACATAATAGCAGGGTGCGATCTTCATCGCTTCTTCCGTAAAGCTCAGGGCAATCCCCACGTCCGTGTTCCGGGAATCGATCAGATCTCCCGTGATCACGATGATGTCCGGCCGGGCGGAGCGAAGCATGGCAAGGAGATTTTTGTTGTTTTCTCCCAGTTCCGTATTGTGCAGATCGGAAACCTGGGCGATCCGGAAACCGTGGAAGCTCGCAGGCAATTTTTCACTTGCGATGATGTATGTATTCAGTTCCAGAGCCCCATTGCCCCAGACCGTCCAGCCTGCCAAAGCAACCAGCAATACCGCGATGGCAGCGATTGTAAGGATCCTTCGTTTCTTCTTTGCGTCCATAGTTAATGGCCCAACTTTCCTTGATTATCTGTGAAATGAATCTTATCGGAATTATATCACAGAACGAAAAGGCATTCAACCTTTGGGACTTTCCGGACTGGGCGGTTTTCCAGAACATTCCTTTGATAAAAAAGAAAAGGGCTTCATACCCTATGGAAAGAGGTGAGGGGATGAAGCGGCTGTTCTGCTTGTCTATATTGCTTTGGCTGCTTGCGGTGCCGGCTGAGGCGGAGACCATCCGGTGGGTGGATTTTGATGTGCCCTATGAATCCATGAAGTACGCCCTGGATCAGGATGTTGCCACCGCCCAGCAGGAAAAGCACATATCTTGGATCGATATCCTGGCATTGGCCGCCTGCCGCACCGGGGGGAAATGCGGCTTGTCCTCGGTAAAGAAAGCGGCGGCGGATCTGGCGGAGAATCGATCTCCGGAAGAGCTGCTGGGGGAGCAGTACCAGTACTTTCGCTACTATCATGAGGCCTACACCGCCGCTTTGGGCGGGCTGGTGGGCAGCTACGCCATAGAAAAGGAAGGACAGTGGGTTCCCTCCTACGGCCTGAAAGCCTTTTCTCCCATTGCCGCCGGATATGGATACAGCCACTGCGACGATTTTGGGGTTGCCCGTTCCTTTGGCTTTCGCCGAAAGCATCTGGGAAATGACTTGATGGGTTCCCTTGGCACCCCCATCGTAGCGGTGGAGGGAGGCGTGGTGGAGGCCATGGGCTGGAATCGCTACGGCGGCTGGCGGATCGGCATCCGGTCTTATGACAGCCGCCGCTACTATTACTATGCCCACTTGCAGAAGGATATCCCCTTCGCCCCGGGGCTGGAGGTAGGGGACACAGTTCAGGCGGGGGATCTGATCGGCTTTATGGGACGAACCGGCTATTCGGACAAGGAGAATGTAAACAACATCGAAACCGTTCACCTGCACTTTGGCTTGCAGCTGATCTTCGACGAGAGCCAGAAGGAGTGCTTAAGCGAGATCTGGATCGATGTGTATGACATTGTGCGATTGCTGTCGGCCCATCGCAGCAGCGTTCGAAAGACGGAAACCGGCTGGGAACGGATCTACCCCTACCGGGACTTAGACTGGGAGGAATATCCCAAAGAAGCCATAGGGTAAAAGCTTTTGCCGGGAAGGAAGCCAGTTTTCCTTTCCGGCCATTTTAAAGTTTCATTAATTTACGCTGTGGACGGTTGTAATTCCGGAAGGATTCCGATACAATAACAAATATCGCGGATATGGGGCGGTATGTATCATTACAGATAGGAGATAAGAACCATGTATGAGATCTTAGCTTTGGCCTATGAGCTTCTGAGCGAGTTTGTTCCTTTTATGGTGGTGCTGATCCTGACGCGGCGCCACAGGGGAAGATACGCCCAGCCCCTTTCCTGGAAGGCCTGGATTTATCCCGCTGTGTTCGCCCTGTATGTCATGGCGGTTTTTTACATAACCAATCCGGGGACGATCTATGATGTTCCCAGGGTGCGGTGGGAAAGTCTGGGAGAGCGGGTCAACCTGATCCCCTTTTCCAATGAGATCCATGTGCCTGGGTATTTGCTGAACATTGTTATGTTCCTGCCCTTTGGCTTTTTGGTTCCCATGATCTGGAAGGGGATGGACAAGCTGCCCCGGACGGCGGCGGCCAGCTTCGCCTTTTCCCTGCTTATCGAGGTGAGCCAGCTGCTCAGCTACCGGGGCACGGATGTGGACGATTTAATCATGAATACTCTGGGCGGGATCCTGGGCTTCCTGGCGTACAAGCTGTGCAGCAGGGTCACCGGCGATAAGCTCCAAGGGCGGGAACTTCCTGCTGTGGAGCTGCCGGTATTTATCCTGGCGATGTTTTTGGGTAGATTCTTTTTGTTCCACCGGATGGGCCTGATCCGTCTGCTGTACGGAGAATGACAAAAGACGTCCGGGCTCTTGACAAAATGGTTTACAAGCTGTAGACTATAGATGTAGACTACAAATTGTAGACCGGAGGTGCTGTGATGGCAGAGATAAAAATGGGAGCCATTGAGACCAAATTCGCGGAAATGATCTGGGAGCGGGAGCCGGTAAGCTCTGCCCAGCTGGTGGTATTGGCCGAGGAGCGGCTGCATTGGAAAAAATCCACCACCTACACCGTACTGAAGCGGCTGTGCCAGCGGGGGATCTTTCAAAACGAGGGGGGCGTGGTTACGTCCCGGATCTCCCGAGAGGAATATTACACCGCCCAGAGCCGGCAGTTTGTGGAGGAGACCTTCTCCGGCTCCCTGCCCGCCTTCCTGGCGGCCTTTACTTCCCGGAAGCGGCTGTCCGATGAGGACATCGACCAGCTTCAGGCCATGATTGACCGGCATAGGAAGGAGGGGGTGTGATGGGCATTCTCTGGGACTCCTGGTTTCCCGGGATCGTCAACATGAGCCTGACCGCCAGCCTGGTGATCGGGTGCGTACTGGCGGCAAGGCTGGCGCTGAAAAAGGCGTCCAAGATCTTCTCCTACGCCCTGTGGGCCGTGGTGCTGTTTCGGCTGCTATGTCCGGTTTCCTTTTCCACAGGATTTTCCCTGCTGAAACTGGTGGACGCTCCGGTAGTGGCGGCGGAACACCATACCACCACAGTGGTCTATGTTCCCCGGGAGTATGGGGATATGGAAAGCTCCGGGGAAGGGACCGCCCAGCCGGATACGCCCCCAAGGGAAGAAGAGGAAGGAGCGCTTCCCGCCCAGACACAGCTTTCCCGGATAGAGCGGGTCAGAAAACCGGCGGCATTTGTCTGGCTGGCGGGATGCTTGATTATGGCGGCCTATGCAGCCGCCTCCTTGATCCGCCTGCGCCGTCGGTTGGTGGGGGCGGTTCATCTCCGGGGGGAAGTTTACCTGGCGGATCACATTGACATGCCCTTTGTTATGGGGATCTTCCGGCCAAAGATCTATCTGCCCTCCTTCCTGACCCGGAAGGAGCGGGCGTACATCCTCTGCCATGAGCGGCAGCACATCCGCCGGGGGGATCACATCTTCAAGGGGCTTGCCTTTCTGGCCCTGAGCCTGCACTGGTTCAATCCTCTGGTTTGGCTGTCCTTCCACCTGGCGGGGAAGGACATGGAGATGAGCTGCGACGAGGCGGTGCTGAAACGGATGGGGCCGGAAGTGGGGGCGGACTATTCCCAGTCTTTGCTGCGGCTGGCATCCCGCCGGAAAAGGTTCGCCCCTTCGCCCCTGGCCTTTGGAGGAGGAGATCCCAAGAGACGGATCCAAAATCTGCTCAGCTGGAAACGGCCCGGAGTATGGGTCACGGCGGCGGGGACGGCGGTATGCCTGATCCTGGGCATTTTCTGCCTGGGAAATCCTGCCCCGGAGAGTACCCCTGCAGAAGAAATTCTTGCCACCCGGGAGACCACCGGGCCTCAATACCCGGTCAGGACGCTGGGAGAGGTTGGACAAGGAGAATACGGTCAGTGTGGGGATATGGCCTGCTATATGGAATCGGCCATCCAGGGGTATACCTTCCGGGATATGGACGAAGACCGCCGGGAGGAGATTCTGGCGGAATACGGGGATCTTTTGGACAACCATACCCTGATCGCCCGGGAGACGAAGCAGCATACCTACAGCTACATCCTGGCCGTTTACAATGGAGCCTCGGAAGATGCCCCCCTTTGGAGGGCATACGCTGTTGAGGGCGGATACCGCCTGGCGGTGTACTCCAGGGAAAAGCTGGAGCGGCTCCAAACCGCCGTTTTGAGAACGGCTCCGGAGATGGAATACCGGATAGAAAACAGCCAGACGACTCTTTGGGATTCCGGCAGGGTTCTTTTGATCCAGCCCAATGACGCGGACAAATCCATGGAGAACGTCTATACCCAATACCGGAACATAGCCATCCAAAGCGAATACACCCAGGACGCCGCGTCCCGGGGGATCGTTTTGGGAAATTGCGAAGAGCCATATTTGGAGGTTTCTTTGATTTCGGAACGGTTCGGACAGATCCGGGAAAAGATCTCCCTGACGCAGGAGGAAGCGGAAGGGATGCGATCGGCAGAGCTTCAGCAGCTTCCGGAGGGGGTGGGCTTCTGTGCCGCCCTGAAGGCGGGAGGGGAAGAAATCTATTGGACAGAAGGCACCGGCGTGCCCCGGCAGGCGCTGGATCTGGCGGTGGAGCGGTGCGGATACCGGCTGGAATCCTCCCAGGTGATCACATCTCCCATTGTGGAGGCCACCCTGGACTGCGGACTGGCCGGGGGCCCGATCCGTGCCCCGGAGGACCGGTTGGATGAACTGACTGAGATTTTGCAGGGCGCGAAATTTGACTATTACTCTGTAAATTCTAAATCTTTATAATGGGGTATAGATGCTTCAGCTTGGTTCTTGCATCATCGGTAGTGAAATGC
>CALWXR010000048.1 GCA_944385535.1 uncultured Oscillospiraceae bacterium
TCACTACCGATGATGCAAGAACCAAGCTGAAGCATCTATACCCCATTATAAAGATTTAGAATTTACAGAGTACTACTTAAAAAGGCCTTGGGGTTTGGGATGCAATTCACAGTGGATCAGCTGTCAGAAATCGAATGCTATCTGAGTGAGCAAGGTGCGGTATTTTTGGTTGAAAGTCTTGATAAAATAAGCGGACTTAATGATTCTGAGAGAGTATGTAATGCGATAGCCGAATTTGACCACGAAGAGGCAGCTTTTGCTATGCTGCAAAAAGCACAGAGAGCCGGTGCAAAATTCACACTTTCTCAAATTGCCCGCATCGCTGATTATGTAACAGAAGATGGTGCGCTACTAATGCTCCACAATTTACAAAACGGTCTGGCATCAGCAACACAAAATGATGTCTGTGAAATTGTAAAAGATGTAGTATATGAAGCTTTCTGCAATGAATTGACTCAGATGGCATTAGATGCAGGCATCAGATTTGACCCAAACAATATTATCGCAATGAACGGCTGTATAGATGCCGCTGTTTTAAGCTTGATGGTCGATACATGTCCTATGAAATTCAAACGCAATCAGCTTTTGGAACTGCGTTATTCTATTAGTGATGATGTGTTTTATAGCGCGGCGCAAAAAAGCAACATAATCTTTGGTAGTGACGAATAAAGGGGTGAAATAATGGGCTTCTTTTCCAACATATTCAAAAAGAAGGAAAATATACAGCCTTCAGTTAATATCACGGTTACAGCTAAAGCGGAGTTTGTACATGACGATTCGGAGATTCCACCGCTGCAAGGCGATTACGCAAAGGCAATATTCCTGTGGGCGCACAGCAAAGCTACCCCAATTCGGGACAATAACAGCTACGCCAGATACTTCCTGTATGAGTGCGGCATCCGAAATCCTTCGAAATATCACAGAGAACTTATTGCCGAAGGTTATTTTGAAGAAGCATCTGTTGAGCAAACATTGAACTCTCTGAAGGTCACAGAATTGAAAGAAATTCTTTCCGCACTCGGAGAATCTACAACAGGTAAAAAGGATGCACTTGTTTGGCGCATTGCAAATCACTCAGATACCTCCTTGATAGAGAAATACAGTCCAGAAAAGTTGTACATGCTTTCAGCCTTGGGACAAATCTTCTTAGCTGACCATGCCGACTATGTTATGGTCCACAAGCACAAAAACTGGGGTATTGGCTGGCAAGAGTATGACGCCCGCAAAGTGCCTGGTCGTAGCTACTATGATAATATGAGGGCAATTTTTAACGAGCAGTTGTCAAGAGGACCGCAGGATTTTGGCCGGACACAATATTTATTCATGTACCAGTTGCTAAACGAGGAAGGTAAGCGCGAGCGGGCTTTACAAATGCTTCTACGCGTTCTGTATCTGGACTTTAGCGGCGTGGATATTCTCCGTTACACGGACTCTTATAGTCGGGGATTCTATAAGCAAAAAGAAATGCGTGAAATGTTTAATGTAGTCATAATGTTTGCTCCTGGAATCATCAACCCCATCAAGGACTTTGCGGATGTATACACGGATGAGATGATTACTAAAGTATATGAGCAACACCTTCCTGTGCAGATATGCGATCAAAAGCTGTTTCGTTCTATTGTACACTCCGTCTTAGACGGTACATATGATCAAGCAGCAACCGAAGAAAAGCTGAAGCGCGCCTATAATAAATACCTGCGCGAAAACCTGTTTACCCAATAAATCTGACATAGCGAGTTCTGGTTAATAGAATTAACACCAAGGCAGTAGCACCTTAATATGGGGGATAGTATGGACATTATCAGAGCAAGAGAAATTGTGAGGACGTTGGCGGATGGCGTGGATCCGACCACCGGCGAACTCCTCCCTTCGGACAGCGTATATAATTCACTGGATGTCATTCGCGCACTATTCACGCTGTTGGAGGCAACATCCGAGAAGAAAAAGACGGAGCAAATTCCAAACCGAAATGCAGGAAAACCATGGACGGAGATAGAGGATGATAAACTGCGGGATGAATTTGCATCGAAAGTGAAAATTGCTGATATTGCAAAAGAGCATGGCAGAACCTATGGTGCCATTGAAAGCAGGCTGGATTATCTGGGGCTGAAAAAGAAGCCTTTCTGGGTGTTTGGACGCAAGCGCGTGTAATGCCAAGTCAGAATAGACAGCACCGCTCTTTTGTGGTACACTATCCTCAAAACAGGGGAGGGACAGCCTATGTGGGACACCATTCAGAAACTGGAATACCGGGCGCGGGCGGGAATTGCGGATGCCCGGGAGGAACTGAATACCAGACTGACGGAGCGGCTGGAGCTGCCCTTATCCGGGCTTCATGGAGAAAAGCTGTTTCTGACCGGCGTGGCGGCCCTGTGGAAAAAGGAAGCGGAGCTGGATGCCCTGTATCAGCAGCTTCCGGAACATCGGGGAACGCGGGATACCATTTTGCTGGATGCCTGGTCCTCTGCTACCATTGAGGGAGCCAGAACCACGGTGCAGCGGGTGCGGGAATGCTTTGACAATCCAAAGACCAAGGATGACCGTATGGTGGTGAACACCATCGCCGGAAGCCGTTACGCCTATGCCCATCCTATCACGCCCCGGAATATCCGGACTCTGTGGGAGAAGGTTGTGGACGGGGTCTGCGAAAATGAGAACTGCCAGGGAACCCTGTACCGGGATGATATGGTTGTCGTTGGCTCAGCAGATCGGGTCATCCATGTTCCGGCAGAGCCTGCGCAGCTGCCGGGATCTATGGGGCAGTGGTTTGCTTACACAGAAGCGGATTCTTTGGATTACCTGATTCGCTCCTTTGTGGCGCATTTCTACTTTGTGTATCTGCATCCTTTCTGTGACGGAAACGGCAGAACCGCCAGAATCCTGAACGCCTCCCAGCTGTACCATGCTGGGTATCGGAAGATGAAAAGCCTGCCCCTGTCCAGTGCCATCAACAACCAGCTCAGCGGCTATTACAGCAGTCTGGCGGATTCTGAGACGGTTCTCAATGGTACTCAGGACAAATGGCTGGATCTATCACCCTTTGTGTCTTTTATGATGGATGCCTTTGAACACTGCCTGATCGATGCAGCGCTGGCTGCCAATGCTCTCACAGAGGCTGAGAAGAAGCTGCTGGAGCGGATGAACCATGCAGGCATCCGCGCGGAAATCACAACAAAAAAAGCTGCTGGCATTCTCCAAATGTCTGACAGCGGCACCAGAGCTGTGCTGAATGGTTTGGTGAATAAGGGGTATCTGACGGTGGAGAAGAATGGCATTCCCTACGTCTACCGGCTCCATCAGCACATACCGGAATAAGAAAAGAGCTTGCTGCCGGAATAGGACAGCAAGCTCTTATTTGTACACCATTTCTACACCAAAATGGTGCGGGGATGTCGACATTTCCGTGACTCTGATCAAACAGATGTACAGCCCCCACCAGAGACTTACTGGTCACATGCACATAACGCTCCAAGGTTGTAGGTATGTCCCAAAAGCAGTTGAAGAACCTTGGGCGACATACTCCTTTCGATGGCTCTGGTTGCGCAGGTATGACGGAGGTCATGGAACCGCATGCACATAAATCCCATGTAATCCCATCTACAAAATACTACTGTTTCCTGATGGGGCAGTCAGGACAGTTGCCACTTTACCTGTTATAGTATTCCGATAATTCAAACAATATTATTCCGATATCATTGCTATTGTTCCGTGGGGGTGATTTTATGCCAATTCTCAGAAATGCAATCCAATGTAAGATTTGTGGAGACGTTATAGAGTCCGCTTCCGTTCACGATTTCAAAACTTGTTCTTGCGGTGCCTGTTCCGTTGATGGTGGACATGACTATCTCAGGCGATGTGCAAAGTCGCTGGATGACTTCGTCGATCTGAGCGAATTTCAAAAGCAAGATATTGAAGCGAAATAATATTGGGGTAATTGTATGCACGAAAAACCCCTGTAACCCCATCTCCAAAATACTACAGTTTCCGCAACTTTGCTCTATACCTCTTCAGAATTTTCGCCGCTTAGAGAGGCGAAAAACGGGGAAAATCGCCCCGAAAAGCTACAGTTGCCACAGAGATTCCGTAAGCCGCGCTGTCGCCAATAGGCGGGCATACACCGCCCCCAAAAGCAATCGCCTCACCGTTCTGGTGAGCCGGTTTTGGCTTCCTGTGAGAGAATGGAAGTCCCCAGTTGCAAGGCACTGTCATCAATCACAGCGATGGTCACATCCATATCATAAGGGCTTTCACGAATGGCTTTGATTGCCACACGCCATGCGTCCTTGACGGGGTAGCCATAGATTCCGGAGGAAATCAGCGGGAAGGCGATGGAGCGGCAGCCCTTGGTGCAGGCAAGCTTCATGGCATTTTGATAGCAGCGGTACAGCAGCGTTTCTTCATTGTGACTGCGCCCTGCCAGATGGGGCCAACGGCGTGGACGATGTACTTTGCCTTCAGCTTGAAGCCGGGAGTAATGACCGCCTCGCCGGTGGGACAATGCCCCAAAGTATCGCAGGCGGCTTGGAGCTCTCTTGCACCGGCAGCCGCAAAGATTGCTCCGCAGACACCGCCGCCGTGCCGGAGCTGGCTGTTGGCCGCGTTTACGATGCAGTCCACGTCTATTTCGGTGATGCTTTGTTTCTGGATGCGTAAGGTTCCTGCCATGGGATTCAACTCCTTTTTGATTTATTCTATCACAAAAGCGCGATGAAGTACAGATAAAACGGAAACCGTGTAATGTTCTGATGCTTTTTCTATGCCCTGTCCCGGTGCCTTTTTGAATTACACCCGTTTTATGGGACAGAATCCCGGTATAATGGGGGTAGAAAAAGGAAACAAGAACGGGAGGTTACGATTATGATTATCAAATTTTTGGAAGATTTGCTCCACTGGAACGAGGAGGAAGAAGTGCTGGACGCGGAGTACGAACCCTTCCGGGATCAACTGAGCCTGGCAGGGCTCAGCGAGGAAGAACTGCGGAAAATGGACCCGGATGACCGGGTGGCCGCATTGGAGCAGGCAAACCTTGACCCTTACGATTTCATATATCTCGCCTGCTGAAACGAAAGCTATTTACATTCGGCGTGTAGTGGTCATAATGGAATCAGAGATGGCAAAGGAGAACAGTACTCACTTGAGGTGATTGTGAATTAGAACTAAATTTATTTTAGTTCTATATTGACAATGATGGAATTTTATTATACTCTAAAAGCAGAGGTGATTACGATGGCTAGAATCATTTCAAAATGCCCTGGCTGTGCAGGAATGCTTCATATCACGACTCTGCGCTGTCCGGACTGCGGAATGGAACTAAAACAAGATTTTGCATTAACACAATTTGACAAGCTAACAGATGCGGAATACCTTTTTTTGACGACTTTTCTACGCCAGCGTGGCAATCTCAAAAATGTGCAAAGTGAGTTGGGAATTTCCTACCCCACGGCAAAGAAAAGATTGGATGAACTGCTGATTCGCTTACAACTGGCAGAACCAGACGAGGAGGAATTGGATATGACAGAGATATCGGGATTATCAGTTGACCGCAACAGCACAAAAGCGTCAGAAATCATTAAAGCAAAACTGAAGGACAACGGAGGGCGCGTCATTGTCCATACAGCCAGAGGTTTACCCTGTGAAATCGTTGCTCACCCTGATGGGAAATCCTTCACCAGTAAAAAACTGCCCATAAAACCACCCTATGAATATGTGGTTTTCGATACGATTTTGGATTTGCTGGTTAGGAACGGTGGCAGAGCCAGAAAGGGAAACGGCAGGAATTACAAGTTGGGAGAACCAGAGTGTGATGAAACCACGGTTGTAGGTGCAATCGCGAAGTATTATGCAGGTAAGAAGTACGGCGATTCGGTGTTTGATCCCGTATTTGTGTTTGCTGCCGTTTTGGAGTGGGCAGGTATTGCTCACAACGAGCGTGGCGAATTGGTACTAACACAAGCCTACAGGAGTTTATTATGATTCGCTTCTTGCTGTTCATATTCATCGGATTCTGGTATGATCTTCTGTTCAGAAAGAATCACTATTGAGGGGGATTCCCATGAAAAAAGTCCGCATTACCGCCATCCGAAAGGCTTGCTATCCTGACTTGATTGAAAAATACGAAAATCCCATCCAGCATGCCTGTGAGGTCAAAGAGGGGGAGGTCTGGGTTGCCAACGGCTGGTGCAAGCCGGAGGGCTTCTGTGACAGCGCGTGGGACAGCATTTCGCCCTTTGCCATGACCCTTGCCCACGGCGGTGGGGATTTTTATGACGGCTGGATGAAGAACCCCAAATCCGCCATGATCTCCTGCAACGACGGCTTCCGGCCTGTGAGCTTTTATCTGGAAGCGCTGGACGAGGACGCAGAATGAACAGGGCCACACTGGAACGCTATATCGCGGAAGGTTACAGTACGCAGGGGGAAAACCCCTGGGCGCAGTCGCCAACAAATACCGTGTTTCGGCATCGCCACAATCGGAAGTGGTTTGCCATTATCATGGACATTCCCAGAAACAAGCTGGGTCTTCCCGGCGAGGAAATCCTTTCCGTGGTGAATGTAAAATGCGATCCCCGGCTGATCGGCTCTTTCCGGGAAGAACCGGGAATTTTTCCAGCGTATCACATGAACAAAGCCCATTGGCTGACTATCGCGCTGGACGGCAGCGCGGAAGAGGGGAAGCTTAAATTCCTGCTGGATATGAGCTATGATCTGACGAAGTGAGTGACGTAAAAGCTGAATCACCTCACCCGAAACCCCAAATCCCGGTGAAGTTCCAACGCATAGATGCTGGTTTGGGCGCCGTCGCTGACATACCCCGGCTCAACCCATGGAAGAAACCGGTTGGCAAAGGCATATCCCCAGAAATGAGCCAGCTTCGGCCCAGCCACTTCCAGATAGATGTAGTAGCTCTGAATGGCATCTTCATACTCACGCAAGGCATCTTTGTATGTTTCCCGGAAAGCAGCAATGGTTTTCTCCGCCGCTGCCCGGTGGGGGAGCGTCTGCATGATATACTCCCGGAGGAAAACATCATAATCCAGTTTGGTGAATTGGCTTGCCACAGGATTATGGAAGTTGGACAGATTCGCCTGAAAGCCAAGGTAAGCAGCATAGACCAGATCAGAAAGGATTTGCTGCTCTTTGGCTGCAAGCAGCTTGTCGACTTCCTCTTTCCCGATTCTGGATGCAAGGGCACAGGCGGCTTCTTGGAACGATATTTCTACCGGCGGGAACTCCGGGTCTTGCTCCCGCAGCACAGCCTTCACATCCGCAACAAGGGCGTTGGAGGTCAACTGGGACAGAATGGATTCGATTGTATTCATTTGAATTTCCCTTTCTTTCGCTATTTTAGAACCAGTAACTAGTTCTAATAGAATTAGTATATGCACAAGAAAAGGAAAAGTCTGTCGAATTATGGGAGGAACGAAAAAAGAGGGCCGGAAAACCGACCCTCTCATAGCTTATTCCGTTAATGCCCGGACGGCGTTGAGAATCCGAATCTGCTCCTGCTGGGGCAGACGGCCAATGGCTGCGGAAAGCTCCGACATGACGCTTTCGTTGGCGTGCTCCACCACATCCTGCAACAGCGCGTCCGCCGAGACCCCCAGCGCGTTGGCAATCCGCACAAAGGTGTCCAGCTTCGGCGTTTTCACACCCCGTTCGATGACGCTCATGTGGGTAGGACTGATGTCCACGATTTCCGCCAGCTGCTCCTGCGTCAGATGCGCCCGCTCCCTGGCTGCCTTGATCCTGCTCCCGATTGCTGCCTGATCCATGATAACCCCTCCTTATAGAACGAGTTTTTGTTCTAAAGTTAGTATATCCGGGATGCTATGCGGGAAACAGAATCTAAAAGAACTGCTAGTATCGTTCTTTAGAACTTGTTCTAGGTGGGAGCGAAAAGAAAAATGTTGCGCTATTCGTAACGAATAACACAACATTTTTATGGCGTGGCAAGTCCGTTGTTGGTACTTGTCAGGGCTGAATGACGATTCGTTCGACGGACAGGGAGTTGCCATCCACCGTCAGAATCGCCAGCGTGATCTCCTGATCGAAGCGGCGCCTGCCGCAGCTGCCAGGGTTCAGCCAGAGCCGCCCGTCAATCGTTTGCTCAAAATACTTGTGGGAGTGCCCGAAGATCACCGCGTCGATGCCGGTTAAGATTTTGGGGACTTCCTTTTTGTTGTGCACCAGGAAGAACCGGCAGTCCTCAATCTGGAAGTTCAGTGTGACAGGCAAATGCTCCGCCCACTCCTTGTCGTTGTTGCCCCGCACCACAAAGAGCGGGGCAATTTCTTCTAGCCTTTCGATGATTTCCGGCTTGTTGATGTCGCCGCCGTGGATGATGGCGTCGCAACCGGCGATGGCGGTCAGAGCCTCCGGGCGGAGCAGCCCATGGGTGTCGGAAAGGACAGCGATCCGTTTTGCCATGGTTGTCACCCCAACATCAAATCTCTTTCCCCAGCCGGTAAGCCTTTTCCATCACATCGGGATGATTCACCGCGTCCTTTGGGTCGCCGATTTCTTCACCGGCTACCAGTCCGCAGAGCTTCGCCTTGGGGAAGCAGTCCACCCAGCCCTGCAGGCCGTTGTAGGCCTTTTCAAAAGTAGCGTCCCCGCCGTCGGCTGCCGTGGCGATCATGTAAACCTCCCGGAAAGCGTAGTCCGACTCATACAGAGGATTCATGCGATCCAGCAGGGTCTTCATCTGTCCGCACATTTCGTAGTAATAGATGGGCGTGGCGAAAACCAGCACGTCCGCCCGGCGCAGCTTCTCCATGATTTCCGGCGCGTCGTCCTTCTGGACGCACTTCCCGGTTTTCAGGCAGGCAAGACAGCCGATGCAGTATTGTATTTTCTTGCCCTTCAGGCTGAGCAGCTCCACACGGTTGCCCGCCTCTTCCGCGCCCTTGGCGCATTCCTTGGCAAGAAGCTCTGAATTGCTGCCGCCTCTGAGACTGGTGGAAATAATCAAGACATTTTTCATAGTATGCTCTCCTTTTATGCGCTCAATGACGCAGATTCGATATCTATTAGGGGTTCAGCGTCCAGCCGTTGTCTCCGTGATAGATCATAAGCCGGGTCTGACCGCCATCAATGCAGATGTTTTCGCCGGTGATAAAACCGGCTTTGTCAGAAGCCAGAAACAGCACCATATTGGCGATGTCCAGCGGATTGCCCACCCGGCCTGCAGGCTGCTGGATGGCATCGGGGCCTTCGTAAACGGTGTAAGCCGTGTCGATCCAGCCGGGGGAGATGGAGTTGACCCGCACCCTTCCGGCAAAGCTGACTGCCAGCGCATGGGTCAGCGCGGAGATTCCACCCTTGGCTGCGGTGTAGCTTTCACTCTGGGGCTGGCTCATCCGATCCCGGGAGGAGGAGATATTGATGATGCTGCTCCCCGGGGCAAAGTAGGGCGCAAACAGCTTGCTTAAGTAGAAAGGCGCGGTAACGCCGATTGCCAGGGACTGCTGGAACTGCTCATAGGTACATTCGTCGATGCCCAGAAAGAGGGGCGGCGCGTTGTTCACCAGCACATCCACCCGACCATATTTCTGGGTGACGGTCCGGGCAAAGTCCTCCAGTATGGCCTTGTCGGCAAGATCGCCCACATAATGGTCACCTTCTGCCTGATCAATGACGCAAACATGGGCGCCGTTCTTCTGAAATTCCTCAGCGATACACTTGCCAATACCGTTGGCACCGCCGGTGATGACGATTACTTTGTCTTGGAACATGGTTCATCTCCTGTAATAATCATTGTCTGTGTAGTGGCCCCAGAACATGATAGCACAATCCCAACATAAAGGCAAAAGAAATAACCCTCGACCTGTTGCCTACTCACTGCAACCGTCGAGGGTTATTCCTTTTCAAAGGTGGGTTCCATCTGTGGTTAACCTCGCTTTCTTCGGATTTGGAGATTACTTAGTACATTGGACTCACTCCTTTTTTGTATCTTCATAATAGCGCAGGTTCCGCTGTTTTACAAGATGGGATGATACACAAGAATGCGCGGCAAAAGTTGGAGAAACTGAGAATGGACATAGGGTTTCAAATATGGTACACTGGGTATGTTGGGGTGCAAATGGGAACCGCTTTTGGCAGCTCCCATTTTTTATAGCTTGTGTTCCTGGTAGAACGCCTTCAGGTCTGCCTTCACCGCATCCGGTAGCCCGGTTTTCTTCACGCCTTGAATGGCACCCTCCAGAGCCATCAGGCGATGGATGCAGGCGGACGGGTCGATCTCCTGAATTTTCAGCCACGCGGCTTTGGCTCCGACTTGCCGCAGAGCTTCCGGCGTTTCAATTCCCACCTGAATCAGCTGCACTTCCACAGCCTTGCCGATGTTCGGCAGCTTCGATAGTTCTCCCATGTTCCATACCTCCATGTTCGTACCGCTCGGATTCCGGGCGGTTCTTTTTTTGCCCGCATTGCGCCGATGCGCTTCCTAAAACCTAACGACAGTATACCGCAAATTCTGAGCCGGTGCAATCCATCCGCACAGTGCATTGTTTGGGACTGTTCACAAATGTTGCCCAAGCATTTTGTTCAACCATACAAAAATGAAAAAGTTTTGTATCAGACCCGGACAAAA
The DNA here is from genome assembly GCA_944385535.1 of uncultured Oscillospiraceae bacterium. Taxonomy (GTDB): domain Bacteria; phylum Bacillota; class Clostridia; order Oscillospirales; family Oscillospiraceae; genus Faecousia. Next base: position 10,592 of record CALWXR010000048.1, read on the forward strand.
CCGCGTATTCGCTGCCTACCAAGTGAGAGGAAAATTTTTTTGAGAATCGAGTTCCGTTTTTCGTTCTCTTTGCAACAGTGGTATTATGAGGGACTTTTTAAGGGCGGTGAAAAATATTTTTTGAGGTAAGTGAGAAAAACGGGGCTTCCGTGTCCTAATGTTATTATGAAGGGATTTTTCAAAACAGGTCAACAAAGAAACGAAAGGAGAGGCCCATGCCGAGAATGAGCAAGAAACTGAAACACGAATGGTCGCTGTTCCTGAACCACCGGGGGCGGCGCTGCTACAACAGCCTGTGCAGGCGCTGCGTCCACAGCTGCAAGCAGAGCTTTCGTGCCACCGTGGTGGAGTGCCCGCGATATTTTTCCAAGCGGGCAGTTGGGAGGGAGGATGATTATGCGTAAGCAGGAAGATACGCCAAAGCGAAACCGCACAGAGCAAATCAAATTCTGGGCAACCCCGGAAGAGAAAGACCTGATTCTCAAAAAGATGGAATTGTACGGAACCAGCAACATGGGCGCTTACCTTCGCAAGATGGCCATTGACGGCTATGTGATCAAGCTGGAGCTTCCGGAGCTGAAAGAGATGATCCGGCTGCTGGGCATCGCCAACAACAACATCAACCAGATCGCCCGTTCCCTCAATTCCACAGGGCGGATTTACGAGGCGGACATTCAGGAGATTTGCGACAGAATCGACGGTCTGTACGACTATGCAAGAAAGATTCTGGATTCACTCTCAAAGATAACTTAAGTGCCGGAACGGTGCGCAGCCGCAGATTTTCTGCGTATCGGGGGATTGGGGGAACCGCCCCAACAAGCCATTTCGCAATCTGGGTACCGAGTTGCATTGCTTGCCCCTAGTGAAAACAACCTATTTTTATGGAAAGGAAACACAAAACATGACAAATACTTACACCTCTATCGATCAGCTTCCCATCACCCTCTGCGCCGAAGATGTGGCGCAGGTTCTGGGAATTTCCCGGGCCGGAGCCTACACGCTGATGCACTCCAAGGGCTTTCCCACCATCCAGATCGGCAAGCGCATGGTTGTCCCCAAGGACAAGCTGCTGGCATGGATGGAAGAACAGAGTGCCGCGTAAAGGAGGGAGTGCCGATGCAAACGACTGAAATTCTGCGAACGGAAGTCAAGTTCCGATTCATCGATTATCTGAAAGCCGCCCAGATTCCCTACTACGAACCCTCCCTAACCGTCTGCCCGCATTGCGGGCAGCACGCGCAGGTGGTGGGGGATTTCCTCTGGAACTGCCCCAGCTGCGGCAGCAAAGGAGATGTGGTGGATTACGCCATGGAAAGCCACGGCTTCCGAAAAACAGCCGATGCCCTCAAGCATGTGTGCCGTGTGCTGGGGGTCAAGATTTGCAGCCTCGACACCATCGCCGCGGACGAGCTGATGGATATGCAGTTCCCGGACAACCCGGAGCTGATCGAAGGGCTGCTGGGCAAGGGGCTGTATCTTTTGGCAGGTGCATCCAAAATCGGCAAGTCCTGGCTGGTGCTGTGGCTGGCACATTGCGTCAGCCTGTCCGAACGCTACGGCATCCGCTACTTAGGGCGTCGGGAGGAAAATGTGAAGTATCTGATTTTGGAAAGGGTGTCCGATACTTCCGATACGTGCGATATTTCTGCCACCCCACCTGGTGTCTGATTATCGTACCAATCGAACATACCGAACTACGGCTTGCAACTTCGCCGAAATATTCGGCGAAGTTGTGCCGCCGCAAACTTTACAAAATAAACCGCCATGCTGTACAATGATCGTGACGAAATACATTGTGCCAGCGGAAAGGAGTTCAATGGCAAAGAAAAGAACCAACGGCGAAGGTCACATTCGCCAGCGCAAAAACGGCCTTTGGGAGTGCACCATCATGGATGGGTTCCAGCCCAATGGCAAACGCAAGTACAAAAGCTTTTACGGCAACACCCAGTCGGAAGTCAAGAAAAAGATGCGCAGCTTTCTCCGGGCGAAGGAAGAAGGCGTGATTCTCGCCCATGAGTACACCTTCAGCGAGTGGGCGGAGCTGTGGTTTGAAAACCACAAGGATAACATCCAGTCTACCACACAGGAGAGCTACCGCTACACCCTGCGGATTCTGGTAAGCCATTTCGGCAGACGCAAGCTCGATCAGATCAAAGCCTATGACATTGAGCAGTTCCTCAAACAGCTTCGCCAGAGCAAGGCCTCCAATTCCCGGATCTCCCAATGCCGGGGGATGCTGTTTCAGATCTTCAACAAGGCGGTCGCCAACGATCTGCTGAACAAGAATCCCGCCGCCTATGCGGACAAAATGCGAAAGGCACGACCCAAGCCGAAGGAGGCTTTCACCACCAGGGAAGTCCAGCTTCTTCTGGAGAAGCTGCCCCAGAACAAAATCGGCTGGAGCATCCGGCTGATGCTGGGAACGGGAATGCGCACCCAGGAGCTGCTGGGGTTGGAACCCCGGCACATCGCCGAGGACGGCTCCACCATCACCATCGAGCAGGCTGTGTGCATGGACAAGGGCACGGCGACGCTGGGGACACCCAAATCCTTTGACAGCTACCGCAGCATCCCGGTTCCCGAAAACCTCCGCTGCTATGCAAAGCTGCTCCGGGACACGCAGGATACCTTCATCTGGGAATCTTCCAGAAAGCCGGGGATGCCCTGCAACCCCTCCACCTTCCGAACCCAGTTTCAAAAGGCGGTGAAAGGGGTGGAGGGGGTTCGGGTTCTGACGCCTCACAGCTGCCGACACACCTATGTTTCCCAAATGCAGATGCTTGGCGTTGACCTGGCAACCATCCAGAGCATTGTCGGTCACGCCGATGTGGACATGACAAAACACTATCTGCACGTTCAGGAGCCGGTGAAATTGGCGGCAATTGAGAAGTTTTCCAGTGCCTTTTCCGGGGGAAAAGACCCGGATTTGGACGTATTGGACCACTTGGAACCGTTGTAATTCCGGTACGATTCCGGTACGGTGAGTAACGCGGACCGGGGTGTAACGCCCCGGTTTGGAAAATACGGATTATACAACGATTATTCACGATTATAGCAAGAAAAAGTCCTGAAAACCAATGGTTTTCAGGACTCGTGGTGGAGATAAGCGGGATCGAACCGCTGACCTCTTGAATGCCATCGTTCCTGAAGGGGAGACACAGCGGTACAAAGTTAGAAAAAACAGCATAAATCAGACAAATTCAGAACTTTTATAATCCATTATTTTCAATCCGGTCCATTGGCTTTCGCTCTGGTTTGGGTCATATTTGGGTCAGCTGGTTGCACCCCTGACAACCAAAGAAACCAAACTTTTCGAATGGATATCCACAATATTTGCTTGAAAGGATTGAAAATTATGAAGTTTTTGACAACAAGGGAAACTGCCGCAAAATGGGGCGTATCCCGGCAGATGGTTTTGAAGTACGCTACTGGTGGACACATTCCAGGGGCTATTTTGAAGGATGGACGCTGGATGATCCCGGAAAATACGGAAAAACCCGGGGCACAAGTGCGGGAAGAAGTGGAAGTTACCCCCTTCCTGAAGAAGCTGCGCTACCAGCAGGAGCGGAACAACCACTTCGGTATCTACGAGTACCTCCAGCTGAATACTGCCTACAGCTCCAACCGGATGGCCAGCAACCGGCTGAAACGGCAGCAGGTGGAGAGCATCTACCGAACCAATCGGATTGACCCGGGCTTTGAACCGGTGAAGGTGGATGACATTCTGGAAGTGCTCAATCACCTGGGGGCTATGGATTTTGTGATCCGCACGGCCCTGGAACCCCTGACCTCCGACTATGTGAAAAAGCTCCACTATCTGCTGACCTACGGCACCTACGCTGACCGGAAACAGTATTTCGGCAGTGGCACTTTCCGCACCCAGATGCCCCGGCTGCACAAGGACACGGCGGCAGACCCCAGAGAGATTGCTCGGAAGCTGAACAAGCTGGTGATGGACTACGAAAAGGAGTCCGCCGACCTGGAAAAGATTCTGGCGTTTCATGTGTACTTCGAACGGATTCGCCCCTTTGCCGACTACAACGGTAGGGTAGGGCGGCTGATTCTCATTAAGGAATGTCTGCGCTACGGCGTGGATCCCTTTATCCTGGATGACAAACGCAGGACGGCCTACTACCGGGGAATTGCCCGGTGGGATGAGGATTCCTCCGTCCTGATGGAAACCGTCCTTCAGGCTCAGGCACGCTTCCAGAACCAGATGGAAACCTGCCTCCTGATGGAATACTGCCGACCAGCCAACCCTCGGAAGCTGTGAGAAAGGGGGAAGAGATCATGGAAAAACGTTCTGAAATCGTAATTCATTACATCCAGGTGGGAGACTATTACATCCCGGACATCTCCCTGCCCCAGCCTTCCAAATCCATGGGCAAATGGGGACGTCTTTATCGGGATTTCCTGAAAAACCACCACCCGGTCCGATACAACACCCTGATTCTCAGCGGACAGCTGTGGGAAATTCTGGGCCAAATCAATGAGCAAGCCCAGAACCGTCTGGAAACGATCATCGCCAAGATGGCAGCTGCGGAGTCCGTCACAGAGGATTTGAAAGCTGCCGATCCCATGACCTGGGTGGGTGCCATGAACAACATCCGCAGCCGGGCAGAGGAACTGGTCCTCCGGGAGCTGATCTGGGAGGAAGAAGTATGAGCATTTTGGAAGAACTGTGGTACGGCAATCTGGAACCCAGCGAATACTCCTTCTCTTCCAGCCAGGAATACAAGGAACTGCTGCATTTGGTTTCCCGCAACGAGGAAAAACTCTTGTCCACCATGACAAAGGAACAGAAGGAACTGTTCTCCAGGTACGCCGACTGCGTCCGGGAGTTTCAGTCCCTGGCAGAGCTGCTGCTCTTCCAGAGCAGCTTCAAACTGGGGGCAAAGCTGATGGCGGAAATGATGACGGACTAGCTTAGAGCGAGAGCCAGGCTTCTTTTGCGAAGCCTGGCTTTCCGCTCATTTGGATAAAAGCAGAAACGATGATTCTCATGATGCTAAACAACGCATACCGTCTGGAAATGAGTGGGAAGAACAGGAGAATGATGAACCCGGTCAACCCCTAACGTGCATACAAAAAACAGCTGGATTTCACACCGAGTTAACCGAATTGCCTCTACCGTTCACCAAAAGCGAGCGTTCCGTTGAAGCGAATTTAGCACCCTGAAGAGGCCCTCTATATAGAAACATCTTCCATAACAAGCTGTTCGCTTTTCGCATGACCGAAAAGGGATAGGAACTCCCCTGCAATATCCGAACTTTTGAACCGAAGTACATCCGTATCTTTTCTGCCAAAAGCAAGAAAATCCACGCCACCGTACCACACAACACTTCCGTCAACAACGGCGTACCGCTGATTCAGTTCTTTGTGAGTATAAACCACAATGCCCTCCTGCGCCATCATCTCAATCGCTTCACACACACTTTCTTGATTTGAGAGTTCTCTACTATCTGCCGTTCTGGTATGGATTTCAATTTTGACACCAGAAGCGATCGCCTGCTGCAAAGAGGGAAGAAGTTTTTCGATTCTCCCTTTTTGAAGATAAGGACTGACGATCACAACACTGCGGGCAGCATCACCAAGATCCCGCTCAAAGGGCTGCATAGACGAGTATCCGTCGTAAATCACGCTGACAGACTGATCCGCTGCGCCGAATTTGACCTGATATCCCAGTTCTGCGTAGCCCTTCAGGCGTTTATGATACATTCGCTCCAGGGTGGGAACATGGATGTCTACATAATCATAGATGCGAACTTCCATCTTTCCCTTATAATTTCTATGAAGTCGTCCGGCATACTGCGCCAATGTACCTTTCCACGATATGGGCATCGCAAGGAGCAAGGTGTCCAGCCGTGGAGAGTCAAATCCCTCTCCAATATACTTTCCGGTTGCAACGACTACCACATCCTCATCGTCAGGTACATTCTGCAGCGCAGTCAGCTTTTCACGCTTGTCCTTCTGCTTTTCGCTGCCAATGAGCAGGAAAACATTTCTTACTTTGCCTGATAAGTGACTGGCAAGCAATACGGCATGTTCTTTCCGCTCCGTCAACAGAATCGGTGAGCGTCCCTCCTGAACCAACGTTAGAGTGTCTGACACTAACAGTTCATTTCTGTTGTGATTTTTCATCACGCCGGTGTAGATATCCTGAATCCTGTTGGCATCCGGCAGCCTCATGCGAGTCAATCTGGGGATTACGATGTGAGAAAAGCTCCGCTTTTCCGCCTGGCTTTTTGCATCCACCAAATACCGGACAGGGCCGCACTGCATAAAGATGATCGGATGATGACCGTCTTTGCGTATAGGCGTGGCAGATAAACCGTAAACATATTTGGCTTCAACGGCTTTCAGCACGGTTTCGAAGGTGAATGCGGCCACATGATGACACTCGTCTACAATGACCATTCCGTACTCTGCTACAAAGGGTTTTACCGTCAGATCTTCTCCCTCAAGCAGGGACTGCATTGTGGCTATATCCACGATCCCGCTGCGGGTATTCTTTCCACTGCCGATTTGGCCAATGAGATGCTGCTTTTTCTTTCTGCCGCGCTTTTTGGGAAGTTCCGGCAGAACCTCACGAATATTCAGAAATTGTCCCAATGATGATTTCCACTGTTCCAGCAATGCACTGGACTGCACCAATACCAGAGTATTGACTTTACGCTGTCCAATTAGGTATGCGCCGATCACAGTTTTACCAAATGCAGTGGTTGCGGACAGAACGCCCGTATCTGCGGCAAGCAGCGCCTGGGCAGCAGGTTCCTGCTCTGGACGCAGCTTTCCGTTGAATTCCACATCAATGGAATGTCCTGGTGATCTGTGATCCTCCAGGGTGGCAGGCACTTCATATTGATCGAATAGCTCCAGTAGCGCTTCCATACAACCACGGGGAAGGCCGATATATTCCTCATCTTCATATCCGCAATCCAGTACACGGGGAATGCCATATATGGAAATGCGCATGGCTTGCTTGGTGCGAAATTCCGGATTTGAAAACGCTGCAAGCCGTTTGAGTGTATTCAATGCCCCTTGAGAGAAGTCTTTTTTCTCAATGTAGATCAAATTGGAAATATGCAGGCTGACCTGCAGCGGGAAATCTCTGCAGGTCAGTTTTGCTTGGGTTCGCTTGCGTTTCCAGGGCGCCTGCTTCTCCTCAGCATCTGCCAATTCTCCCATGTCGCTGTGATGACATAGTTTCCTTAAGACTTCTTCCAACTGCTCCGGTGTGATTTTTGGCAGAGAGGAGAGAAACGCCCATTGATCTGGATAAGGAGCAAAATACTCATCCACAAATAGAGAATTTCCGTCTTTCTGCGCCTGACCTTGAAATGGAAGCGCAATCAAATTCCCGAAACCGCCTTTCGGTACAATATCCTGAGACGGGAACAATCGGTCATAGGAGGAAAAGGATAGCTCATGTCTGCGCGACATGGTCTGGGTCAGCAAACCGGTCCCTAAGCGTCTGGCATCGGCGGCGGGAACAGGCTCCGAAAAGAAAAACCAGACATGGGCGCCATTTCCGGAACGGGAGCGTTCCACTGCCGGTACAAGTCCTGCCTCTTTGCAGGATTTGCAAAATGCCGTCACATCAAGTTTCCAGTTTTCTTCATCAAAGTCTGCAGCCAACAGCCAAGTCTTGTCGTCCTTCAGCATGGGATAGATCGCAGCTACATCTCTGCACAAAGAATCACGGCCAATCAAATGCGCCTTGACCACGTTGGCTGTAAGCGGCCGAAATTCACGGTTGGGACACTCTGCGCACCTGTATTTCTTTTTGTCGCACAGGCCATGCACCCACTCATTTTTACAGACAGGGGTGTAACCAGTTTTCCCTGTGGTCGTGCTGTGATACCGGCGTGCATATACATCTTCCCGCCCTTTGAATACAGAGAGGAAATACTCGATTTTCTCTTGTGAGGAACTGTGTGCGTGGACAGGGGCCGAGTGCACATCCGTTAGAGCACAGCAGCACCACAATGACTCGGAACATACCGATCTTTTGCCATTTTCATCTTCACAGAGGAGCATCGCCTGCCCTCCATCCAGAGATGGGACTATTTCAAGAAGTGTATATTCCCGGCCATTGATGATCGCTTTTCGATTCATATACAGCCCCCCTCCACGCCGGCAGTTACTTCCGTCTATACTTACAAATATCGCCTGCGGCCTTTGCTTTCAGCTTAACAACTTCGCTTTCAACAAATGCCATACATAGTGCCTTTTGTTAGCAGGCCTTTTCTTAGTTGTCATTATAGTCATTCTTGTCATCCTTTTCAATTTGTATTCGTCAGATAAGAAAATTATTCTGTGTTTAGAAAAGTCCCAAGCCCTTCTTTGCCTAGGGCAGCTGCAACAGCGCTTGCGGCTCCCAGTCCTTGAACGGTTCGGTGTCCCTGCGAAGCCGCTGCCGCCGGGCAGTTTTTATCAGTCAACGTATACCGGCATAAAAATAACGCTGTGTACCATCCGGGGTTATGCAAGAAGCGTAGCTCCGGATGCTTTATATCCAGCACATTCTATCGGAAGGTCAAGCAAGGATAATTTCCGTATGTTTTGATTCTTTTATTCCGAATATTCTTCTATTGTTCGGAATAATACTGTTGATTTTATTCCGAATAATGGCTATACTATACGCAAGGGATGATACGGAGGTGATGCGTATGGCAAACGTGATGACGACCAGGGAAGCATCTGAGCGCTGGGGCATTTCGGAAAGAAGAATCAACACCCTTTGTGCGGAAGGGAGATTGCCGGGAGCTTATAAAGAAGGGAACCGCTGGTTTATTCCGCAGGAAGTACAAAAGCCTGCGGATAAGCGGCGCAAGCGAGGGGCTGTGCCTGTTAAGACTTCAATCAGGAAACTTCCTCTGCCCATTGGGATCTCCGATTACCGTAAGGCGTCCAGTGAATATTACTATGTGGATAAAACCCTGATGATCCGGGATTTTATTGATGAGCGTCCTCAGGTCTCTCTTTTCACACGTCCTCGGCGCTTCGGCAAGACGTTGAATATGGACATGCTGCGGGTGTTTTTTGAAAAGACAAACGAGGATACCGCTGTTTACTTCCGAAATAAGAAAATCTGGAGATGTGGAGCTGAGTATCAGGAGTATCAGGGTAAGTACCCGGTCATTTACGTTACCTTCAAGGATATCAAGTGTGAAACCTGGGAGGCAACCTACGATATGATCTCCAAGATCCTGCAAATTGAGATCAATCGCCATGGTGAATTACTGGAAAGCAACTTGCTGAGCCAATACGATAAGGAATATCTTACCAGCGTTATCAACGGCAGTGCCAACGAAAATGATGTGTCCATGGTATTTCTGAATCTATCCCGGATGCTCCATGTACATCATGGGGTGGCTCCGATCATCATCATTGACGAATATGACACGCCCATTCAGCAGGGCCATGTCCGGGGCTATTATGACAAAGTCATTGACTTTATGCGTACGCTGTTCTCCGGTGGGTTGAAGGATAATCCCCACCTTTCCTATGGATTCCTGACCGGTATTCTCCGGGTGGCGAAGGAGAGTATTTTCAGCGGGCTAAACAATTTGAAGATCAATTCCATCCTGGATGACCGATACAGTGAATACTTCGGCTTTACCCCGGAGGAAGTCCAGGAGATGGCACGATATTATGGCGCTTTCGATCGGTATGAGGAGATTTGCCAGTGGTACGATGGTTATCGTTTCGGATGTACAGAGATTTTCAATCCCTGGTCAGTCATCAGCTATTTTGGCAATGATTGCAAACCAAAGGCCTTTTGGCAGTCCACCGGCAGCAACGAAATCATCAGTGAGGTTCTGGCTGCTGCCACACCGGAGACAATGGATCGGCTGGAAGCTTTGATGAAAGGAGAGTCCTTTGTTTCCCATATTGATACCAGTGTCATTTATCCTCAGATAAAAAATGACCCCTCTTCTATCTACAGTTTTCTACTCGTAACCGGCTATCTGAAATTCAACTCTGTTGACCAGCCGTTTGGCAGCGACTATATGTGCAGTGTTTCTCTGCCAAACAAGGAAATTGCTGCTGTATATAGCAAGGAAATTCTATCTCAGTTCCAGGAAAAGATCCTGCCCTCCACCGCCATCGCCATTCAGGAGGCGGTTTATACCATGGATGTGCCTACCCTCCAACGGCACCTGGAAACCTTTTTACTTCAGACGATTAGCTTCCACGATGCGGCCCGGGAGACCTTCTACCACGGGCTGATTCTGGGGCTGTGCGCCATTTTGAATAATCGCTACCGCATTACATCCAACCGTGAATCCGGGGATGGCCGGTTTGATATTCAACTCTTGCCACTGAATAAAAAGCTTCCTGGCATCCTGATGGAACTAAAGGCAGGTAAGGACTGTACGGAGAAACAACTGAAGGATCTGGCCCATACTGCTCTGACTCAGATCCAGGAAAAGCAGTATCATGTGGATATGACTGCCCAGGGAATTGTCCGGATCTTGGCGTACGGTATTGCCTTCTCGGGAAAGCAGGTTCAGATTGTGGCAGAGGATAAGAATTATATGTCAGGGAACTGATTTTTATAATGTCGGTTATGTTCTCTCCGGAATCACTTCATTGGAAGGACCACGGTTTTTATTCTAAGGCAACACCGCATAAATGCCAAAAACCGCATTATACAGTGGGTGCCAAATAAAAACTGTGAATAACCTCTGAA
>CALWXR010000049.1 GCA_944385535.1 uncultured Oscillospiraceae bacterium
CGGAACATTGGGCCGGGGGCCCGGGCGCAGCGAACCGGAATCCAGGATTCTTTGCACCCACGGGCGGAACGCGTCCAACTGCTTCCCGTGCTGAGAAACCGCCTCCCCCAGCCTCCCTGATAGTCAAAAACAGACCCCGCCGAATCTGGCAGGGTCTGTTATATGCCGAAATCAGTTCAGAGCGGCCTTGGCTTTCTCCACCACAGCGGCGAAGGCGGCGGTGTCGTTGATGGCCATCTCGGACAGGCTCTTGCGGTTCATTTCGATACCGGCCTTCTTCACACCATTCATAAAGGTGGAGTAGTTCATGCCGTAGGGAGCCACGGATGCGCTGATCCGGGTGATCCACAGGCGGCGGTAGTCACGCTTCTTCAGCTTGCGGCCCTTGAAAGCGTAGTTGCCGGACTTCATGACCTGCTGCTTGGCCATCTTGAAGTGCTTGGACTTGGAACCCCAGTAGCCCTTAGCCAGCTTCAGGGTCGCGTTTCTTCTCTTGCGCGTCATCATCGCGCCTTTTACTCTTGCCATTGTTCGTATCCTCCTTCTGCCTTACTTGTAGGGAATCATCTCTTTGATCGCGCTTACGTTGGTCTGATCAGCATAAGCGGTCGCGCGCAGATGACGGGTACGCTTGGTGGTCTTTTTGGTCAGAATGTGGCTCTTGTAAGCGTGCGCTCTCTTCACCTTGCCGGTCTTGGTCAGGTTGAATCTCTTCTTCGCGCCGCTATGGGTCTTCAGCTTGGGCATAGGTTATTCTCCTTCCGATTATCTTTCGTACAATGCGTACAATAAAAAATCCTTATTTGCTGTTCTTAGGGGTGAGGAACATGGCCATGAACCGGCCCTCCAGCTTGGGATTCTTTTCCATGTTGGCGATCTCGGCGCACTCCGCCGCAAAGTCCATCAGCAGCTTCTCGCCCAGGTTGGTGTGGGCCATTTCCCGTCCACGGAAGCGGACGCTCACCTTGACCCGGTTGCCGTCAGACAGGAACTTCTGGGCGGCCTTGACCTTGGTATTGAAGTCGTTGGTGTCGATGCTGGGGCTCATGCGGATCTCTTTGATCTCCACTACCCGCTGATTCTTCCTGGCTTCCTTCTCCCGCTTCTTCTGATCGAAGCAGAACTTGGAATAATCCATGATCTTGCAGACAGGGGGAACGGCATTGGGAGAGATTTTTACCAGATCCATTCCCTGTTCCTCCGCCATGGCGTTGGCCTGGGCAGCGGACATGATGCCCAGCTGGGCGCCGTCGGAACCGATAAGACGGATCTCCTTATCCCGGATCTCCTCATTGAGCTGATGATCTAACTTTGCGATGGTAAGCACCTCCATATAAACAACAAAAAAGCGGATGCCAAGCATCCGCATATTCCCGCAGCTTCCCCATAGGGATGGTGGAATATTGACCGTTTTGCCTGTGGCTTACGGTGAGGCGGATGTTCAGCCTTCTTTATTACCCGCATAGTTTACCATGGGAAGCAGGAAAAGTCAAGGGCTTTTTTCCATATTCCCTGGAGAATTCTTGCCCTGCCCCGGGAATATCCTATGCTCCGGTTGGGTAAGATTATTCCAAATCCCCCACAATGGTGCCCGGCTCCCCGGTAAAGGCGGACAGGACCTCCAGGGCAATGTGGTGCTTTCTGGCCAGCTCCACGCTTCGGTCATGGAGCACCTGGGCCCCGTTTTCGATCAAGGCCATCATCTTGTCGTAGCCGATCCTGCCAAACCGAATGGCGTCCGGGTATACTCTGGGATCCCGGTCGTAGACCCCGTCCACATCTGTGAAGATCTGGCACCGGTCCGCCTTCAGGCAGGCGGCCAGCGCCACCGCCGTGGTGTCCGATCCGCCCCGGCCCAGGGTGGTGATGTCCCCCTGGGGATCGATTCCCTGGAATCCCGCCACCACCACCGCCTTCCCGGAGGCCAGCTCCCGCCGGATTCTGGCACAGTCCACATGATCGATCCGGGCGTTTCCGTGAACGCTGTCGGTATGGATCCCCGCCTGCCAGCCGGTGAGGCTCACCGCCGGACACCCCATGGTTCCAATGGCCATTGCCATCAGCCCTGCGGACATCTGCTCCCCGGCGGCAAGGTAGGCGTCCATCTCCCGGGCCCCGCCCCGGCGGTTGATCCGGGCGGCCTTTTGGATCAAAAGATCCGTGGTATCCCCCTGGGCGGAGACTACCACCACCACGCTGTTTCCCTGCCGGGCCAATCCCGCCACCCGCCGGGCGGCGGATAAGATCCGTTCCTCATCTCCCAGAGAGGTCCCTCCGTATTTTTGCACAAACAGCACTGTTCATCCCTCCTGGGCCATCTTATGTCAGCAAACAGCGAATTGTGCCGAAGGCAAAAAAGAAACCGCCATTCTTTTTCAGAATGGCAGCTTCCGTACCGGTGTAAATTTTTATCCCGCCAGGACGTCCGCCTTCACAACCCCGTTGGTGGCGGACAGCTGGGCCAGCAACTCTTCCAGCGTGATATTCAGATCCATGGTTTCGGCAGAGATGGTCACCACCGCGGTGCCGTTGGTAGGCACGATGGAGTTAATGGTAATGATGTTTGCCTTGGCCTTGGCGAACACATGCAGAATCTCCGACAGAAGCCCCGGCTGGTCATGGAGCAGCAGCTGAAAGGTGATGATCCGGCCGGTCATCATGTTCTGGAAAGGCAGCACCGCATCCCGGTATTTATAGAAGGCGCTGCGGCTGATATCTGTCATACGGGTAGCCTCGTTGACAGTGGAGGCCTCCCCGGTAGACAGCAGGCGTTTGGCCTCCGCCACCTTCAAAAACACCTCGGGCAGCGCCGACGCTTCGACGATATAATACTTGGGTTTGGTAGACATTTCCGATCTCCTTAGTTTATATGGTTTACATCTGTTTTTCCACAGGTAACACTTGTTTTTCACATATGTATTGTAGCATACATTTTCAAAAAAGCAAGACCTTATCTTTTCCACGAAAGGAGCATTTTCCTTGAATCCCGGAATCCGAAAATCCGTGTCCATTCTCGCCCTGTCCGCCGCGTGCTATCTGGGCGTTCGATATCTGCTTCCTCTGCTCTTCCCCTTTCTGCTGGGGCTGGGGCTGGCCCTGGCGGCGGAGCCGATGGTTTCCTTCCTCCATCACCGCCGGGTTCCCAGAGCGGTGAGCGCGGGCATCGGGGTCAGCATGTCCTTCTGCTTCATCGCCATCGCGGTGATGCTGCTGGGCGCTTTCCTCCTGCGGGAGCTGCGCAGCGCCGCCGGGATTCTGCCGGATCTGGAGCAAACGGCCAAGTCCGGCATTTCCCTGCTGCAAACCTTTCTGCAGGATCTCACCGCCTACACCCCGCCCAGCGTCCAGCCCCTTCTCAGCAGCAATATCAACGGCTTCTTTTCCGACGGCGCCAATCTTCTGGACCGGGCGGTGGGCTATGTGCTGGGGCTGGCAGGCAAGATGCTGGGTCATGTTCCCGACAGCGCCCTTAGCCTTGGCACCGCCGTGATCTCCTCTTTTCTGTTTTCCGCCAGGCTGCCCCGGATAAAAGACTGGATCCTCCAGCGGTTCCCCCGGGAGAAGCTGCGTCCGCTTTTGGAAACCCTCAAGCGGATCAAAGCCGCCGCCGGCGGCTGGCTGCTGGCCCAGCTGAAGCTGATGGGCGTCACCTTTGGGCTGCTTCTGGCAGGCTTTCTGCTTCTGCGGATCTCCTACGCCCCCCTGTGGGCCCTGGCGGTGGGCCTGGTGGACGCCCTGCCGGTGCTGGGTACCGGCACGGTGCTGCTGCCCTGGGCACTGGTCTGCTTTTTGCAGGGGGACGGGGGACGGGCCGTGGGCCTGCTGGGCCTGTACGCCGTCATCTGCCTGACCCGCTCTATGCTGGAGCCGAAGCTGGTGGGCCGTCAGCTGGGCCTGGATCCTCTGCTGACCCTGATCGCCCTGTACGCGGGCTACAAGCTCTGGGGCTTCGGCGGCATGATCCTGGCCCCGCTGCTGGCGGCCACCGCCCTGCAGCTGATCCATCCGCGGCGGGAAGACGGATTTTGACTGGGTTTTCCCCGGGGTTTCTTGGTGAAATTCCCGGTTTTCAGAAGCAAGTTAATATTTTCCCAAGTTTCTATTGTACATTCCATTGATTTTTGCTATAATATAGAGAAAATGTAATTACTGGATGTGTGCGAACGTGAAATATGGAATCTGGAATGTATCGGAACCGGAAGCAAGCGCAGTGAATTCTCTAGTAAGCAGCGGATACGCCCCCCTGGCCGCCATGGTGCTGGCTGCCCGGGGCATCTGCGACGCCAAAGCCGCCAACACCTACTTAGACTGTAACGCCCCCCTCCCGGATCCCTTTTTGATGACGGACATGGACTTAGCCGCCGGACGGGTGGGGCTTGCCCTTTCCCGGGGGGAGAAAATCGCCGTATTCGGCGACTATGACGTGGACGGCATTACCGCCACCTGTTTATTAACGGATTTTCTCCGCCGCCAGGGCGCGGACTGCGTCAGCTATATCCCCGGCCGCCTGGAAGAGGGCTACGGCCTTAACCCCATCGCCCTGAGCCAGCTCAGCGCCCAGGGAGTCAAGCTGATTATCACCGTAGACTGCGGCATCACCGCCATGGAAGAGGCAAAGCTGTGCCGGGAGCTGGGCATGGATCTGGTGATCACCGACCACCACGAGTGCAAAGACACCCTGCCCCAGGCGGCGGCAGTGGTGGATCCCCACCGGCCTGACGGGGGCTATCCCCACAAGAATCTCTCCGGCGTGGGCGTGGCCTTCAAACTGGCCGCCGCCCTGTGCGGCTCCCAGGAGGAGGTTTTGGCCGAATACGCGGACATGGTGTGCCTGGGCACCGTGGCGGATGTGATGCCCCTTCAGGGGGAGAACCGAACCTTTGTGGCCAAGGGGCTTGCGTCTTTGCGCCATACCCGCCGCCCGGGCCTTGCGGCGCTGATGGCGGAAAGCGGCTGTGACAGCGCTTCCATCAGCGCCTCCTCCATCGGCTTCATTCTTGCCCCCCGGATCAACGCCGCCGGACGGATGGGGCAGATCGATTTGGCGGTGGATCTGTTTCTCACCCAGGATCCCCGGCGGGCCTCGGAAGTTGCCCACGCCCTGTGCGAGCTGAACCGCCGCCGTCAGGCGGTGGAGTCGGAGATCTACCGGCAGGCGGTCTCCATGCTTCCCGAGGGCAAGGCCCCGGAAGCCATCGTGCTGGCGGACGAGCGTTGGCATCAGGGTGTGGTGGGCATTGTAGCCAGCCGCATCGCCGAGGAATACGCCTGTCCCGCCTTCCTCATCTGCCTGGACGGGGAACACGGCAAAGCCAGTTCCCGCAGCCACGGGGGCTTCAACCTGTTTTCTTCCCTGTGCGCCCTGTCGCCCCTGCTGGAAAGCTACGGCGGCCACGAGCTGGCGGCAGGCTTTACCATTTCCCGGAGCAACATTCCGGAGTTCCGCCGTCAGGTCTGCGCTCTGGCCGCAGGCTACTTCACCGCCCGCGTTCCCAGAACCGCTTTGGACATTGACTGCGCCATACCGCCGGAAATGCTTACCCTTTCGGGCATAGACGCCCTTTCCATACTGGAGCCCTGCGGCAACAGCTGCCCCAAGCCGGTGCTGATGATGAAAAATCTCACCATCGAGCGGATCACCATGGTAGGCAGCGGCCGCCATATGCGGCTGCGGCTGCGGGCCGGCCGCTATGGCCTGAACGCCATCTACTTCTCCGCCACCCCGGAAACCGCCTCCGTTCAGTCCGGGGACGTGGTGGACGTGGCCTTCACGCCCCAGATCAACGACTTCCGGGGAGAGCGCACGGTGCAGATGAATGTGCTGGACATTCGTCCCAGCTGCGCAGCCCCATGCTCAGCCGAGGCGGGACAGTATCAATCCCTGCGAAACGGCAGCCTCACCGCCGAAGCCGCGGCGGCCCTGCTGCCAGAGCGGGCCACCCTGGCCATGGTGTGGCGGTATCTGGCCGCCGCGCCCGCCGCCATTGAGGAGTCTCCCATCTGCCTGTGCCGGAAGATCGTCCGCTGGTCCGGCCGTCCCTTAAGCTTGGGGCAGCTGCTCACCTGCCTGGATATTTTCCGGGATGTGGGCCTGCTGGAGATCCAGAACTTCCATAAATACATTTCCATCCGGCTGACGCCCGGCTCCGGGAAAGCCGACTTGAACAAAAGTCAGACCATGCAGCAGCTATTGCGCACGAAAGAGAGCTGATGAATATGGAAACCTTTGAACAGCATTATACCGCCATGCGGCAGACCATCGAAAAGCACATGCCCAACGCGGACATGGCGCTGATCGATCAGGCCGTGGAGTACGCCAACGTCAAGCACCAATTTCAAAAGCGAAAAGACGGCTCCCCCTACATCATCCACCCTTTGGCCGTGGCGGAGATCGTTGCGGAAATGGGTCTGGATATGGACGCCATCCTGGGCGCCCTGCTCCACGACTGCATTGAAGACACCGACGCCTCCCACGAGGACATTGAAAAGCTTTTCGGAACCACCGTGGCCGAGCTGGTGGAGGGAGTCACCAAGCTGACCCGGGCCAACTTCTCCACCTCAGAGCAGGCGCAAATGGAGAATCTGCGGAAAATGTTCATGGCCATGTCCAAGGACATCCGGGTGGTGCTCATTAAGATCGCCGACCGGCTCCACAACATGCGCACCATGCAGTACCAGACTCCGGAGAAGCAGACCAAAAAATGCCGGGAGACCATGGACGTCTACGCCCCCCTGGCCCACCGTCTTGGTATGCAGAAGATCAAGTGGGAGCTGGAGGATACCGCGCTGCGGTATCTGGCCCCGGCGGAATACAATGAGATCACCTCCTATCTGCTGGCCCACAAGGATCAGGACGAGTCCTTCATGCGCACCATCCAGGAGAAGATCACCCAGCGGCTCACCGCCATGGGGATCCAAAACACCACCTACGGCCGGATCAAGCACGTCTACTCCATCTACCGGAAGATGCAGTCCCAGGGCAAGACCATGGGCGAGCTGTATGACATCTATGCCTTCCGGGTAATCGTGAACTCCATTCCCGACTGCTACAACGTCCTGGGCCACGTCCACGACCTGTTCAACCTGGTACCCGGCCGGTTCAAGGACTATATCTCCACCCCCAAGCCCAACATGTACCAGTCCCTGCATACCACCGTCATCGGCTCCCAGGGCATCCCCTTCGAGGTGCAGATCCGCACCTGGCAGATGCACGAGACCGCGGAATACGGCGTGGCCGCCCACTGGAAATACAAGCAGGGCAGCGGCGGCGGCACGGAGAAGGACTTCGAGTGGGTTCGCCGTCTGCTGGAAAGCCAGCAGGACTCGGACGCGGAGGAATTCGTCCAGTCGCTGAAGATCGACATGTTCGATGACGAGGTGTTCGTCTACACCCCCAAGGGGCGGATCGTCTCCCTTCCCGCCGGCTCCACCCCCATCGACTTCGCCTACGCCATCCACTCCGGGGTGGGCAACGCCATGATCGGGGCGAAAATCAACAACCGGATCGCCAACATTGATACCAAGCTGAAAAACGGCGACATTGTGGAGATCCTCACCTCCAAATCCGCCAAGGGCCCCAGCCGGGACTGGCTGAACATCTGCATGTCCAACCAGGCCCGCACCAAGATCAAGCAATGGTTTAAGAAGGAAAAGCGGGAGGAAAACATCGTCCACGGCCGGGCCTCCTTCGAGTCGGAAATGAAGCGCTCGAGCCTGCCTCTGTCCGCCCTGTCGGACCCGGAGCTGGAGCCTCAGCTTTTACGCAAGCTGTCCTTCGACAACTGGGACGATATGTACGCCGCCATCGGCTACGGCGGCCTTACCGCCACCAAGGCGGTGGGCCGGATCCGGGACGACATCGCCAAGGCCATAAAAGCCCAGACCGCGGAAAAGATCCCGCAAAATCCCCTGCGGATGAAGCCGGACAGCGAGCTGGTTCTGCGCAACCGCCACGGGGTGAACGGGGTGATCGTGGAGGACATTGACTCGTGCATGATTAAGTTCGCCAAGTGCTGCACCCCGGTGCCCGGGGATCCCATTGTGGGCTTCATTACCAAGGGCTTCGGCGTGAGCATCCACCGGGCGGACTGTCCCAACGCCCAGAACCGGGAGGATCCCCGTCAGGCGGCCCGCTGGGTGCGGGTTCGCTGGTCGGTGGAAGAAGATCAGCCCTTCGATACCACCCTGGAATTAGACTGCATCACCCGGGACGGCCTGCTTCTGGACGTAGCCACGGTGATGAGCACCGCCCGGGTTCGGGTAAAGGAGCTGAACGGCAAGGATCTGCCCGGAGGCCGCAGCACCTTCACCGTCCGCTTCGAGGTAAAGAACGTGGCGGAGCTGGAATCCGTGCGAAAAAAACTGCTGAACATTCGGGACGTAATCGGCTCCCGGAGAGGACAAAATTAGGAGAACCGCCATGCGCGCTGTATTGACAAGAGTTTCTTCCGCCTCCGTCACCATTGACGGGGAGGTAACCGGCCGGATCGGCAAAGGCTTTCTTATCCTCCTGGGCGTCGGCCCGGAGGATACGGAAAAGGAATGCCGCTATCTGGCGGAAAAGGCCCTTTCCCTGCGGGTCTTTGAAGATGAAAACGGAAAAATGAACCTGGGGCTGGAGGCGGTAAACGGCCAGGTGCTGGTGGTGAGCCAGTTCACCCTCTACGGCAACTGCCGCAAGGGCCGCCGCCCTAGCTTTACCGACGCCGCTCCCCCGGATCTGGGAGAAAAGCTGTATGAACAGTTCCTGGCGGAGTGCGCCTCCCTGGGGTATCCCCCTCAGCACGGCCGCTTCGGCGCGGACATGCAGGTGGCCTCGGTAAACGACGGCCCCGTAACGCTGATCCTGGACACAGACCAGCTGATGGATACCCCCAGAAGAGCCTGACGGCACGTTAACCCTTCAGGAAGCAAACGGAACCCCCAATCGTCGGAAGCTCCCTCAGCCGATAACCCCCCACGCTACAGGAGGCGTCTTTATGATCCAAGTCCATACCCTTACCCTGGGTCTTTATCAGACCAACTGCTATCTTATTTATGAATCTTCCTGCAAACGCTGCTGCGTCATCGATCCGGGCTATGATCCGGACACCGTGCTGGAAACCGCGGCGCAGCTGGGCCTGACCATCGAAGCCGTTTTGCTGACCCACGGCCATTTTGACCATGTGGGAGGCGTGAAAGACATCGCCGCCGAAACCGGCTGCGACGTTTACCTTTCTATCCAGGAAACCACCATGCCCCCGGCCATGACCGCCGGCCCCCTGTACTACACCAAAACCTACACCCCCGGTCAGAGCCTTTCCCTAGCTGGGCTGGATATTCAAGTCATGTCCACACCCGGTCACACTCCCGGCTCTGTATGTTTGCTTGTTGAGGACTGTATGTTCTCCGGGGATACCTTGTTCGCCGGCTCCTGCGGCCGCACGGACCTTCCGGGAGGGGATTGGGCCGCCATTACCCATTCCCTGGGCCGCCTGGCGTCTATGGAAACCAATTACCGGGTATTCCCCGGCCATGGGGAGGCGACCACCCTGGCTGCGGAAAAGCGGTATAACCCCTATTTACGATAACCCCCACATCACAGGGAGGGACGGCAGCGCCCCTCTCATTTCCACGTTCCCGTTCGGAAAGGCCAACATTATGAATTTGACACTTGCCGGTCACGATGACCGTTACGCCGTGGAGCAGCTGCTGCTGGCCCTGTTCCCGGACACCTTCGCCGGTGAGGCGGTGTCCGCCCTCCACCGGGGGAATACCTGGCTCACCGCCACCGCCAAAATCACCCTGGACGATAAAACCGTCACCGCCGCCCGAAGGCTGAGGGCCTCGGAGGAAACCGTGCGCCTGCGCCGGCGGATCCTTCAGCAGAGCATGTACGCGGCGGCGGTACAGCTGCTTCCCGCCACCCCGCCCTGGGGGGCTCTGGCAGGCGTCCGGCCTACCAAGCTGACCACCAAGCATCTGCTGGAAGGAGGCACCCCCGCCACCGCCGCCAAAATGCTGAAGGATGTGTATTACGTATCCCCGGACCGGCAGAAGCTGGCAGTGGACTGCTCTGTTTCCACCGTAGCCGCCGCCCGGCTTTTGGAACCCCGGGACGTCTCCGTATATGTGGGCATCCCCTTCTGCCCCACCCGGTGCAGCTATTGCAGCTTTGTCAGCCGCACCATCGGCAAGAAAACCGAGCTGTTAGAGCCTTACCTGGAAGCCCTGATCCGGGAGATCGAATATACCGGGGCGCTGCTTGCCCGGTCGGGAAAGACCTGTCGCACCTTGTATATCGGCGGCGGCACCCCCACCACCCTGACCGCCCCCCAAATGGCAAGGCTTTTGGACGCCATCCGCCATAACATGGATCTGTCCCGGTGTCTGGAATTCACGGTGGAGGGAGGCCGCCCGGATACTCTGAATCTGGAAAAGCTTCGCCTGATTCGCCGCCAGGGCGCCAACCGGATGAGCATCAACCCCCAGACCATGGAGGATACGGTGCTTCGGGCCTGCGGCCGTCCCCACACCGCCGCCGACGTACTGCGCTCCTACCGGGAGGCGGAGGAGGCAGGCTTTACCGCCATCAACATGGATCTGATCGCCGGTCTGCCCACGGATACCCCCAGCGGCTTCCGCCGGTCTCTGGACAAGATTGCCGTTCTGTCCCCCGCCAATATCACCGTCCATACCCTGGCGCTGAAAAAGGGGGCGGATCTGTTTGAAAAGCGGGATAACCTCCCCTCCCGGGAGGATGTGACCCAGATGGTGGCCTACGCCGGGGAAACCCTGCGGGCCCTGGGGTATCAGCCCTACTACCTGTACCGGCAGAAATACATGTCCGGCTCCTTTGAAAACGTAGGCTGGAGCCGGGACGGCCTGGACTGCCTGTATAATATTTACATGATGGAGGAAACCCATACCATCCTCTCCCTGGGCGGGGGCGGCATGACCAAGGTCAATCTGCCTGACGGCAGCCTTCGCCGGTTCCCCAACCCCAAATTCCCGGAGCAGTACATCCAAATGCTGGACACGGTGCTGCAGCAGAAGGACGCGCTGTTCTCACTCCTGTAACCATCCCATTTGAAAGGAAGAATCCTCTTGGACACCTTGATCTCCAACGTCACCGCGGTGACCATGAACCCTCGGATGGAGGTGCTGTTCGGCGCCTATATCGGCATCGAGGGGGGCAAGATCGTCTCCATCGGAAAGCAAGCCCCCGCCGAGCCTCCCAAAACCATCATCGATGGCACCGGCATGGTGGCGATCCCCGGCCTTATAAACTGCCACACCCATTTATCCACCGCCTCCCTGCGCTGCTTCACCGACGATCTGGGCAACGCCGAGGCATTGCAGGCGCTGCTCCAAAAGGAGGCGAAGATGGACTCCCGGTCGGCCAAGGCGGCGGCCCTTCTGTCCATTGCCGAGTGTCTGCGCTTCGGCGTCACCTCCGTATCCGACCTGTACTACTATCCCAACGCCACCGCCCAGGCCGTGGCCCGGTCGGGCATCAAGGCCAACCTGGCCCTGTCCAGCTACCGCTTCATCGATCCATGCGAGGACTTCGACTTTGAAACCGACGAGCAATGTCAGGAGCTGGTCAGGGTAACGGACAAGTGGCACGGCTACGACGGCGGACGAATCAAAATCGACGCCGGTATCTACGCCGAGTACACCAGCAACTATAAGCTGTGGGAGGCTCTGGCAGGCTACGCCTCGGAAAAGGGTTTGGGGATGCAGCTGCACCTGGCCGAAACCCGAGGCGAGGCGGACTCCTGTTTGGACCGCACCGGCATGGGCCCCGGGGAGCTGCTGAACTGCCACAATCTGTTCGCCGTGCCCACCACCGCCGCGGGCTGTACATATCTGGACGAGCAGGAGCGTAAGCTACTGGGGAAGCGTCATGTGACCGCCGTGTCCACCCCCGTGGCCGCCTACAAAAACGGCTGCGCCGCCACCCCCATTCTCGCCTGTGTGAAGGACGGCATGAACGTGGCCCTGGGCACCGGCGGCGTCATCGAGTGCGGCAACCTGGATATGTTCGAGGTTATGCGCTTTGCCGCCATGGACGCCCGGAAGGAAAGCGGCGACAGCGCCGCCCTGCCCGCCTCCGCCGCTTTGATGATGGCCACCGTCACCGGCGCCCAGGCCCAGGGCCGGGCCAAGGAATGCGGCATGCTGGAAGTGGGCATGGACGCGGATATCGCCCTTGTGGACTTTTCCGCCCCCCATCTCATGCCCTGCCACAATGTGCTCAGCGGACTGCTCTGGTCCGCCAAGGGCGGCGACGTTGCCATGACCATGGTTCGGGGCCGGATCCTGTACCAGAACGGCCGGTTCCCCACCATCGACTTAAAGGAAGTGGTGGAAGAGCTGACCACTTACGCCATCCCCCAGCTGTTTGCCGAGAAAGGGGAATAACTGTCAGCGGCGCCGGCAGCCGTCTAAACATTTTCTTCTTCCATGTTCACGCTTTGAGATCCAAGTAAGAGGGAATCGTGAATAGTGAAAAAGTAAGGTATTTTTCTTCGAAAAATGATTGAAAAAGGGTATGGTATCCTAGGATCGCCGGGTGAACGCGCCCTTCCTTTTCCAGGTGAATCCTAATACCTCTCGATCCCGGCTCGGTCTTTGACGCGCCAGCCGAAAAATGCGGAGCCCTTTTCATTTTCCCTTTCTACAGGAGGTTTTCCATGTCCCAGCAAAAAAAGCAGAATTTTCTCCAGGGTACCGCCCTGCTTGCCATGGCCACCGCCATTGTCAAAGTCATCGGCGCTCTGTATAAGATCCCTCTCAACGCCATCATCGGCGAGCAGGGCTTCGGCTATTTCAATACCGCATACGAAATCTACAACATCCTGCTCATGATCTCCACCGCCGGCCTTCCGGTCGCCATGAGCCGGATGATCTCCCAGGCCAGCTCTCTGGGCAAATACAACCAGGTTCGCCGGATCTACGCCACCGCCCGGGGAATTTTCTTAGGGCTGGGCGTCACCGGCAGTTTTCTGATGACCGTCTTTTGCCGGGAGCTTGCCGCCTTCCAGAACCAGCCCGACGCCTGGGCCGCCATCGGCTGTCTGGGCCCCTGCGTGCTTCTGATCTGCATAATGAGCACCTTCCGGGGCTTCTTCCAGGGCCAGGGGAATATGCTCCCCACCTCCATCTCCCAGGTGCTGGAGGCGGTGGTGAAGCTGGTGGTTGGCATGACCGCCGCCATGGTCACCCTGAAGATGACAAACAGCATCCCCTTAGCCGCCGGCGGCGCCATTATGGGCGTCACCATCAGCTGTCTGGTCTCCGCCATTTACCTGTTTGCCTGCTTCCGGGGCGAGTTCCGGGAGCTGCCCATCACCCAGGACGATCCCGTTTCCTATAAGGACACCGCCAAGGGACTGCTGCTCATCGCCGTGCCCATCACCATCGGCTCGGCGGGCTTGCAGCTGCTCACCGCCCTGGAGACCAAGATCTACATGGGTCAGCTTCTTTCCCTGGGCTACAGCCAGAGCCAGGCGGACACCATGCGGGGCATCTACAGCATGACCCAAACCATCTACAATCTGCCCTGCGCCTTCATCACCCCCATCACCATCAGCATCATTCCCGCCATCACCGCCCACCTGACGCTGTGCAATGACAAAGACGCCAAGGCCACCGAGGAATCCGCCATCCGGATCACCGGGCTGATCGCCATGCCCTGCGCCTTCGGCCTGGCCATTATGGCGGAGCCGGTCACCGCCCTGCTGGGAGGCTACACGGGAGATAAGCTGGAGCTGGCCGGGAAGCTGATGGGCATTTTAGGCTGTGCCGTTTTGTTCAACGCCCTGGTGCTGGTAACCACCGCCATTATGCAGGCCCATAACCGCGCGGGCCGTCCGGTGATCAACATGCTCATCGGCGGCTTGCTGAAGCTGGGGGCGGTGTATATCCTCACCGGAAATCCCAATATCGGCATCATAGGCACTCCCATTGGCACCCTGCTGTGCTACATTGCCATCGCCCTGCTGAATCTGATCTCCCTGCGCTCCCTTCTGGAGCATCCCCCCGCCATTTTGAGGAATCTGACCCGCTCCTTCCTGTCCGCGGCGATCATGGGCGTATTTGCCTACGCCGCCCTGGCCGGACTGAAGTCTTTGGGCGTCACCAGCAGCCTCATTTTGTGCGCCGGGCCCATTGCGCTGGCGGTGTGCGTGTACGCTCTGGCCGCCGTTAAGCTCAAAGCCATCACCAAAGAGGACTGCCTGCTTCTTCCCAAAGGGGATAAAATTGCGAAGCTCCTGAAATTATGAGTTTTTACCGAAAACACTCTTGCATTTTTCAACGAATTATGTTAATCTAAAAGCCGATTTTTATAAGGAAGCTCTGATTAAATCGGCAAGAGTTGACAGCGAAAGATTTTGACTCAGCCGAAAGTTCAAAAAGTGGAGGAATACTGTATGTATTTCCCGCTTTTTTGAACTGCACGGATGGGTCAAAAGATCCGCTGCTCAGCCGCAGACGATTTATTCAGAGATTCCATAATAAATATTAGAAAAGAGGTTCCTACCCCATGAATAAAACCGAACTCATTTCCATCGCCGCCGAAAACGCCGGCCTGACCAAAAAGGACGCCGAGCGTGTTCTCAACGCCGCCATTGACGCCATCACCGCTTCCCTTGTGAAGGGCGAGAAGATTCAGATCTCCGGCTTCGGCACCTTCGAGACCAAGGACCGGGAGGCCCGTGTAGGCCGCAACCCCCACACCAAGGAGGCCATTGAGATCCCCGCTACCCGGGTTCCCGCTTTCAAGGCCAGCAAGGCTTTGAAGGACATCGTGGCGAAATAAGATCCATGCGTCTTGACAAGTATCTGAAGGTCTCCCGGCTGATCAAGCGCCGCACCGTCGCCAACGAAGCCTGCGACAACGGCCGCATCAGCGTCAACGGCCGGGTGGTAAAGGCCAGCTACGACGTAAAGGTAGGCGACAAGATCGAGATCTCCATGGGCCCACGGACGGTGGCCGTGGAGGTGCTCCAGGTGGCGGAAGCCGTCCGCAAGGACGACGCCAGCGCCATGTATAAAGAAATTTGAGGACTGCTTGTGCAGCCCTCATTTTTTATGGAGTGGGGAGTTTTTGTTTTCGGCAAGTAATAAAGAAGTAAGGAACCTCAAAAATGAGCATGGCGGTCCAGCCGATGGCGCAGGCAAAGGCAACGCCGGAGATCCCCATCCGGGGCGTCAGCAGATATACCCATACCGTGCGCAAAGATGCCTGTAAAAACGTGGCCGCCATGGTGGTGTACATCTTTCCCATTCCCCGGAAAAATCCCTGCATGCCGTTGGTCATGGCGGGCAGCAGATAAAACGCCGCCATCCAGCCAAGGTATTCGCCGCCCAGCCGGATCACCTCCGCCGCTCCCTCCCCGGAAACAAAGAGGCCCACCATATCCCTTCGAAGCAGCGCCGTCGCAGAGCCGATTACCAGCCAGTAGCAAAACTCCATGGTCATCCCCGCCCGGAATCCGGCCCGGATCCGGTTCTTCTTCCCGGCGCCCCGGTTTTGGGCGATGTAGGTGGATATGGCGGAGGAAATGCTCTGAGCGGGGATGCAGGCAAAATCGTCCACCCGGGTCACCGCGTTGAAGGCGGCAATGGCGCTGACGCCCAGCCGGTTCACCTGTCCCTGGATCAGCACCTTGCAAACCGGCTGGATGGCCTGCTGCAAGGCGGTCGGCCCGCCGTAGCTCAGGATCCGCCCCAGGATCCTCCTGTCCAAACGCCACTGCTCTCCCCGGGGACAAAGTTCCGGCGTCCGGCGAAGCATGTAGAAAAGGGCCATTCCGGCACAGACCGCCTCGGCAAACACCGTCGTCAGCGCGCTGCACAGGATCCCCATGCGGAAATAGCCCAAAAACACCAGATCCAGCGCCCCGTTTAATATGGCGGAGAATGCCAGAAATCCCAGGGGCGTTTTCGCGTCCCCCACGCTTTTCAGCCCCGCCGCCAGGGCGTTGTAGCAGAAGGTAAAGGGCGCGCCCAGGAAGGTGATCCGAAGATACATCCCGGTCACCTCTTCAATTTCCGGCGGCACTTCCAGCCCGGTAAGAATCGGTTCCGTGAGCAAGATCCCTCCCGCCGCCACCACACAGCACAGGCTGGCCCCGAACCGGAGGGTATTTCCCAGGATCTTCCCCAGCTGCTGCCGGTCTCCCGCGCCAAAGGACTCGCTCATCAGAACCCCAGCCCCGATGCACATGCCGGTAATGGCCAAGATCACCAGGTTCATCACCGGACCGGCGATCCCCTCAGCCGCCAGGGCGTCCTGGCCGATGCACCGCCCGGCAATTATGGAGTCCACCGCGTTATAGCTTAGCTGCAGCCAGTTGCCCAGAAGCAAGGGCAGCGCGTGGCCCAGCAGATGCCGCCGGGGAGAGCCAACCGTCATATCCGTCATAGCCTAACCTCTTTTTGATACGAAGGCACAATAAAGCGCTTTCATTGTGACTGCCGCGTCCCATGGGCCTGGCCCGGATGGGATCAGGCAAATACGAACTGGATCAGCAGCATGTAACATACCGTCCCGCCGCCGATGCTGAGCAGGGTGTTGCGCTTCCACACATGGAGCGCCGCCACCACGGCGCAGCCCATCAGTTCCGGAAGCCCGAAGGGGGCGGCGGTCAAGGAGACGTCCTTCAGGCAGTACACCACCAGCATTCCCATAATGGCATAGGGCAGCACCTGACCTAAATAGGCGATCAAAGGCGGGGTTTGCCGGTTTTCTCCGAAGATAAAAAAGGGCAGAAAGCGAAGGGCTATTGTTACCAGCGCCACAACGCCAATGCTGAGAATTGCCTGACGGTCATCCATGTTCTTCCCTCCTTCCGGCCTTCCGGGTCATGACCAGGATGGCGGCGATCAGGGCCATAGAGGGGATCAAAAACACATCCCGTCCGAAAATCAGCAGACAAACCACCGTGGACGCCACCCCGATCACCGCGGGCATATGGTTTTTCGTGGAAAGCCACTGCTCCACAAAAATGGTCACAAACAGAGCAGTGAGAACAAACTCCACGCCCTGGAGATCCATCGGAAGCAGGGAACCCGCCGCACTCCCCAGCACAGAGCCGGTAACCCAGTAAATTTGATCCAGCAGGGAAACCACAAAGCAGTAGCTGTGCCGGTCCATCCCCTCCGGGGCCGGATGGGAGGATACCAGAGAATAGGTCTCATCGGTCAGGGAAAAGATCAGATAAGGCTTTTTCTTCCCGCTGCCCTTGTAGGCGTCCACCATGGAAATGCCGTAAAACAGATGCCGGGCATTGACCAAAAGGGTCGTCAGCGCGCAGGAGATCAGCCCCGCCCCGGAGGAAAGCAGACTGACCAGAACAAACTGCATAGACCCGGCGTAAACCAGCAAGCTCATGGCCAACGCCCAACCAATGCCGTAGCCGTTCTGATAAAGCAAAATGCCAAATCCGAATCCAAGGAATAAATACCCGGCCATCACCGGTATCGTATCCAAAAACGCCGCCCGAAGATGTGCTTTTTTCACAGAGCAATCTCTCCCATCCTATAAATTCCCATGTTCGGCAAAAAGCGGAAACTCTTTCCTGATTATATGCCCAAATCCCCACCTTGTCAACGAACAATCCACAGCCGCCCGCCCCGCCGGCAATGAACGCGCACCCGGAACCGGCGGTTGTATCAATAAATTGTTTGCATCCTAGCAGGCATTTTGATAGAATGGGAGCAGGAACCCCGGAAACGGAAGGAAAGGCATGGGCTTATGAAATGCCCCCGTATTTTTCCTGAACGGCAGCAGGCAATTCCGCAAACTGTACTTCGGCCCAGGTAACAACGCCTCTGATGGGGGCCGCTTTCAGGCACAGGTACGCGTCTTCTGTGAGGATTCTGCTGGTTTCAAAGGTTAGCTCTTTTTCATCTCCGTTTTCATCGTAAGCGGTCAGTGTATACCTGTAGTTCATAGCCCCGTGCGGTTCGATTTTGGTTACACAGCTGTTGTCGATCCGGGTGTAATAGTTTGTGTTCTTCTGCGTAGCCGAAAGGGCGACCGCAATGAAGGCAATCGCTAAAACAACGATGGTCACGACGCCACCGATTTTTTTCTTTGCATTCATAGAGATACTCCTTACTGCATTTCGATGGTGACGGTTCCGTCCGCATGGCTGCCCCATACCCCGATATAGGTGCTTGTGCCATCCACTTCCACGGTGCCGGTGTAATCCCCGCTCTCGGAAAGAAGAATGACCGGATCCTCGGCGCCGGAGCGAAGAAAGATCATTGCCTCACCATCTTCAAGGGAAAGGGAACAAGCAATGCTCAGGGTGCCTCCCCCTTCCCGTTCCAGGGTGGTGCCGCTGAACAGAAGCTCTGTCCCTGTAAAGTCCGAATAGGCCGCCTCATAGGAGCCTGTGTAATCATCAGAACCTTTTGTCAGATCGCCTTTCAATTTGCCTTCCGGCGTCAGCGCAGCGGCCCCCGCCTCATCTACGAGGGCCCTATAGGCTTCCAAAACCGTATCTTTTAGTTGACCGTCATCTATTTCCGATAAGGAATCCAGGGCCTGATCGGTTCCGCCGGCAAGGCCGTTCATCACAATATCCGCCTTGCCCAAAGAGCTGCTGCTCCGGGTAGGCGCGATCCTCAGCCGTGCTTACCCAAAACAGAGCGAAATCGTCCAATTGGCCGGGGCCACGGTAAATATGTCCAATGCGGAGGTTTGGCAAAACGGCGAAAAGCAGACATTGACCGCCAAAGAGATGCAGCTATTCAAAAAGCTGTATCAAAACGCGGGGCGGATCGTCACCACAGGTATCCTGTGCGAGACAATATGCGGAGATTTCTGGCAGGGATATGAAAGCACTCTGTCCACCCATATCCGGCACCTGCGGGAAAAGATCGAAGAAAATCCGTCGAAGCCGGTTTCCCTGATTACCGTAAAGGGGCTTGGTTACCGCCTCAATCTCAAGGAGGTGTCGCCATGAATGCGGCGCAACGTTTTTTCCGGCGTTACATTTTTTCTACGGTCGGAATTATGATCCTGTTTTTGGCCGTCAATCTCGCTCTGTTCTTAACCATCCTGATTGCGGGATACATGAGCGGCTCGGACACCGATTTTTCTGTCCGTACTTTTTCCGATCATGTGGTGCTGCAGGATGGAAATTGGGTCGCGGACGACGGGGCCATTTTCATGCTGCAAGAGCAATCCGCCTGGGCAATGCTGCTGAATGAAGACGGCGATGTGGTCTGGCAGCAGAACCTGCCGGAAAGCATGCCGCTTTCCTACACAAGCGCGGAAGTGGCCTCTTTCAGCCGCTGGTATCTGGATGATTACCCGGTAAAAATATGGGTGCGGGCAGATGGCTGCCTCATGGTCGTCGGCTTCCAGCCCGGAACGCTTGTGAAATACTACTTTTCTCTGGAATGGCCTTATATGGGGGCCATGTTAGGAGGAATCGGGGCGGTCTTTCTCATCAATCTGCTTCTCATCGTTTTTTTGCTTTTGCGAAACACACGGAAAGTGGAAAAGGCCATGACCCCGATTTTGCGGGGGATTCAGGACTTGAGCCACGGCACCCCGCAGCGATTGGAGGAACAAGGCGAGCTTGCCGAGATCAACGCGGGGCTCAACCAGGCGGCGGATTATATGAGAAAAAAGGATAACACAAGAGCAGAGTGGATTCGGGGCGTTTCCCATGACATTCGCACGCCCCTATCAATGGTTCTTGGGTATGCAAGTGAGCTGGAAGAGAACAGCGAGCTTCCGAAAGAAGCCAGAAAACAGGCGGGCATCATCCGTCAGGAAAGCGAAAAAATGAAGCGGCTGATCGATGATTTGAATTTAAGCACCAAGCTGGAATACGCGCTCCAGCCTGTTCATCCCAAAAGTGTTGATTTGGCGGAAGTCTGCCGTCAGGCGGTCAGCGAATTTTTGAACAGCGGCCTGGAAAGCCGGTACGAACTTGTGTTTACCGAAATGCAGCCGGGGCGGGCCATTCCCCTCTGTGCCGATGACGGGCTCCTGCGGCGTATGCTGGATAACCTGATCCGCAACAGTATAATGCACAATCCCCAGGGGTGTAAGATCATCCTTTCCGTTGGTGAAGAAAACGGATACGGTCTATGTACGGTTTCAGATGACGGGGTGGGAATCGCTCCGCCCCTTCTGGAAACATTAAATCAGGGAAACAGCATCTCCAGCACGCAAAACAGCAACGGAACGTCGGAGCATGGCTTGGGGCTGAAGCTGGTCACACAGATCGTAAAAGCGCATCAGGGAACCATTCGTTTTTCCAGCAGCACGCCGCATGGATTAGAGGTCAAAATTACCCTTCCGGCTCAACCGCGTTTTTCATAAATCCAAATCGGCCGCTATCCCCGGACGCGGCAGAGCAAGCGGGAAATGAAGGTCTACGCTCCGTAGAGCTTCTGCGGATATCCAAAACTCTACGCTCCGTGGGTATTAACTGAGCTCCCCATGAGCTAAAAATAAAAACAGAAAGGAGGTCTGAAGCGAATGGATCAAATCCGAATCGGCAAATTCATAGCCGAGTCAAGAAAATCAAGGAATCTTACCCAAAGGCAGCTTGCCGACGCGCTTTCCATCAGCGACAAAACAGTTTCCAAATGGGAGTGCGGAGTTTCCCAAAGTTAAAGATACCACATCAATCCCACGCGGACTTTTGCTCAACCGATACAGCCGGAGGGCTGG
>CALWXR010000050.1 GCA_944385535.1 uncultured Oscillospiraceae bacterium
CACTTACCGTCCTTTTCCCGGGCGGTTTTTACAGTCGTGCCTTTGGTACAGGTCACCGTGGAGCCAGTGGGGGCGGTGACAATGATAACGGATTTTGTAAAGTCTCCGCCGGCTCCAAATCCATACAGGTACGCAAAAACATCCGCCATCAGTTTCTCACCTCACATTGGATTGGGATATCCATAGCCGGCTTACTCTCCAGGCAGGTAAATGTCACCGTACCATCGCCTGGCTTTGCATAGCTGACGGACGCCGCCGCTTCCATCAGGGCTTTATCCTCTGCATCTGTGCCGGGATATACCGGTGTGATATGGGGCGGTTTCTGAGCCGTGACACCCGCCACGGCAACGGTCTGAGTGTGTGGTGCTGATGCACTCCACCCGGATGCCATCAGGGTTGCATAGATGTATTTGGCATCTACATAGTCCTTTCTAGTGGCGTGGCTGTCTTCTGTGGGACTTGGTACGTTCAACGGGCCTGTCATGGTATCACCGGATTTCATTACAAAAGCGGTTCCATCCTTCACATTTTGAATTTCTTCTCTAAGGTCCGCAATCAAAGCCATCGCCTGCGCATTGATGGCTGAGGTATCTACCTTTGACACAGATTCCACCATCAGGCCGCAGCTTTCCGGGTCTAGTCTCAAATCCTGTACGTCTTTCGCCGTAATCGATACGGCGCCCGGCTCTCGACGTACTTCCAGCAGATGAATTTCATATAGGGCCTCCGTGGTAGACCGTTCCGGGGGTCTTGGGCTGCTGGCCGGGCTTCCTTTCTTGACCACAACCTGGGTATCGTTCCGGTTGGCATCAAACTGCAAAATTACCCGGTCAATCCGGGGATACACCGAATCGGGAAGGCCCATATCCACATCTGTTTCCTGCTTCAGTGCGGTAACCAGCCCTTTGAATCTGCTGATCCGCATCCATGCCAGTCCCGGCTCCAGCTTCACAATATTGTCCGCTCCCGTTACGGAAAAAGAGAAGTCATCCTCCCCATAAATTCCCGTCGTTCGTGTACAGTGAAAAAGCGCGGCGTCATCCCCGCTATAATCAATGTCATCCAGTGGGTAGGTTTGCATGGCCATGTTCTCACCTCGTTATGGTAATATTTCCGATTTCCAGAATGGTGTCGATCACATTGTTCTGGGACTGCTGAGTGAAACGGGTAATTCTGGCTTGAAGCTTCAGGTCATAATCCGGCAGCAGCACCGTGATCACATCGCCCAGATCGTACAAGCTGCCAAACTCCTGGGGCAGTGGATTCATGGCGCATTCCCATGTCCCCTGCTTTTCCAGCAGCTGCTCATAGCCCCGGGCGGCAAGGCGGGCGCTGTAGGATTCGTCGTTCTCTCCCTCTTCCCGAAGGATGTCCCGGGCATCCACAAAGATGGCCCGAATCTGCTCTCCGCCACTCAGATCCACCCGCACCCGGAAACGGGCTTCTCCTTCCCCTTCTCCCAGAACAATGGCATAATTCTTCTTGTTTTCCGTGGATAATGTGATGCTGTCCACCTTCAGGCTGCCGTATCGCTCCGACAATACTCGGTTGGGATTGACTTCCGGCTTGTAAAACTCCACCTTCAGCTTTTTTCCTTCCCGTAACACCCGGAATCCGGTATCCGTTGCCTGGCACATGGTTTCACACATCAGTAAAAAGCTTTTGTTGCTGATCTGGTGGTCATAGGTCACAGTCAAGGAAGACTCCCCAAATTCCAGATTGCGGAATTTGGGGCTTTTTTCGTAGGCGTTCCGAATGGAGCTTACCAGATCCGCCCCGGCCTGAATGATGCTTTCACAAGGCACATCATCCAGGCAGCGGTTTGCCTGTTTCCCATTGGCAATCACATGACCATCCTTGATCCGGACCGTTTTAATCACCATCATGGTTTTTCGGTCATCCCGACCCACATAGCAGTCCGGTTTTACCTTGGCTTTGTATTCATCGGTTGCCAGCAGTTCCAGCGTGAAAGGTTGGGTTGTGTTGTATCCTTCAGACCACATACACGACACGAACTTTCCTTCCAGAATGGCAATCCGATCCAGATCTTCATTGTAAAGATTAAGTTTCATACAGCGCTCCTACAGCCGGATTGAAGGTAAAGCTTGCGATCAGCGCCTTCCCGCCCTCCTCGTCGTTGGCGGATATCAGATTATCTCCGGGGTCCAGTTCAAACAGGGAGGATTCATCATCAATCCAGGTAATCACATCGGTAACCTGGTTTCCATCTGTCAGTTCCGCTCTGAGTACGTTATTGTCATCCCGAAAGATTGTGATAAACTGACCAATGTTGATGATGCCGTTGATCTTCAGAAAGGCAAATGTGGTGATGTTCGTCAAGGTCGGATTGGTGCTGACACCTTCTGAGCGCAGCACCAGGCGGTAAGGAATCCGCACATCACCGGAATTGACTACGTTGACATACCGCTCATTGCTGCGGGTACCGAATCGGTGGGGCCTTCCGTAATTTACCGGGAATCGGAAGCTCGGTACCACCCCGCCGATCAGGAAGTAGCTTTCCTGAAAAGCGGAGAAAAACGGAAATGGCGCATAAAACTGCATCTTAAACAAGCCGTTATTTTTAACCGCTGAAAAAGAAGGTGCCGCCTTGACATATACCCGTATGTAATGGGACTTCTGAAAAATCAGACGCCCGGAAGACAGCGGGGCGCATACATTGCGAAGATTGTTTTTTCCTCCCACAATATCCCCGAAGAACATTCCGGTAACATCAATGGACCTTCCACCGATGGACTGGGTTTCCACCGTTTCTCCCACCTGGGCAAATCCCTGAGACTTTCCCAGTGTCACTTCCAGCCCATTGCCGATGTTCATTCCATACCAGTTCCCGCCGTTTGGCCCGAATGTAAACACCTTCCCGTTATCGTTTTGAAAAATGACTTCATACACCTAACAACACCGCCATTTCTGCCTGATATCGGGCCTCCTGCATCAGGTCGGCCGCCGTCTTGGCTTGCGAGTAAATATACTGGATCACTGTGACCCCCCGGCCGCCGGATAGGTTTCCGCCGGAAGTACCACGGCCTGCCTTGGTGTCCATCCGAAGAGCGGCGGTAAAATTGTCCGACGCTACTGCCGACATCTGCCGGACAGCGGATTTCATCAGACCCAGCTTGTCCAGCACGCCCTGAGCTGCTCCTGCCGGTATAAATCTGCCGACCAGATTCCTGAAAACCGTGGATGGAGAATTGATTCCAAGGGCATCCTTCGCCGCCTGGAGAGCCTGGCTTGCCAGGTCTTTCAGTGCGCTGAACAGAGATCCAGCCGCATCCCAAATGCCGCTGATAATACCGCTGATGATGTCTTTACCGATGGAAATCCAGTCTGTTTCTCCGAATGTATTGGTAATATTGCTTCCAATATCCAGGGCAGTGGTAATCACATCCGGGATCATGGAGATCAAGCCCGCTACCAGCTGTCCGATCATGGAAATGCCTTGTGCCAGCAGATCCGGAAGATGGCTGGCAAATGTGGTCAGCAAATTTGAGACAATGGTGGTAGCCGAACTGACAATGTTCGGAAGACTGGAAATGAGTCCACTGGCCAAATTCAGAATAAAGCTGGCACCGGTGGAGATCATGGAAGGCAGCGACGTCATTAATGTCGTGAGCAGCTGCTGAATCATGGTTCCGGCCGCTGTGATCAAAGACGGAACCGCTGACAGGAAGCCTGTCACCAGCTGCAAAAGGATGGATATGCCGCTTTGCAGCATCCCAGGCAGATTCATGGCAATGGCATTCATCACCTGGGTAATCAGGCTTCCAGTGGATGCAATCATTCCAGGGATTCCGCTTTGAAATCCTGCCATCAGCTGGGTAATCATGGCCGTTCCGTTTGCCAGAATTGTTGGAAAGCTGGTGGTCATGAATGTACTGAAATTTGACACGGCAGAGGAGACAATTCCCTGCATATTACCGGGAATCAGAGCCGTCACCAAGGTCCCTACCGCTCCCGGAAGGGCTGTGACAATGTTCTTCACCGCCGGAGCCAGATTTCCTTTCAGGAATGTTACCGTGGTCTGCGCAAGGGCGTTCAGTGATGGCTTGATATCCCGGCCCAATGTCAGATTACCCAGAACATTGGTAAAGCTGGCCTTCATGGCGTTAAAGGAGCCAGTCAGGGTTTCCGATGCTTCCAGGGCCGTTGTCCCCGTTACACCCAGTTCATCCTGAATCACATGGATGGCGTTGTACACATCCGAAAGGTTGTTGATGTCGTACTTAACGCCGGTCAGGGCTTTGGCATCCTTCAGGAGGCGTTCCATCTCCGTTTTGGTACCGCCGTAGCCCAGCTTCAGGTTATCCAGCATGGTATAGTTCTGCTTGGCAAATCCCTGATAAGCGTCGGTGATCCGCTCCATGTCGGTGCCAAACTTATTGGCATTGTCAGACATATCTGTCAGAGCCATATCGGCAACTTCCGCCGCCTTGGCGGTATCCCCGCCCAGGCTTTGCAGCAGGGATGCCGAAAAGCTGGTGACCTGCTCCATATAGCCATTGGCGGACATTCCAGCAGTCTTGTATGCCTGCTCCGCATTGGCAATCACCGTGGCGGCAGAATCCTTGAACAGTGTTTCGATGCCGCCAAGACTCTGCTGCAGATCGGCGCCGGCCATGATGGTACTGCTTAGAGCCTTTCCGATGGCGGCAGTGGTAATCACACTTTTGATGGTGCTGACCAAGTTAGAGCCAAACAGGCTGCCGGCACTTTTTCCGCCGGATGGCATTTCCCCGTTGACAATATTGGTCAGACCGGATCTCATTCCCCGGGCAGATGGCACAATCTGGACATATGCCTTTGCTAAATCAGCCATGAGCTACCCCCGTTATACTTTGCCACTGCTGTTCAAATTCTTCTGATGTTTCAAACGACTGTACATCGCCGCCTGTTTCTTGGGTATCTCCCAGGAGAATAGCAACCATGGATTTTGGACGATTGATCCCCTTTTCTCCGTCCTCCGTCTGAAACCACACCAACGTAGAAAGCCTGTCCAAAGCAGCGGCCAGGAGCAGATGCTCCACAGGCACGTTTCTGCCGGACAGGCGCATTTTGATCCTGGAATTCTCCCTCAAACCGACGGCCAGCAACGCCAATGTGGCAACCGGCACAGCTTTCCAATCCAGGATGCCGTAGGTTTCCGCCAGATCGCAGATGAGGGCGCTGCGATCCAGGGAAATCATGTTGGCGAGGGTCAGGAGTTTTTTCCCTGTTCTCCAAAGGCTGCAAAGATTTCTTCAGTGGTAGACATCACGGTGCTGATCTTTACCCTTCCCTCTTTGGCACGCAGGTGATCATAGAGGGCCTTTTTCTGCTCCTGCCCGAACACCATACTTACAATTCTGCTGACGGCAACGGGATCATTTTCCTGTGCTTTTGCCAGCTCCTCCACCAGTTCCATGTTGTCCATCACGTCATCTTCCAGGGAAAAATGGAACCCGGTTTTGGTTATTCCTTCTTTCATGGGATATCCTCCTTATGTCTTCATGGCGCAGCTGCGCCTTTGATGTATTCATAGTGGGTATTGCCTTCCGTGTCCGGCACAGCAGAAATGGTCACCTCGTACCCCACTGCCTCATTATCCACATATTTGATTTCTCCAAGTTCCGTCAAGGACGCCTTGGGAATTACAATGCGCTTGGCCGCACCGCCTTTGAGAATCATGTCAAACACCCAGGCACATTCCTTGGGATCAGCGCTGTTGGACTTGACGGTGATGCCGGTTTCCAGTGTTCCGGAGACGTTTTCATCCTCGTAGACCGCTTTCAGCACCTCCACGTTCATTGCCTCAATCAGCTTGAATTTGAAGGTATCCGGCTTGTCGGTCATGTAATTCAGCACCGTATCTCCGCCCCAGGCTTTGGTTTTATCGGAAGACGGACTGTTTTCGTTGGTGACACCATCCTCAGACACATAGCCCAGCGCCTTGAATGCTTCATTCAACTGTGTGGTTGTGTCCGTCGGCAGCGCCGTTCCCACCGGGGCACGAAAAACCGCCCCGCCCTTTTTGGGCTTACCGGCGGTTACGTTTTCGGTTTTCATGGTTTTGCTCCTTTCAGTAGTGGGTAATGTTGTAGACCGCCTGATAGCGGTATCGTTTGTTTTTGGTATCCGGTGCCGGGTAATCGACCGCCAGCCGGGCAGCGGAAATTTCCGGCAGCTCCGGCAGGGCATCCATGGCAGCTTTCACCCGCTGATTGAGCTGTGCCGCCTTCAGGAGACTTCCCTCATAGGACTCCACAATCACCGTGGTGGTTTCCAGCAGGTTTTCCCGGGTGGTATCGCCAAATCGCACAATGACAAATTGTTCCGGCGGATTCTGGGGGAACTCTGCCCACACAGCCACCTTCAGAGTATCTTCCAGGTAGTCAAGCAGAATCGTTTCAATCATCTGCATTCCTGCCCTTCTTGACGCCAATGGCATTCACACGGGTTTTGCCCACATAAACGTCCGCCACATATTCCACCCCCGCCGCCCGGGTCATCTGCGCAGCAGCCTTTTCGCAGATGCCTGCGATTTCTGCGGATTTCAACAATTCCTGAACCCCGGCACTGTTCAGTTCAATTTCTACGTTAGCCATACCGTTCCACCTTTACCCGCTTATTCCATTGCAGCGGCACCTGGGATTCCATCCATTCCTGGGGAATGCCGAAGGTGTGCCATTTTTCCCCGAAAAATTCCACCACCTGGTCCTCCCAGGTGTGGGCATCCCCTTTCGGAATGCAAAGTTCATATTCCGCCCGCTTTCCGTAGAGCTGGAAGTCGGTGATAATGTCCTGGGTGTTCACCGGGCAAACCAGAACATTTTCCACCGTCACCGGTGTTTCTGAATATATCGGAGCGTGGAAATCGTCAGTGCCGATCTGCACCCGGTCATACAGGATTACCGGGATTCCCCGAATAGCTGCCATAAATTTCCATCACCCCGCATTTCTGCCTCCGCAGCCCCAGCCTTGCCAGTTCACTTTGCTTGATAAACAAACCACCCCCGGGCACCAGGAAGGTGCCGGAGGCGCTGTAGGGGCCTGCTGTCTGTGAGATATTGGTCATGGGTTCCTGGTCTGTGGAGGTCATCAGCGTTCGGGCTACCACATCCACAGTGACGGACTTTGCCACAGCAGCCAAATTGTCATCCGCCGCCACCATGGCGTCCAAATCTTTCCCGACCTTGTCCGCCTCCACCCGCAGAGACGCCGAAACCACGTCCAGCAAGGCAGCCGCCCGGGTCTGCTCTTCGCTGGTCATCGTCCGCCAGAGTCTGGTCAGATCATCCACCGTGGCAAAGGCGCTCATTTTGTTTTCCTCGTCTGGGATCTCTTCGGAGCATTCTTCTCCTCTGCCGCCTGGGAATCATTGGCTGCATTTTCTTTTTCTTC
Organism: uncultured Oscillospiraceae bacterium; assembly: GCA_944385535.1. Classification (GTDB taxonomy): domain Bacteria; phylum Bacillota; class Clostridia; order Oscillospirales; family Oscillospiraceae; genus Faecousia. Next base: position 7,396 of record CALWXR010000050.1, read on the forward strand.
AGAAGCAGCATTCTGTCCAGCCACCGGTTCCTCCGCCGGCACCCAGTTTTCACCAGAAACGATCCCCTTGGTATGTACTACCAGGCCGGTTCTGGTATTTCGGTACTTTCTCATCATTCTCCCTCCACGACCCGGGCAAACGCATTCTTGTCCAGAATGCCCCAGCCGATATACGCCTCCGCCCGGAGCAGCACCTCATTGGTACGCTTCAGGTCGCCCTGACCGTCTGGATCACCGTATTCGATGATCTCCATGGGAATTTCGTCCGCATACCCCCACTTGAAAGCGTTCTCAAAGTCACCCACATAGGCCATGGCCTTGTCGTTGCCCTTGCTGACGGTGGAGTTGACATCACAGGCAGTGCCGCCCAGTTTGCCGGGATTGGCTCCCAGCTTGAACTCGGGATACTGGCTGATTCCGTTTTCCTTGTACTTACCCATGGCAGATCCAAAGGTTTTGGACAGGGCATAACCGGTGACATCATTGTCCCCGATCATGGCAATGGCATCTTCCAGGGCATCCGTGGGCTGTCCGTCGGTGTAGGTCACACTGGGCACGGTGTCCAGATGATTGGTGCTGATCTTATCGGAGGCCGTCATGGTTGCGGGATTGACACCATGCATGGCCATGATATCCAGCGCCCGGGCAATCTTTTTGGCGTAGCCTTCGGTAAAGGCTTCCAGCATCTTCAGCGCCTTTTCCTCGGAGGCCCGCATAAATTCATCGCTGACCCGGTGCTGATAGACCACCTTGATGGGGACAACCTTTACCGGCTCAATGGTTGCGGCTCCAGCAGGTTTCTGTTCTCCCTCACCGACGATGGCGCACTCTCCATCCAGGGAAAAGGTGAAAATATCGTTGCCGCTGAAAGCAACGGGAATGCTCTTGGACAGCTTCACCAGGCTGGAATGGCCCTTGACCTTGGAAAAGACTTCCTTCACGGTCTCGGTGGCGAAATTGGTTCCTCTTGCAGTTTTGTTTGCCATTGTTATTCTCCTCTCAGTTCATGCAGCAGGTTGGTCAGGTGGGCGTTTTTGGCGTCCGGGTCCTTCTTGTCCGGGTCATACAGCGGTGCCGGACCTTTCACAGCCTTCAGCATCGCCGCAACCACGTCGGCGTCCGCCAGCAGGTCCTTCTCCGTCTCACCGGAAAGCCGATCCGCCATTTCGGCAGGAATTCCCTTCTGCCGGGCAATGCGCTGCTTCAGAGCCGTGGTCTGGTAGCCCTTCACCTGGCTTTGCAGATCCGCAATGGTCTTGGCATCGGTGTCCCGCTGGCCTGTCAGGGTGGTAATCTGGCCCTTAAGGTCTGTCACGTCCCCGTAAAGTTCCCGAACCCGATTGTCAAATTCCTCCTGGGTATTGATGGACTCAAATTCCATACAGTTCCTCCTGTAGATGTATTTACTACCGGTCTCCCGGTCAGTATCCAATTTGTTGTTTTCTGGTGGGCTTTTTCTCCCGGCACATCCAGAATGCCAGGATCATGCTGTCCATCAGCTCCACCCTGGCGCCGTCCAGAATGGATTTGAAGCCATACCCGCCATTGCTTCCAATTGCCCGCTTTTCGCAGTTGCTGACAATCTGCACCATGGACGGCTGCCCCATATGGCAGATGGATTTTTCATACAGAGCCTGAGAAAAAGCGGAGTTGGCCAGGATAATTTCTTTGACGGTTGGCATCTTCGGCGCCTTCAGTTTCTTCTGCCGCATGGCTCCGGCCAGCAATTCCTGGCCGTTGGCTCCGTCCACCGCCACCGATTCCACCGTGGCCTTGGTCAGAAAATCCAATATCCAATCAATTCCCGCCCGCTGGCTGCGGCAGTCGATGCCCTCAACAAAAATTCGGTCATCGGCGGTTTTCACAGCAATGGACATGGCTGCATACTCCCCGTCGTGACCGAATTTAATTCCCACAAACAGTTTCCCCTTCATCTCCGGCAGGATCTTGCATTGCAGTTCCTCCCACTCCCGCCGGCTGATAGCAGATTTCTGATTATAGCGGAGCCAAAGCCCCAGGCGCTGGATATTGAAATCAATGGGATCGCTTCCCACCTCGTCCAGAATGGCCCGCTCCGTCAGAATCGTTCCCAGTGAAGGGTTGGTTTCGTACCAGGCATTCTTGTCTTTTGGGTCTGTCATTTCCTCCACGGACCACTCCGCCCAGCCGGTATTGACGCTCTCTCCCTGAAGCGCCGCTGTGCGCAGCTTGGTAAACACCGTTCCCACAGACACCGTGGTTGGCGGCGTTCCGCAGAAAATGGTCTGGGGATTTTTGCTGTCCGTGACCACATATTTCAGTGCAGTCTCCTGATCGTCGGTGTATTCCTGGGCTTCGTCAATCACCAGCAAATCGAAGCCTTCACCCAGTCCTCCCTTGGAAGAGCGGGTGCGGAAGTCAACCGTTCCTCCGCCCGGGCCAAGCAAAACAATACGCTCCAGACCCACCTGCTTGGAATAGGTGAAATGCTTTGTATACTTGGTTCCCCGCTTTACCCGGATGACTTCCTCATATCCTGCCGCCACCAGACGGTCATACAGGCGGCGGGAAGCGGCTGTGCTGGTGGTAGTCCGGTGGGCGGTGTGCAAAATTCGCTCTTCATGTGTCAGGCCGTAAAGCTCCCGGATGACCACCACTTCGTTCTTTCCGTTTCGCCTGGGAATTTCTTCTCCGAATTTGGTATGCACCCAGAGTCCGTCCTCGTTGACCGCCAGGATGTCATAGATCAGCAGTTCCTGCCATGGCTGGGCAGTCCGGCCGCTACCGTTGTACAGGTCAATGGCCTCCTGCCCCCTGGTTTCAATATAGGGCAAAACAATGGATTTTGTTGGTGTCTGGCGGCCAATTCTGGATTCTGTCACCGAACGAGCCTCCTTTGGTATGAAAAAAGCACGGTGCAGATCTGCATCGTGCTTTCCGGTTATCTTGTCTCGTCATGCCAGGTATCGTGCATCTATATCGAAATCCAGTCCAATAGACGCCAGATCATACCCTGCCAAAGCATCCCGAATGATACTCAGGGACTCCGCATAGGCCAGAAGCTGGCCCTGCTGAATTTCGTTTCGGTTCTCCACGGCAAGCAACTCGTCCGCCGCCTCCATGATTCCCTCCACAATCTCTCTTGTCAGGTTTTCGTTCATAGTCCATACATCTCCTCGAAAACAGCAAGCTCAATTTCCGCTTGCTCCGCATTGCGTCGCATATCCTTTTCCCACTTACGAATCAGACCTTCCTGGTAAGCGCTGCTTTTTTCCTTCCAGTCCGGCACATAACTTTCCGGATTCTGAATTTTATCAGCGTGCCGCTCAATCTGAGCAGTCCTTGAAATGATGGATTTTTGCAGCTGCTTCTTGGATTTCCCCACCGCATCCCGGTAAACACCTGCATGAGAATGGCGCTTCCCGGCTTTCGCCTTCTCCAACAGTTCCAGCGAATTCAGCTTCACATAGGCCCCAATCGTGATTTGATAATCCTTTGGCCGAAATATATCTGTGCTGGTCAGGCCAATCTGCTTTCTTTCTTCGATCATATCACGCTGACCATCCGTTGTCCACTTTTTTGTATGCACATTCTGGCGCTTGCCGCTTCCCGGGTCATATTCCACGGTACATCGGCAATTCTCATGACGCCGGTACACATCATCCGGCACATCGGGATACTCATATTCCCCCGCCAGGTTGGAACACCACGGGCAGCACTTGCGTTTCGACTTGCGAATGACTTTGGGACGCAGGCCGGATTTTCCCTGGAAGTTCACATTCTGCCGGATGGTTTCATCCACCACATTCATAGAAAAGTTCTTTATCGGTTCGTCTAACACCCATGCCACATCTTCAAAGGACTCCCCATTGGAAATCTTGTCCACAATACCTGCAATTCTATCCGCATTGACCGGTACAGTCTGAGCCTGGATGCCGATGCCCGCCTTCTGATTCAGCGACTGCTGCACAAGCTTTGCAGCCTGAGATACGATGCTGTGATCCTCTTCCAGCAACGGCTCCAACACCCGGCTGGCAATGTTGTAATACATCCTCCCATCCGGCAAAACGGCGGAACTCAGATTTTCACCAAGCGCCTGGGAAAGTGCCTGTCCAATCTGGTAGGCATAATCTGATGCGTCTGCGTAGGTTGCGCTGCCGGACTGGATTTTCTGATACAGCGCCTGAATTTCTTTGCTTTCTTCCATCCGTTTTTGAAAGCTGCTGCGAATGCGGAGCAGCAAGCCGGGGGCAATATCTTCCATTGGCCTATTCCTCCGGTTCCACGCCGGTCATATCCCGCAGATTTCCCTTACCGAAATATCCGGGTACCGCCTGGTTGATTTTTCCGATTCCGTCCCCAATACCCGACAGCATGGCGGCATCCGGCTCGAATACCGGCTCCCATGCCACCTTGGTCAGATACAGTTGCTGACGCTGGTAGGCAAATCCATCCCGGACGCAGGCCGCCAGATAACCCACATTCAAAAGCCCGCTTCCAAAGGTTTTCTGTGCCTTTCTGGCTGCCAGCCGTAGGTTTTCATGGCTGGCTTTGATTGCCTCAGCGCTGGAAGGGTTGTCTGTGACAAATCCCAGATCATCCAGGGTCAGTCCAGACTCTCCGGCAAACAACGCAGCAAAGGTTCGTAGCTGCTCGGTGTAGGGACTCATACTCTGCTGCGTAAACTGACCCAGTTTGGGAGAATCCCCACTATCATCCTTTGTAAATTTCAGGAATGAGGAAATAAACGCCTTCCAGCTGTCCATTTCCGCATCCTGGGAAAGCCCTGTTACATACTTCTGTGGGAAGGAATAGAATTCCGCACTGACCTCCGACCGGAGCAGCGTCCGCAGTGCTCCCTGCATCAGGCCCATGCAGGCACGGCTGATCCTAGAGTGACCGAAGGGCCGCATGGCGTCCGGCCGGTAAATGATGGGCACCAGCAGCGGATATGGTGCCGGGTTGTCATCCACCCGGACCATTTTCCCACCCTGGTAATATTCTGTTCTGCCCGGCAGGAAGTAGGCTTCCAGCTCCGGATTTCCGTATTTGTCCCGGCTGATCACCGCAAATCCCTCTTTCAGCATTCCGGTGATTGGGTCTTTTCTACCGGTGGCGTTTCCGCCGTCAATTACCTGAAGCCTGGGATAGCCGCTTGCGTCCTCTGTGATATACACAAAACAACAGGAGCTGATTAAAGCGGACAATACAGCGCTGTCCGGCAGGATGTCTCCATTGTTCATGGAGAAAATGGTATTCAGGTCAAAATTGTCGTTTTTGAATTCCCGGAACGAAATCCGATCCGCCAGGGCATCCACAGCCTTTGCGCACCAGCCCAGCGTTTCCGCCATCCACATAAATTCCCTGGGGATGATGGATCGGAAGTAGGAAATTCCATTCTTCATTTCGTAATATCGATATCGCAGCAATACCCGGCTGCGTTTCAGCATGAGCCGGTTCTTCAGGTATTCCCTGCCCCAATATTGCTCCATTTCTCCCTCCTTCGTGTTTGACCTGCGGACATTCCATCCCCTGTCCTTCTCAGGCAGACACTTTCTCAGCGAGATATATTCCCAGTACGTCGGGGGAAGGTCGGAAGCCCCCCAGGGAGGGTGGTATGCCCCCCTAGCGGGGACTATACGCCGTCCAATCCCGACTAAGCGGCAAAATACGATTGGAAAGAATCTCCTCTTCTTCGGCCTTTCTATGGCGTCTGAGCAGCTTGTCGGATTTCTGCCGGTTACAGGTCCAATGTGCCAGCTGTAAATTTTCGATGTCGCTGGGATGCCCGCCCTTTGCCACGGGAACAATGTGATCGATACATGGTGACAGCGGATGGGGAAATTGCAGAGATTTGTCCACGGGCTTTCCGCAGATCCCACAGACCGTCTGGGTTGCCAGAATCTTTTTCTTGTTCCGCTCAAAGGCCAGGCGATGGGCGCCGTCCTTGTCCGGCCTGTTTCGTTTTGGCTGCGGCATTTCTTCACCTGCCGTCTATTTTGATAGTATCATTGTACAACAGTTCTTCGGCCCTGGTGGTCCGTTTTTTATTACCTAGGTCTTGATTTATAATCTCACGGTACTCTTCCTCTGATTTATTCTTGTACATACACCACACCAGTGCAATGAACTGATAGCGATACCGCCGTACCGTCCGCTCTGATATGTGGAGCCGCAATGCCGTGTCGGTTATCCGGTAGTTCCGGAATAGTGTCCACTTTACCACTTGAATCCGCTCGTTGGCGCATGACATGATGCGGGTCTTGGATAGAGCTTTATCCACCGCTTCAAACTCCTCCTGTTCTTCAGTTGCAAGCTGGCGCAGGGCAATTTGTTCCACGGTCCGGGATGAACCTCCGCCACCAGGAAGTCCGGTAACACTGGTTGTGATCTTCTGCTCATGCAGTGCGTCGAACTCTCGTTTCCGGTACGGATAATCCCGCACCATGTTCAGCGCGAAGGGCCACCAGTTGTATCTGGCTTTGCTCATGGTATATATCCTCCTTTGGTCGCAAAACTTTACACATTTACAAGGCTGAATCAAACCGATCCGGGGATCGGTTTTTTCGTCGGGTGTACTTTCGTTTCTTCGGTAGCGCAACATAAAGGTATCGAATCAGTCCATACTTCGTTTCTGTTATGTCAACCAGAGTATAACCTTTCGGCGCTCTCGGCGGGCGGTCCTTGGTATATCCGCCCCGAATCTTGACTTCTGTGGCCGGCTCTACATCGGGTTTTCTGGCATTCTTGGTCTGATACCATCGGCGTCCTCCCACTTCTTCTGTCCAGTGGTCAAACAGATATGTAGCCAGTCCCGTGTAATCCTGGCCCCGGTCCACACCCTCAAAGTGGTTATGTTCCCGCAGATGTTCAATTCGGCAGATGGTGCCGTACTTCCATTTCTTCCGAATCACCTCTTCCGGTACGCCCTCCGAAACCATGTGGAAGTGAATCCGGTGGGTAGCCTTGCCCCGGCCCATGTAGCAGAAGATCACCGCATCCGGACAAGCCCGTTTCAGAACCTTTATAAAATTGTTGCGGATACGACGGGCATCAAGGAAGTCATGAATTTCATGTTCTACGTCAAAGGTCAAAGTGGAATAGAGGGAGGTCGGGCCGAAATTAGCCTGGAAGTTTCGGTAATGGACACGGCGGGAGATTCCCAGCAAATGCTCCTTCCGCTCCTCCTCTGATTCAAATCTGGGCTTTTGCGGCCGGCTGTCCCGGATGTTCCGGGTCTTATCCGGCACCAGATAAACCACCTGTTCACAGATTGCCCCGGCCCAGATCCGGCGCTTGACTTGTTTCATACCCACACCTCCTGAAGGTCCGCAGGCTCTGACATGGCCCCGGTATCCAGGGCCACGGCACAAACTGCGCTGTTCAGATTTCTCGGATTTTGTATCCCTTGTCTGCCATCAGCTTGTATTTCATCCGGTATTCCTTTGTTCGTGTGGCAGGTGACTTCACATCCTCAATCACTTTTACCGACCCGCCGGATTGTGCGATCTTCGCCCAGTAGTTATAGTCCACATCGTCAAAACAAAAGTTCTTCGGCAGCCCCTGAAACCAGGTTGTACTTACATAATAAGTAAAGTCCGCCCGGTATCGGATGGCGGAAATCCGCTCTCCCTCCTCCGTTCGGTACCCTTCCCGGAGTGTAAATTCCTCCTGCAGCCGCAGCCCAAAGATGATTCCCTCCCTCTGGGCTTCCATCAGAACGGCGTAACGCTTTGCTTCTTTCTTGGAATCGAACTGGATACCCTCTATTTCTGTTTTCTGGTTGTGATACTTGGACTTTCCCGCCACCGGGACGGCCTTGACGGTAATCTTGGCCGCCACCTTGGAGCGCATTCCATCCGGCATATCCGCCAGACTTTCATACCGTAATCCGCCCATTATTTGCCCTCCTTTTGCCTATGGTTTGTCTTTTCTTTTTCCTCCCTGCACCGTGCAAAAAACGGCGGCTGGAAGGATGGGTCATTGCTGCACCGGGCAGCAAAGGTGCAGGAGCTGCACAGTTCCTTCTCCGCCCTCTCCGGCCGGATCAGCTTCAGCCGGTCCCGCACCAGCTTGTCCACAATCATGCCCGACTCCTTCACCTGGGCCATATCTGCAAGCCTTCGCAGATTGTAGGCGGTCTGCGCTGTGACCAGGATGGATATGCGGCGAAGATTTTTCTTACCCATGGTTTGACCTCCGGTTCCACGCCTTTTCCGCCTTCTCCTGCGTTTCCTCCCGTGGGCCTTGGCTCAGGCAACCATTGCATTCCAAATACCAGCCATTTTCATCCCGATCCACAAAAAAGCTTTCACTTCCGCACCATGGACAGGGCTTCATGTTCTGGTAATGCGGTTTCATTTCCCGAACAGCTTTCTTCAGTCTCTTTTTCCCCACCGCCGGATTCCAGCCGCAACGGTCACACTGGGATGGGTACATGCAGCCCACGAATGCATTGTTTGGGCATGGCTGCTTTTGCGGATTTGACATGCTTACACCACCTTTTCCACGCCCATGGCCATGGTGTCCAGCATCTTCCGCAGGAAAGCGTCAATTGGATCTGCATTGGCAGCGCCCCTGGCTATGACCTTCTTCCGGTGTCCCAAAAGCACATTCCACTGGGTCAGAATCTGCTGACCCAGCACCTGCACCGCCATCAGATCCGGGTCGGACAGCTTGGCATTCTTCTGTGCCGCTTCCAGCTGTTCCCGGGCGCTTCTGGCGGATTCTTCCGCTTTCTGGCGCTCCTGCTGGGCCTTCCGGGCAGCATCCTCCGCAGCCTCCACCTTCTTCTGCAAATCAGCCGCTGCTTTCTTGGCGGCGGATTCCTCCGCCTCGGCCCGCATGGTCTTCATCAGATCGTCCGGAATCACAGGGCTTTCTTTCAGTTTCTTCACCTCTGCATTGGCCGCTTCCAGTTTCTTTTTCAGATCTGCCACCTTTGCCAGTGCCTCAGACTCCCGTTTTTGAGCATCCGCCTGGGCTTTTTCCGCTACCTCGGCACGGTTGCGCATGGCATCGGTTACGGTCTTTTCATCCTTTGCTGCCTGCTCCAGCTGCCGGATCTGACTTTCCGCCGCCTGCTGTGCGTCCTCCAGGCTTGCTTCCGCCTCCGCTGCTCTTTCCTCGGCTTCCTGCTGGGCTTTTTTCGCCTCGTCCCGTTCCCGGATGGCCTGGTGAAGTTCCCGGGTGGACATATGCTCCACATCATGGGTCTGCACAAAATCCTCTCGCTCTTCCGCCGGCAGGGCCAGCAGTTCCAGGGCCTGGGTGGGCCTGAGATTGCCAAGCGCCTGAGAATCGGCAAACAAAGACAGCTGATCCTTCCCCAGTTCCTTGTACATCCGCATATAGTTGTTCGCCCAGGAATGGGAGAAGGGTAGCTCTTCCGCCACATACTTGGACCACTGGCCGGCCGGCACCATGGCCTTTGCCTCGAACAGCAACCGTCCAATGTCAATGGCGTCCATCAGGAACTGCCCGGTCTTAATGCGAATATCCCGGGTGACATCCGCCACCGTGCGGGTAATGGTCAATTCACTCATGCTGTTTTCCGCTCCTTTTTCTTACTTTTCTGCTGCGCCCGCCACCAGGGGAGCAATACTTCCCGCTCCCAACGGTCCACAAATTGGCGTACTTTTTTCGGGATGCTGTGGCAGTATTGCTTGCGATCTCCGTGTCGTTCATTTCCATATCCATGCAACTGAATTTCCTTTGGCTCCGATCCGCTGAAATCCACATTCAAGGTGTAATAACACCGTTCCGGCCTCCGATAATGGCGGACGAAAAGGATGATCTTCTTTCCTTTGCTGTGGGAATACCCGTAACCGCCGACACAGTGCCGCAGCACATCCCCCTCCCGGACCAGATCCCCGTTGCACTTTGGCAGGATGATGGCCAAATCTTTGTCCGTCCACTGAATGGCACCATAGGTTTCCAGAACCTTGTCAAAGCCCTTCTGGTACTCTGCTGCCTTGGCGGCATCCTGCTGAAGACGGCGCTGGGCGGTCAATCTGTCATGGGTTTCCTGGAGCCGCCGGGGCCAGCGTTCTTCCTCGGTCAATTCCTGCCGGCCGGACAATTCCCGGCACATCGCCCGGGTGTCCTTCAGCAGCTGAACCTCCCATGGTTTGTGTCCCTGCTTTTCCAGGTAGCGGCGGAGCTTGTCCAGGTCACAGTCTCCGTATTCCTTCATCACATCGATGGCAGCTCGCATCCCGTTGTCACTGAATGCATCTACTTCCCGGAAGAAATCTGCGGCCCCCAGTTTTCCGGGAATGTTCCGGTATTTCGCCCACAGTTCAAATTTCGATCTGGATGGCTTGTTTTTCCATTGGCAGATTGTTCGGAAATCTGCCTTGCTCATGTACAAAATTTCATGTGGTTTCCGCTTGGAAGTGTCCAGTATTTTCCCCAACTCCACCTTTGGACTATATTCCGGGTCATAGTATCCGCAATTTACCGCATTGGCCACCAGATCGGAGAAGCCGGAATTGACCAGATTTTCCACGGGCTTCCACCGCTTCCATAGCTTCAGGTATTGCACCGGCCGGGTATTGCCCGATTCCCAGTAGGCCAGCAGGCCGGTTTTCTCTCCAGTAGTACCGATCAGGCTTGGCAGTTCCTGTGGATATAGGAATGTTCCCACTTTGGTATCGTTGATGCTGCCCCAGTCGTGATAGCGGTTATCCCACCGGTCATAGTTGTTTAGCACCGGACGCCAGCTTCCGTCCGGTACATCCTTTCCGAATACCCCCTGCCGTCTGTGGCTGTAGGCAGTAAGCCCGCCCCGCTCCCCCAGAACAAAGGCATATCTGGGATCTGCGTCATAGCAGCACCCGTATTCCTGGATGTTGTTCTGCACCAGCCAATACACAACCACCACATATCCATCAATAGCGTGAAGTGTTGCCACCTGGACCTGCTTCGTTCTTCCGCCACGCAGATTCCTGGCGTGGATCACGGTTGTATTGCATCCGCACATGGGGCAGTTGATCTGATCATTGGGCGCCACCTCAATGTCCCAGTAATCTTCCAGTTCTGCATCCATCCTGGTTTGGTAGGTTACGCCATCGTCTCCCTGGGAAATATAGAACGCATTCAATCCGGGAACTTTCCGTGTATGGTAGCTCTCCCCACAAGCGGTGCAGGTACAGTAGGCAGCCCACACACTTCTTCCTTCTATCTGATTGTCCATCAGCTCCTGAAGATCCGGTGCTGTGCGGATGCGCTCTGATTTGAACACGGTGTAATCCCCGCCCAGATCCCCGGAAAGGTTTCTCTTTGCCCAACTGATTAGGCCTTTGGGCGGCTGCTCTGGCAAGCGCCTGCAAAAATACTCTTTTTCCATGGCACAACCTCAGAAGAAACTGGCAAGATCCAGAATTGGCGCCGCTTCCGTCACCGGCTCCGGCTGGCTCTGCCCGGATTCCGGGGCATCCGGCAAACCGTAGAACTTCCGGATAATCCCCTCCGCCACATCCGGCGGCACACAGACACATTTTGCTTTCTTCTCCTTTTGCTTGGTATCTGCCCAGGCTTTGATTTTCCCGGCGGCTACTTTCAAAGACATATCCGGATTGTCCAGATCTGCCAATACCAGCAGGGCGCACTCCGGCTCCCGGCGGCAAATATCCTTCAGCTGCTGGCCTGCCATGTAGGCATCCGTTCCTTCCAGGCCCTTCTGCAAACTTTCAATTTTCTCAAAAACGGTCATATGGTTCCTCCATTTTCTGCTTGCCGGAGAAGCTGGACTGTGCTATACTATCTGCACAGCCTCTTCCGGCTGTAGTGTGATGAAAGCGGCGTCCTGCATTGGTGGTTGGGACGCCGCCTTTTTTATTCTGCCACCCACTGGATTTTGCTCAGGTGGGTCAACTGCTCCAGCTGCTTGGCATCCTTTGCAGGTGTGTATAGGATGTAGGCCCGGGAAGTCATGTCATCTGCAAAGAGCACGTTATCCCCCACCAGGCGGATGACGGTATTGTCAATGGACAGGATATCCTCATAATCCGGGTAGACTTTGACCACCGTCTTCTCCGTGGCGGCCTGCCACAAGGGGAAGCCTCCCAAAGTCAGCTCCGTGCGGCGAATAATGCGGCGAGGCTTTTCTGATGTATGAAAGTCCATAATTTCTTCCCGCACCATATGGAACATCTCGGTCTGGGTTTCCTTTTTCTTCACCTGATAGGCCGTTCCCTCCTCCGGCAACTTCCGAAGATGCTCCGTAATCAGGCCCAGCACCTTGGATGGGACTTCCTCCATGTGCAGAACCACTGTCCACGGTACCGTCTTCAGAATCAGATCCGCCTCATCCACCGCCACGGTATAGCCGTCGGTTTTATAGGCATCCTTCATAGCCTTGAGCAGCCCTTTCTCTTTGACTACCATGCTCTGTCCCCCTTTCTGATCACGACCTGATCCCGTGTCTTCCAGCACAGCAGGTAGATTTCCGTATCTGTGCGATAGGTTACGGCATACGCTTCCGGGTCCATGCCGTTTTCCCGGATGATCCGCCGTTCTTCTTCGTCTGGTACTTTGAATCTGGACATGGATTTCCTCTCCGGGTCCATGCCGTTTTCCCGGATGATCCGCCGTTCTTCTTCGTCTGGTACTTTGAATCTGGACATGGATTTCCT
>CALWXR010000051.1 GCA_944385535.1 uncultured Oscillospiraceae bacterium
TTCCCGCATTTGCATCATTCTTTCGGATAGAAAATCTGGTTTCTTGCGTAAGCTGAGTTAACCAGATAAGCATATAATCGATTAAAAAAAGTGGATGGAGGAGTTGCCATTATTCTGAGGAGGGGGATGTGAACATTATATTGGACTAAAGATTATTATCCAGAGAAAGCAATTGGAAATTACTTCTGCTGACTTTCATTCAGACTGCTTGGAATCGGTATTATTTTCGTATTACATCCCCCGGGGGGGCTTACGGAAAAGGCGTATATCTGGTAAACTAACAAAAACAGTTTTCATCTGCCTGAATTTTTTTGCAGAAGGAATGAATACCCGCCCACGGTTTGGAATGATGTGGCGGGATATAAAGGATATTGGAAATATGAAAAATACGATTGAGGACCGTGTTAAGCATTATTGGACGCTCCGGGCCAGGGATTTTGGCTCTGTTCGCAGAAATGAACTGGAAAATCAGATGAGTTGGCGATGGTTGGAGGAGATCCAGAATTTTTTGCCGGATGGAAAAAAACTGGACATTCTGGATGTGGGGACAGGCACAGGCTTTTTTGCTGTGTTGCTGGCGGAAGAGGGACACCGGGTACAAGGTGTAGATCTGACCCCAGCCATGTTGGAAGAGGCAAAACAACTGGCAGACGAGAGACAGCTGGATATTGTGTTCTGCCAGATGGATGCGCAGAATCTGGAATACGAAGACAAAAGTTTTGATGTGGTGCTCAGCCGAAACTTGAGCTGGACGCTGCCGGATCCGGAACAAGCCTACAAAGAATGGCACCGGGTACTGCGGCCAGGTGGAATCCTGCTGAATTTTGATGCCAATTATGGTGATTATGTGCGCAGCGAAAGCCTTCAGAATGCGTCTGTTTCTTCTGACAGCCCCTATGGCCATGTGGGGATGACGGAGGAACTGGCCCAGGAAAATGTGGGAATCACACTGGCCATGGAAATCAGCAGGGAAGTCCGCCCGGCTTGGGATCTAGATGTATTGACCAGAATCGGCTTTCAGGATGTCCACGCTGACCAAACCACCGGCGCGAGAGTCCTGGAAGAACTGGATCTGAAAATGGCTCCGATGTTTGGAATTTACGCACAGAAGAAGTGAACATCATTGAATCATCTCCTGGGGAGCTTCGGCAAAGAAGGAAATTATGTTGGCATACAGATAGTGATTATTCCCCCTAAAAAATTTTTACCAGTCAAATGGGAAAATGCCACACTATTGTGAAAGTAGTGCGGCACTTTTCTGTTGGAAGGAGAGAATATGCGTCAATTTGAAAGCTACGAAGAAGAAAATATCCACTATTGGACCGGTCGAGCCCCCGGTTACTCTGGTGTTAATCAGGAAGAGTTGGCCTCCAATCAGAGGCTTGTATGGCGCAGTCTGATTACCGAGCGCATACATGCCCACTTTCCGAGAAAATCTCCCAGGGAAATCAGGGTGCTCGATGTTGGAACAGGGCCGGGATTCTTTGCCATTGTTCTGACCGAGCTGGGGTACTCGGTAACGGCTGTGGATTATACCGCTTCCATGCTGGAAGCAGCCCGTCACAACGCCGGAACCTTAGTAAACAGCATCACCTTCCTGCAGATGAATGCAGAGGATTTGAGCTTTCCTGATGACAGCTTTGATGTACTGGTAACCCGGAATCTGACATGGAATCTACACCACCCGGAAAAAGCATACGCCCAGTGGGCAAGGGTCCTAAAACCCGGTGGGCTGCTGCTGAATTTCGATGCCAACTGGTACCATTATCTTCTTGATGAGTCTGCCAGAGCGGGACACCTGAAAGACCGGGAGAACATAGCTAAATCCAATGTGGGAGATGAAACTGCCGGAACCGATGTGGCTGCCATGGAAGCCATCGCTTTGCAGGCTCCCTTGTCTGCCAAGAGCCGCCCAAGCTGGGATTTGGGTGTACTCCACAGGCTGGGTATGTGCAGTACAGCGGATACCGAAGTGTGGAAGCGGGTGTGGACCCGGGAGGAGCGAATCAACAATGCATCTACGCCTATGTTCTTGGTTGAGGCTGTAAAATGCGGGTAATCAAGAAAGCAAGGAGGGAATCAAAGATGCAACGTCATATTTTAAACCGCCTATTACAGCTCATTCCGATTTTGCTGGCGATTACTTTCCTGTCGTTTGCCATGATGCGAATTGCTGGCAGTGATGCGGTGGAGCAGAAAATGGAAAACACGGGCTCCTCGGTTTCTCAGGAGGTAGTGGATGCAGCCAGAGAGGAGTTGGGGCTGGACAAGCCATTCCTGACTCAATATTTTGTATGGCTGGGAAATTTGCTTCGGGGTGATATGGGAACCAGCTATATCTCGGGAAAAGAGGTATTTTCTACTTTTGTCTCCAAACTACCCGCAACCTTGCTGCTAACCGTCACTTCCATCGGTCTTACAATCGTGATTTCCATCCCTCTTGGTATTCTTGCAGCGGTCAAGCAGAATCGCTTCGTGGATTATCTTATCCGGGTGGCAAGTTTTTTAGGGAACAGTATGCCAAACTTCTTTGTGGCCCTGCTGTTGATGTACTTCTTTGCCATCCGTCTGGAATGGTTCCCGGTGATTGCCAACGGTGTCAGCTTGCAAAGCGTGGCAATGCCCAGCTTTACCCTGGCAATCGCCATGTCCGCCAAATACCTGCGTCAGGTTCGGGCTACGGTACTGGATGAATTGAGCAAAGACTATGTGGCCGGAGCCAAGGCCAGGGGAGTTAAGTTCTCTGTCACCTTATTCCGCAGTGTCTTAAAGGCATCGCTTGTTACCATCATCACCTTGCTGACGCTTTCTATCGGAAGTTTGCTGGGTGGTACGGCTATTGTAGAATCCATCTTTTTGTGGGATGGGGTAGGAAAAATGGCTGTGGATGCCATCAGCATGCGGGATTATCCCATTATTCAGGCCTATGTTATGTGGATGGCCATTATCTATGTGCTGGTGAATTTGATTACAGATCTGAGTTATCGCTTTCTGGATCCGAGAATCCGCCTGGGAGGAGTGGAACAATGAGCGAGGGGATTACCGTTCGCCGTCAGAAGAGGAAGTCCAGCCATACCAAATGGAAACTGTGTTTTTTTCTGACATTGGTCATTCTTCTGATGGTGATTGCACTGTTTTCCGAGCAGCTGGCTCCCTATGATCCCTACGAACAGAATCTGATGGAAGCCATGCAGCCGCCCTCTACCAAGCACATCATGGGAACCGACCAGCATGGGCGGGATATGTTTTCCCGAGTGCTGGTTGGCGGCAGAACCAGTATTTTTGCAACCCTGGCTCTTGTGGCGGTAATTGCACTGTTTGGCACGGTAGTAGGAACTCTTTGTGGCTATTATGGGGGGAGACTGGACTCCCTTGTGATGCGGATTTCCGATGTGTGCCTTGCTTTTCCTGGGCTTGTGTTTGCTATGGCTGTAGCGGCGCTGCTGGGAGGCGGTATCAGCAATGCAGTCCTGGCGCTGGCAGTGATCAGCTGGCCCAAATACTCCCGTGTGGCTCGGAGTCAGACGCTGGCGTTGAAAACCGCACCCTTTATCAGCGCCGCCAGACTATCCGGGTGCGGCTCCAATCAGATAATTCTCCGCCATATTTTGCCGAATATCCTGGGCCCGATTCTGGTGACGGCCATGCTGGACATCGGAACGATGATGATGGAACTGGCAGGGTTGTCCTTCCTGGGTCTGGGGGCAAAACCACCGGTGGCAGAATGGGGCAACATGATGAGCTCTGGCAGAAGTATGCTGCAGATGTACCCTTGGGTTGTGTTGTCTCCGGGTATTGGTATTTTTATCTCCGTGGCACTGTTTAATCTGCTGGGTGATACGGTTCGGGATTATCTGGATCCACGGAACAGCCGCTCCAGATAATTTTTATAAAAAAGAAAGGAAGAAATGAATGAAAAAATGGATTGCACTTCTCTTGCTGCTTTGCATCAGTCTGGGGCTTTTTACCGCCTGCGGCAGCAATTCCAGCACTGGTCAGTCGGATTCTGACAGTGCGGGTTCCACCGATAAAAAGACCTTCGTCTTTGGCGATACCACTTTCAATGCGGAGAACGAAGAGCCCAATGTGAATCCGCATTATGCCTATGCTGGCTGGGCCTGCATCCGCTATGGTGTTGGCGAGACTCTGTTTCAAATCAGCGACACCATGGAACTGGAGCCCTGGATTGCAGAATCCTACGAGCTGTTGGACGAGCTGACCTGGGAAATCACGCTGAAAGATGGCGTCTGCTTCTCCAATGGCAATCCTTGTGACGCAGCTGCTGTGAAAGCGTGCCTGGAACACCTGATTGAGGTGCATGAGCGTGCCCGGGGAGACTTGCAGATTGAAAGCATCGAGGCAAATGGCTTGGTGCTCACAATCCATACCTCTGTCCCTGCACCTTCTTTGCTGAATTATCTGTGTGAGCCGTACGGCTGCATCATTGACATGAGTGCAGGCATCGCAGACGATGGGATTGTGGTCGGAACCGGCCCCTATGTTGCGGTAGAGCTGGAAACCGATGACCACCTGAATCTGGTAAAGAACGAAAATTACTGGGATGGCGAGGTAAATATTGATGAGCTGACTGTCCGAACCATTTCCGACGGTGATACCCTGGCGCTGGCACTGCAATCCGGTGAGATCGACGCAGCCTATGGCATGGCCTATGCAAGCTATCCGTTGTTTGAAAACGACAACTACACCTTCACCAGCATCCAGACCAGCCGATCCTTCTACTGCCAGATGAACTACACCTCTGCTGTCATTCAAGACCCGGCTGTCCGGAAGGCGATTGCTATGGGCATCGACAAAGAAGGCTTTGTCAACACGCTGCTCAATGGCTATGGATATGTGGGCACCGGCGCATTCCCGGACACGGTGGCATTCGGCGGCGCCACGCTGAAAACGGAAAGCTATGATCCTGAAGGGGCTATGGCCCTGTTGGAGGAAGCTGGATGGGTGGACAGCGATGGAGACGGATACCGGGAGAAAGATGGTCAGAAGCTGACGGTTCGTTGGCTGAGCTATCCCAGTCGTCAGGAATTGCCGCTGCTTGCGGAGTATGCCCAGGCAACATTGAAGGACATTGGTATTCAGGTGGATCTGAATGTCACTGCCGACCACAATTCCATCGCAAAGGATCAGTCCGCCTGGGATATCTATGTGGGAGCCAATGTCAACTGCGGTTTGGGTGATCCCACCAACTTCTTCTCCACCCACTGCCTGGATGCCTCTACCAAAAACCGGGGCTCGTTCCACAGTGATCGACTGGAAGAACTGGCAGTGGAGTTGAATAGCACCTTCGATCAGGAGGAACGAAATAAAATCGCATTGGAAATGCAGCAGATTTTGCTGGATGACAACGCATTCATCTTCTGCTCCTTCCTGAAGATGAGTATGATCAGCAAGTCCAATGTCACCGGACTGACGGCCCATGCCAGCGATTTCTATGAGCTGACAGCGGATCTGGACATTTCTTGATTACACGATTACAAGGAGGAAGTACGCCCTATGGCAGAACTTCTGCGTTTTGAACATGTGGAAATCTCCTACGGCGGTGAGAGCGTAGTTCACGATGTCTCTTTTTCGGTGAAGCCCGGGGAAATTCTGGGCCTGGTGGGGGAATCCGGCAGCGGAAAATCCACTCTGATGAAATCTGCTATAGGACTTCTTGGCAATAACGGCCTGGTGACGAGAGGGGACATTTTGTTTGAAGGAAAGAATATTCCTGATCTGTCGGAAAAAGAGCTTCGCAAAATCCGTGGTGCCAGAATGGGGATGATTTTTCAGGATGCCGGAGCATCCCTGTGCCCCATCCGAACCATCGGGGAACAGATCTATGAAAGTATGTCCGCTCACAGGAAGATATCCAGACAGGATGCCCGAAATCAGGCGCTTGCCTTATTTGATAAGCTCCACTTCAAAGATGGTAAACGGATCTGGGACAGTTATCCCTTTGAGTTGTCCGGCGGCATGAACCAGCGGGCAGGCATTGCCATTGCCATGCTGATGCAGCCAGCCGTGCTGCTGGCAGATGAACCCACCAGTGCGCTGGATGTGGCGGTGCAGAAACAGGTGGTGGAGGAAATGAAGCAGCTGCGGGATTTGTTCGGTACGGCCATTCTTCTGGTCACCCACGATATCGGCGTGGTATCCGCTATGGCAGATACCGTATTGGTGCTGAAAGATGGATATCAGGTGGAATACGGGCCGGCTCGACAGGTACTGGAGCATCCGATGCACGAATATACCCGAAAACTGCTGGCGGCAGTGCCGAAACTGCGGAGGGCGTAAATGGAACCGATTTTACAGGTCAGTGGGCTGACCAAAACATTTCACGCAAATGGAAAGCCGGATTTCACGGCAGTGGATCAGGTGAGTTTTCTGCTGTACCCGGGAGAGACGGTTGGCATTGTTGGAGAATCCGGCTGCGGAAAAAGTACCTTGGCAAAATTGCTCTGCCGGTTACTGGATGTCACCGAAGGAACTATTCGTCTTTGTGGTCAGGATATTACCAAAGCAAGGGACAGAGAACTGTTCGGTGCATACCGGAATATTCAGATGGTTTTTCAGGATCCGCTTACTTCTTTTGATCCTCGGCGCACCCTGGGGGACGGGATTGGGGAAAGTCTGCGAAATGCTGGTGTTTCCAAAACAGAGAGGGAACGTCGGGTGGTGGAGTTGCTGGAGCAATGCGGTCTGAGTGAAACCTTTGCCGGGCGCTATCCCCACGAGGTCAGCGGCGGCCAGTGCCAGCGGGCTGCGATTGCCCGGGCACTGGCAATTAAGCCAAAGCTTTTGCTGTGCGACGAAGCTACCTCTGCACTGGATGTGACGGTGCAGCAGCAAATCATGGAGCTGCTGAAAGAGTTGAGGGAAAAGGAGAAATTATCTTACCTCTTTATCTGTCACAATCTGGCCCTGGTGCAGTCCTTCTGTGATCGGGTACTGGTGATGCATGAAGGGAAAATCGTGGAGGAAGGGACCACGGATCAGGTGATTTTTTATCCGCAGTCCGATTACACAAAGATTTTATTGGACTCTATCCTGTGATGTATGCAATATTAGGCAGACTTTGCAATCATTGCAATATCCTCCAATGGGAACTGAAGCAGCTGCCGAAAAACGCGATCCATTTTTAATCCTTTCTCTTCGTCATCAATATAGCAGAGAATCTGCGAACTAATATTCAAAGTTTGAATTATTTTGATAAGCAAATTGTATCCGATATTGCTCTTTCCATCCTCAACCTTGCGAAGTGTGCGAATATCAATATCGAGTTCATCTGCCAAATACTGCTGATTCCATTCCTTTTCTTCTCGAGCTTGTTTTACGAGCAATCCCAGAAAGCGGCGGGCATAGTTAGAATCATGTGCCATATCAAACACCTCCACTTTCAGTATACCAGATAGTGCCAAACATTGTAGTTCATGTTTACCAGAAATACAGCACAGATTTGATGATATTACAGGTTGGCCATCTTATTCCTCGTCATCGTCGGGATTAAGCCCAAACGAATCCAGTTCAACCCGGATCATTCTCTCGAAGTTGTGGGTCAGTTTTATGTCCGGGGTATAGCCGGGAACAAAATGCGGCAGTGCAGAATTTGCCCAAAGGAATCCCCAGTAATGCGCAATGCTGAGCCCAGGGGACTTGAGGTAGGAGTAATAATCATCGACCTTTTCGAGTGTTCCCTGTATTTCGGGAGTGAGTTTTTTCCACAAAGCACTGTCTTTCGCGAACAGTTCCGATAATACAGGGATTTCGTGTAATTGCTCCTGTCCAAAGCGGAATTCCGGCTCCGAATAAAGCAACTCTTTGGAGGCGCGTTTTTCAAAACATGCAAGATTCCACATGAATCCCTTCCATGCAACGGCAGACAGCTCACACAGAAACTCGTGCTCGACAATGTCAAGGTATTCATCAGCGGATACATCGCCCTGCCCCTTGAGAGCAGCTTTGAGCGCCCTTTCTGCATCTTCAAAGTCGGCCAGGTGCTCCTCGAAGAACGGGTCATAGTAAGAGAAAAGCACTGTGATTTCCTCAAACAGCTTCTTTGCATCAGGGATGATGGAGAATTCGGGTGCATCAGAAAAATTCGGTTTGTAACTCATGGCTGTAACTCCTTTTGATTTTTAGAAATTGTCATAATCTGAGGCGAAGTAGCTGTACCTATCTGTCCAGTCATCGCCGTCATTTTCATTGTGAATTCTTAATGCTTCTCCAAGCAAAGCGGCTATTCCTGCCGCAGTATGTCCTCTGATAGATGCCCGACCTTTTGCAGCCGATAAGGTAGCTTCAATGCTGCTGAGTTCATCGTATAGCTCTATCAGGAGATCTTCAGACAGATGGAGTAGTTCTTTCTTTGTGATTCCGAATTCTTTTCGGATGAATCGATATTCTTTGTCTGTGAGCCGACTTGCGGCATCACGCATGGGGCGAGGGTTCTTCATGTGATTCTCCTTTTTCTTTTTTGGGTATAGCAAAAGGGTGTCGCGAAACGCGACACCCTTTGGGAAATGGAAATCTTGGCCAACAAAACCGCCACCGCGATTAGGAGTTAGGTTCTTGCATTTGTGTTTCAATGAAACGAGACAGAAAAACATCTGGAATTTGGCACTTTCGCCGAATCAAAAATGCTATGCCCAGGAAGAAGTCCGGGGCATCGTTTCTTTTCTTGGAGGACAGCATCCGCATGGAAAAGAAGGTGTAAGGGATGATTCATGTGGCGATGATTCTACAATTTTCAGTTGACCATATATCACCATAGTGATATGATATAAGAAAACAGATTGGAGGAAAAGCCGATGGAGAAATGGATTACGCTATATCATGGCTCGGAACAGCTTGTGGAGGAGCCGACCTTTGGAAAAGGCAGAGTGAACAATGACTTCGGCTTGGGATTCTATTGCACGGAAAGCGAAGATCTGGCAAAGGAGTGGGCGGTGTCCTCCCTCCGAAATGGATTCGCGAACCGTTATACACTGGATACGGAGTATCTAAGCATTTTGAATCTGAACAGCCCGGACTACACTATTTTGAACTGGATTGCGGTATTGGTGGAGCATCGTCTCTTCTCCATCAAAACCCCGGTCGCTCGCAGAGCCAAACGGTATCTCATCGACCATTTTGGCGTCAATGTCAATGCCTATGACCTGATTACCGGCTATCGTGCAGATGATTCCTACTTTGACTATGCAGAATCCTTTCTGAACAATGGAATTTCCGTGGAACAGCTGGCCAGAGCTATGCGCCTGGGAAAGCTGGGAGAGCAGATTGTCATTAAGTCTCAATTCGCGTTCACGCGGCTTCGGTACGAAGGCTTCGATGTGGCGGAGAAAGAAAAATATTTTGTCCTTCGCAGAGCCAGAGATGAGGAGGCAAATAGAGCTTATCTGGAAATGCTGGAGGAAGAAAGCGATGGCCTATATATTCAGGATATCATGAGAGGAGGCATCCGGAACGATGACCCACGCATACCAAGAAATCTATCTGAGTAACGCCCAAGCCATGCTGGGGGATGCCTTTGACTATGCGATAAATGTCTGTCATATCCCCGGCAGCAGCTTTGTAAAACTGTTTGTTGCCAGTACAATCAGCAAACGTCTGGAAAATGGAGAGCCGAGTTATCTTTCCGGGAAAAGCGGAATTGAGGTGGCGATGGAGATTCTTGCGGAAACCACAGGAAAGGTACCGGATGCTGCGCCGCAGGAGCACTTTGGCCGCTCCCGGGAATACTGGATAGGTTGGGCGGTTGCCTACTATCAATGGTTTTCCGGCAGAAGCTACAGTGACATCTTTAAGGTGGTTTCCTTTGAAGAACTGCAAAAAATGTACGATCCCCTTCATGAAGCGGACATTACGAAGTTTTCTGACATTCTGGATGCGCGGATGCGGGAGTTTTTTGCCGACACCAGCCTAAAGCGGATTCGTACTGCTTATGGCTGCACACAGGCCGAGCTGGCAAAGCGATCCGGTGTCAGTCTGCGCTCCATCCAGATGTACGAACAGCGCAATAAGGATATTAACAAGGCCAGTGCCGAGACACTTCTGCGCCTTTCAAAAGTTCTTGGCTGCACAATGGAAGACTTGATGGAAAAGTAAGACGAATGGCTGCGAAATAGTGCTGAGATGAGCAGATGCCCTGGACGGAATTGTCTGGGGCATTGTTTATATTTGCAGCGGTGGAATGCTGATGGTTAGCTGCTTCCGGCATAAGATGACCTCCTTCCCATTAGGCCTGGATATGAACAAAGGCGCCCATTGCTGGACGCCTTAGTCATATTCAGTTATTCCCGATTATGTAGCAAATTGGAAAAAACGCTGGTGTATTATTTTATTTGTGTTACATAATGAGGCTGACTTTAAGATGTAGAAGATACATCTTCCTCCTGAGCTGCCTGCATCTTGAACTGGTTCATGGCTTCCTTTGCCTGAGGAATGTTGATGGAATTGCTGTTATTGCTCATTGTATTGCACTCCTTTGTCGTTTTTCCGGAAAGGTCAGTCACTTTCTGTTGGAAAACGACTTTTCTTTCCGCAAACATATCTTTTCCCGAAGTATTGAGACTATGATAGCCCAATTTCGGAAATGTGCGCAGAAATTGCCAGCACCGATTGAAGAAAATGGAAACGATTACAATGCTCAATGGTCATAATAAGCAGCAATATTGCAGTAGAAATGTTGTGACACAATAAATTTTCTACGAGGAAAAAAGAGATGTTGCACAAGAAAAAGTGTTGACACATGTGCGGAATGTACAAAATTCAGAGGATTTGGAATTGTTTTCTGAAACGTATTGACAATGGTAGAGAAAATGATTATAATAGCAGCACAACAAAGAAATACAACAAAATATAGATTCACTATACATATTCAAAATGACTACAAGATGTATTATAATGAGGTCGGTAGAAATTAAAAACAATCTCAGGAGGTAACATATGAGTCAGTCTCAGTGCAGTGTTCTTTCCAGTATTCGCGCAAATTATATTTCCCTTTCTCAGTCGGAGAAAATCATCGCAGATTATGTCATCGAAAATTCCGACGACATGGTGAATATGTCCATGATGGACATAGCCAATGTGGTTGGTCTCAGCGATGCCACGGTGCTGCGATTCGTTCGAAGCATTGGGTTCCGGGGCTTCAGTGATTTTAAGATCGCTCTTGCGGCGGACCTGATCCGGCCGACGGAAGCGATCTTTGAAGAGCTGGATGAAGAGGATGATACGAAAACCGTTACGACAAAGGTGTTTCAGGCGGGAATGCAGCTTCTGCAGGATACACTAGAGCATTTGGATATGCACGCAATGGATGTGGCTTTGGAGCTGATCCAGTCCGCGAAGCGGATCTTCCTCTATTCCTCCGGCACCTCCGGCGGCATTGCGGACTGGTTCCTGACCCGCTTGATCCGCCTGAACTACAATGTCGTGATGAATAACGATTCCCACTTGCAGATCATTCAGTCCAGCTTGATGGATGAGGACGATCTGGTGATTATGATCTCCCGCTCCGGCACGGCGGATAACCTGATCCGGGCAGAACGGCAGGCCATTAAAAATGGCGCCAAGGTCATTAGCATTACCTGCAATGCCAAGTCGATTCTGGCCAGCGGTGCCACGGTCTCCCTAACGGGTGTGGCGAAGGAGCTGCGCCGAGATATCTCCGGTTCGCCGATCTCCATGCTGGCAATCGTGGATGCTCTGTTTGCCAATTTGGAAATGCTGGATTTGGAGAAGACAGCCAACTATCAGAGAAAAATCTGGTCCGCACTAAGGAGTACACGTACTTCTATCAAATAAAACAAAGAAAAGGAGAATCCATATGGCCAAAGTGATTGAAGAAAGCAGAAAGAACTTGCCTGCATCCGATACCGGTGACGGTAATTTTTTTGACGGAACCTATGTGAATCCGAAAGTATTGATGCCCGGCTGTCCTGACCGTGTCAAGATCATGGCATCCCAGTGGGACGAGGGCGCTGACTTCTGGCCCCGAGAACGCGGCTTCGCAGTTGCCAGCGGCACCTTCAAGGGCGCACCGATCACGGCAGTTTCCCACGGCATTGGCGGCGGCAGTATGGAGAATCCTTTGATGGCAATTCTGCCTCATAATGTGGACTGCCTGATCCGTGTCGGCTCCACGGGAACTCTGCGGGAGGACATCAAGATCGGTGACCTGATTATCAACGACAGCAATGTCCGGCTGGATGGCACCTCCAATATGTACGTCCGGGATGAATTCCCCTCCGCTGCCAACTATGAAGTGACCATGGCGCTGGTACAGGCCTGTGAGAATTTGGGCTTCCGCTATCATGTGGGCACCGGCTGCACTACCTGCAGCTTCTTTGCTGGCCAGGGCAGACCCAGCTATGGTGGCTATGAAAAATCCGACCGCAAAGCATTTTTCAACGATATGAAGAGCGCCGGCGTTATCAATTTCGAAATGGAAGGCGCCACGCTGCTGACATTGGCACGCCTGTTCGGCGTTCGGGCAGGCATGATCGCGGCCGTTGTGGCCAACCGCATTACCGGCGAATGGGCGGAGCATTCCGGCGAGGAAAAGGCCTGCTTGGCAGGCGCCGAGGCCATTCGGATCCTGACGGAGTGGGATGCCGCCAAGAAGCGGCATGGAAAAGCCTATTTCTGCCCCAGCATGTTGAAGGACTGATCTTATGGAGAAGAATCAAGAATTGATCCGGATAGAGGATCTGCATTACAGCTATCCGAAAAGCAAGAAGGAAGCGCTGAAGGGCATCGATGTCACCATTGACAAGGGTGAATTCGTGGCGGTGATCGGCCCCTCTCTGGCAGGTAAATCCACCTTCTGCCTTTCATTGAACGGCTTGATGCCCCACGATACAAAAGGAAAGAAATCCGGTAAGGTTTACATCAAAGGCTTGGATACCGATGAGAATAAGCCCAGCAAGCTCTGCAGCTCCGTGGCCATGGTCTTTCAGGATTTCGAGGCCCAGCTTTTCTGCACCAATGCAGCCTTGGACGTGGCCTTTGGCCCGGAGAATCTGGGACTGCCCACCGAGGAGATCCATAAGCGGGTAAAAGAATGCATGGAGACTGTGGGACTGGCCGGCTTCGAGATGCGGGAACCCTCGTCCCTGTCCGGCGGCGAAAAGCAGCGGCTTGCTATTGCATCCTCGCTGGCATTCCATGCAGATATTCTCGTCTTGGACGAGCCGACCACCGACTTGGATCCTGTGGGCAAGGCAATGGTCATCGATGTGGCGGACAAGCTTCGTTCTCAGGGAGATTTCACCATCATCTGTGTGGAACATGAGATCGAAGAGATGATGAAAGCCAACCGCATTCTGCTGATGGTGGACGGTAAGATCCATTTAAGCGGAACTCCGTTGGAGGTTCTGTCTCAGACCGACCTGCTGAAAGAAAAGGGCGTCATGCCCTTGGGCACCTGCGAGCTGCAGAATGCCCTTGGCCTGAACACCAAGGCGCTGGAAGTGGATGACTGCGTGGAGGTCCTGCGGAAGGAAGGCTACAAGGTTGATCCTGAGAAACATCAGCAGGTGCTGGAGAAAGAGAAAAAGCGTCAGGAAAGCTACGGTGAGCCCGTGGTCGTGGCGAAAAACGTATGCTTCCGCTATCCCGATACCAAACGAAATGCCGTTGACGACGTATCCTTCACCATTCGGGAGGGAGAGTTCGTGGCCATCATGGGCCAGAACGGCAGCGGCAAGACCACCCTTGCC
This sequence comes from uncultured Oscillospiraceae bacterium, assembly GCA_944385535.1. Lineage (GTDB taxonomy): Bacteria > Bacillota > Clostridia > Oscillospirales > Oscillospiraceae > Faecousia. Next base: position 13,722 of record CALWXR010000051.1, read on the forward strand.
AAGCAGCTCAATGGTCTGCTGAAAAAGACCTCCGGCTCTATTGAGATCTACGGACAGAATGTAGAGACGGGCATTTACAACCTGAGCCGATATATCGGCTATGTGTTCCAGAATCCTGACCACCAGATCTTCGCGGAAACCATCTGGGATGAGGTCTCCTTCGGCCCGAAGAATTACAAAATGCCGGAAGAGGCGATCAAGCGCTCGGTGGCCGAAGCGCTGAAGGCCGTGGACATGGAGGGCAGAGAGCAGGAGGATCCCTTCAGCCTGACAAAGGGCGAACGGCAGAGAGTGGCCATTGCCTCCGTGCTGGCGATGCACCCCAAGATCTTGATTCTGGACGAGCCGACGACCGGTCTTGACTACAAAGAGCAGTGCAGCGTTATGGAGCTGCTGAAGACGCTGAATGAAAACGGCTGCACCGTTATCATCATTACCCACACCATGTGGGTGGTCAGCCAGTATGCCCACCGGGCCATCGTTATGAACGATGCCAAGATCGTTCTGGAGGGCTCCGTCCGTGATGTTTATTCCAACGAAAAAGAATTGACGCAGATGCATCTGAAGCCGCCTCAGATTACCCAGATCGGCAACCGAATGGGACATCCCTTCATCAGCGTTCAGGATGCCTGCGAGGTGCTGGTAAAGGAGTAAGCGATGGAGCGTCAGACAGTAGAAATGTTGATCGACATGGCCGCCGCGGCAAGACACAATGCCCGGGTTCCTCTTTCCGGGTTCCATGTAGGCGCGGCGCTGTTGACGAAAAATGCGGATGTCATTACCGGCTGCAATGCGGAGCAGGGAAATATGTACGAGAGCATCTGTGCAGAGCGCTGTGCGCTCACCAAGGCCATCTCTCTGGGATACCGGGAGTTTCAGGCCATCGCGGTGGTCTCCGATGCGGAGTATCCGCTGGCTCCCTGCGGGCTGTGCCGTCAGGCGCTCATCGACTTCGGCACAGAGCTTCCCGTGGTCATGTCCAATCCCAAAAAGGATCGTGTGCTGATCATGACCACCGGAGAGCTGATGCCTGCTTACGACCTAGCAAGCTCGGAACTGACAAAAGCCTTAGAAACTTGGTTTGACGGAAAGGCGGATGATGAATGAGAAAGTATACGGAAGCACAGCAAAAGTTTCTTCCCGTACCGGAAGATGTGTATGAAGACAGACTGCCGTTCCTCTTAAGACCGGAGAATGTTTCCCGCTACGAAGAGGACGGAACGGTTTACATCTTAGATCGCAGATGCTATCCCCATGAGCGCCGGTTCGAAAAATGTGAAACCTACGACGATGTGGCCCGAGCCATTGAGAACATGGTCACCCAAAGCGGCGGCCCCGCCTTCGCGGTAGCCTGCGGCATGACGCAGGCGGCCAGAATCGCCAAGAATCTGCCCAAGGAAAAGGCGGAGGCGGAACTGGAAAAGGCCCGCCAGCGGCTGGCCCGGACAAGACCCACCAACAACAATGTGCGCTACATTTCCAGCGAGTTTGTACGCTATGCGCTGGATGCCATGGAACGGGGCGAGGACCCGGAGGCACTGCTGATTCAGAAAACGGCAGACCTATATTGGAAGGACCATCTGACCAACTACTTTGTGGGTAATTTTGCTGCGTCCTTGGTGGAGGACGGTCAGGGTGTTCTGACCCACTGCTTTGCTGAGGCCAGCATCGTGTATACCTATCTGGCGCTGGAAAGTCAGGGCAAGAAAAATGTAAGAGCCTACTGCTGCGAGACCCGGCCTTATCTGCAGGGCGCCAGACTGACCTCGGACTGCATTTCCGAGATCGGCTTTAATACCACTCTGATTACCGACGGTATGCCCGGTTATCTCATGAGCAGAGGCATGATCGACATTTTCTTTGCCGGTGCGGACCGCATCACGGAGCAGGGCGATGTGATCAATAAGGTTGGCACCTTCCCCTCCGCAGTATTGGCTAATTATTATCATTTGCCCTTCTACGCCTATGGCTTGGGTGCAGACCCCGGCTCCAAGACGGCGGAGGATGTGGAAATCGAGCTGCGGGATCCTGAGGAAGTGCTGCACTGCCTCGGAAACCGGACAGCTACCCGCAACCAAGGACTCAAAGGATTCTACCCCGCCTTTGACTGTACCCCCGGTGAGTTTGTCAGCGGCATTATTACCGACAAGGGCATTTACACTGTGGACAGACTGAGCGAGTATGTGCGCGAGCCCTTTGCCATCTAGGGGGAAATGGTATGAGCAAATATCTTTACTTAAACAGAGACACCTTCTTCCATAGGCTGGATCCTCGCACCAAGCTGCTGCTGACACTGGCCCATTTCGTGGCTTCCGCAGCGCTGGTGGAGCAGCTGTGGCTGGGCGCTCTGGTCGTGGTGGAGACCCTTGTGTTAACGACGGTGTCTAAGTCATGGAAAAATGTGTATGGCATCCGCGCCATTCTGATCTCTCTGTGGATCATGACGCTGATCTCTTGGCTTCTCTTTGGCGAGGGTACCACACCGCTGTTCTGGATCATCAAGAAGGAAGACCTCTGTCAGGGTGTTTCCTCCGTGTTCCGGTCCATGTCCAGCATCATTATAGCCATCGTGCTGCTTTCCACCACTCGAAATGAGGAGCTGGTGCAGGGCTGCGTGAAATTTGGCCTTCCGTACCGGGGCGCGTTCGCCTTCTCCAGTGCGCTGAGAATGACGCCCCATTTGACCGGCGTTGCCATGACCGTTGTGGCTGCCCAGAAGTCCCGCGGACTGGATCTGGACAGCGGCGGCTTCTGGATGAAGCTAAAAAAGACCGTGCCGCTGGTGGTTCCCGCCATCATGCTGGGCCTGCGCTCTACGGATTCCGTCACCATGGCCACCGAAGCAAAGGGCTTTGGCTATTCCGATAAGCGCGGTGCTTATCTGCAGCTGAAGCTGACGAAATTGGACTGGATCTTCATTGTTTACTCAATCCTGCTGTCCGTTTCCTCCATCGTCATTGCAGCCAATGACTGGTTTAAGGTATTTAATGCTCTCTGAGCATCAAATATAGCAGCCGTACGTACAAACACAAATGCGAAATAGAAAGGAAGAGAACGATGAAAGACATTTTTACCATGTGGAAGTACCCCAAGATGATCACCCTTACCGCCATCTGCGCGGCCATCTACGCAGCACTGCTGATTCCCTTTAAGGCAATTGTCATTTTCAGCGTCGAAGTCCGTGTGGCAACCGTTATTGTTCCCATTATGGGCATCCTGTTCGGACCCGCCGGTGCGTGGGGCGTCGGTATCGGCAACCTGATCGGTGACTTCTTCGGTTCCATGAGCGTGGCGTCTATCTTCGGCGTGATCGCCAACTTCTTCTTTGCCTATGTTCCCTACAAGGTTTGGTATATGTTCAAGGGCGATGTGGAGCCCAAGACCAACAATGCCGGTAAGGTCGTCCGCTTCCTGATCGGTTCCGCCGGCGGTTCTCTGACCGACGTTTGCTGGCTCTGCTTCGGTGTCTGCGCAGTGTTCAGCCAGCTGCCCTATCCTCTGTTCGCCAGCATCATCGGCGTCACCAACGGTCTGTTCCCGCTGGTTCTGGGCGCGCCTGTTCTGTCTCTGGTGGGCCCCCGTATTAAGAAGTGGGGTCTGGCATTCACCAGCATCATGAAGCCTGAGGATTTCAACACCAACATGAAGCTGAACATTCCCGGCGCCATCTGCCTCATCGGCGCACCGCTGGTGGCCGTTGTGATCTCTCTGGTCATGAGCGCACAGGGCACCTCTGTAGGTACGCCTCTGGTTTGGGTCGGCCTGCCTGCTCTGGTCATCTCCGTGGCCGGCGCCTGCATGATGGGCATTTCCAAGGACATCTTCGATACCGAGGAGTAATCCTTGGCCAAGCAAAAGCAATAACTTAATACGGATACATAAAACCTGCTTGTTTCAAGCGGGTTTTATGTGAAATTGGAGGTTTTTATGGCAGATAAAGATGGAATGAAAGCAGCCAAGGACTATCATTTGGATGTTCCTTTTTCTGGCGGCGAGATCATTAACAATGTCCGGGGTATCAAAGGGTTAGATTGGGGCATGCAGAAGCGGATGTCCAATATCTTCAACCCCAAGACGGGAAAAACCGTCATGCTGGCCTTTGACCATGGCTATTTTATGGGCTCTACCAGTGGATTGGAGCGGCTGGATCTTCTGATTCCCCAGCTTATGGGCAAGGTGGATGTGCTGATGGGCACCAGAGGTGCTTTCCGCACCTGTGTCCCCTCTACGGCGAATTGCGGCATCGCCCTGCGGGTCAGCTCCGGCTCCTCCGTTTTGGATGAGGACTTAAGCCATGAGGTAGTGGCGGTGGATATTGCCGACGCCATCCGACTGGACGCTGATGCCATGGCGGTGCAGGTATTCATCGGCGCGGAGGGAGAAAAGGAAAGCATCGATAATTTGAGCCGGGTCATCAACAGCGGCTTGCGCTACGGAATCCCCACGCTGGGTGTCGTGGCGGTGGGCAAGCAGATGGAGCGGACGCCCAAGTACTTTAAGCTGGCCACTCGGATGATCGCGGAACAGGGTGCGCAGATCGTAAAGACCTACTACTGCGAAAATATGGAAGAGGTAGTGGCGGCCTGCCCGGTGCCCATCGTGATCGCCGGCGGCAAGAAAGTGCCGGAACTTGAAGCACTGGAAATGGTGTACCGAGGCATCCAGAGCGGCGCGGCCGGCGTGGATATGGGCAGAAACGTGTTCCAGTCCGAAAACCCGGCGGCCATGGCAGAAGCGGTAGCTCGCATCGTACACGGCGGGGAGGACAGCAAACATGCCTATGAATACTACTTGGACAGCACAAGAGCCGGGAAGTGATCCCGTCTTGGCCCTTCCCTTTGTGCGGGAATTTCTGCGGCTGTGCGACGATGGCTTTCGGATGCGGTTTCACGAGCGCAATGGCGGAAATCTTTCCTATTGGCTGCGGCAGGAGGAAATCCGAATGCTCCCGGAAAAGGAACCGAAGGGGTCATGGATCCCGATGGAAGCGGCAGTTCCAGCGCTGGGAGGAGAATATTTCCTCATAACGGCCAGCGGAAGCTGCTTCCGCAATATTTCCTATGCTCCAGCGGAAAATACCTGCATCATCCGCTTGAATGACGGGGGCAGCAGTTGGCAGCTGGTGTGGGGACTGCGTAACGGCGGGCGGCCTACCAGCGAATTGGAGAGCCATTTGCAGAATTTTGCCATTCGGGCACAGCAGCCGGAACGGGAGAGCCGGGTCATGTACCATGCCCACCCGGCAAGTGTCATCACCCTGAGCAATCTACTGCCGCAGGATTCGAAAACCGTCACCCGGGCCCTGTGGTCCAGCATGATCGAGTGCGCGTTTATTTTCCCCTATGGTGTCGGTGTCGTTCCCTGCATGATTCCCGGCGGCGCGAAAATCTCCGGCCAGACGGCAGAGCAGATGCAGACCCACGATGCGGTGCTCTGGGCCCATCATGGGCTGTTCTGCGCGGGAAAAGACTTTGATTCTGCCTTCGGCCTGATGGAGACCATCGATAAGGCGGCGGAAATCTACTTGAAGTTCCTAGCCTCCGGGCAGAAGCGGCGGTATACCATCCCGGATGCGATCTTCGAGGAGATCGCGCAGGCGCTGGGCGGCAAGATGAACATGGCCTATGTGCATGGAGGCGGCGATGATCCAGCTGACGAATGAGAAACTTCGGGTGACCATTTCCGAACGGGGCGGGGAACTGCGGTCCGTGAAGTCGGCAGATGGCTGCGAGTATCTTTGGCAGGCAGACCATTGTAGAATACCTCCACGGTGGCCCTGGTCAAACGCACATCCACCTTCTGGCGGATATACTCAAAGGGAACCGAGTAGTTCATCCGTTCCACGGAAATATGGTAGTTGGGACCAACGGTTGCCTTTTTCCAGGTGGCAAGCTCGAATGGATAGGGCGGCAAAGGTCGCAGGAACGGCTTTTCCTCCGCGAAGAGACTGGCTCTGCTGCCGTTTTTCTTCTGAAAAGGTTTGTTGTTAAACGCCTCAAGACGCTCCCAAATTGCTTCGTTCAGCTCCGGCAAGGACAGGAACTGCCGGTTCCGCAGAGCCGCCAGAATAAAGGTGGAGATGATACCAACCGTTCCTTCCACGGCTGCCTTTTGTGTACAATTTGAATTTGCTCATTTAGAGTTTAATCATGAAAATGAAAGAAATTGATGTAACCAATTGGCGTTGTGCAGAATCAGTACTCTAAGTTTTTTTTCAGAGTAACCCCTTAAAAAATACTATCGTTTGTAGTTTTGTGGTAGAATAACAATATCTCATCTTCAGGA
>CALWXR010000052.1 GCA_944385535.1 uncultured Oscillospiraceae bacterium
AGGGGTTTATTGCCCGGAAAGAGGAAATTTCTGCGCTTGTTGTGGATTTCCTTGCGGGTCTGCCTGCTGACACGAAGCGGTTCCTGGATTTTGCAGGGTTAATGGCTACTTCCGCACCAGAAACGGGGTGCGAAGTTTGAGTAAATCTATTTTTTCTTGCTTCACCGCACAATTCCTCTCGCAGGTCATATTGACTTTCCACAAGAATCCGCTTATAGTATTCTTATATGGATGCTCTGACAGCCAGAAGCGGCGTCCTTACGGAATTGACCGGATTCACTTTTTTGGGTAACAGCATTGCAAAAGGCTGCTGTGCCAATCGTCCGGAGCAGGGATATGTTCCCTTGACAGAGCGGAACTGCGGGATAGATACCGCCAAGAATTACAGCCTTGCAGGCTTCATTTTGACAATATTTACACAAGGAGGGTTAGATCATGACGCAATATTTTCCTGAAATAAAAAAATGTTTAGGCTTTGGCTGCATGCGTCTGCCTATGAACGGCCAGGAAGTGGACTACGATGAAACATCGCGGATGGTGGATTGGTTTATGTCCAATGGCTTTAACTATTTTGACACTGCCCATGGCTATCTGAACGGGCAAAGCGAAATTGCCATCAAGAAATGTCTGACCAGCCGCTATCCCCGGGATCGCTACATTCTGACAAATAAGCTCTCCGGTCATTTTTTTGAAACAGCCGACCAGATCCGTCCGCTGTTTCAGCAGCAGCTGGACGCCTGCGGCGTGGATTACTTTGACTTCTATCTTATGCACGCCCAAAGCAAAACCAGCTTTGCCCGTTACAAATCGCTCCATGCCTATGAAATCGCTTTGGAACTCCAGAAGGAAGGGAAATTCCGCCATTTCGGCATTTCCTTCCATGACAAGGCCGTGGTTCTGGATCAAATCCTGACGGAGTATCCCCAAATTGAAGCGGTGCAGATTCAGCTGAACTACGCGGACTTTGACGATCCTGCCATAGAATCCCGGAAGTGCCTGGAAGTCTGTCATAAGCACGAAAAACCGGCGATCATTATGGAACCGGTAAAGGGCGGTTCTCTTGTGAATCTCCCACCGGAGGCACAGAAGGTGTTTGATGATCTAAACGGCGGATCCAACGCCAGTTACGCCATCCGGTTTGCCGCCAGTCAGCCGGGGGTAATCATGGTTCTGTCCGGCATGGGCAATATGGACATGATGCGGGACAATGTGAGCTATATGAAAGATTTCCGCCCTCTGAGTCCGGATGAGCAAACCGCGATTGAACAGGTATGCGCCTTTTTCCGCAGTCAGGGCTTGATCGGCTGTACCAGCTGCCGCTATTGTACAGAGGTCTGTCCAAAAGGAATCGCCATTCCCGCCCTGTTCTCCTGCCTGAATTCCAAAAAGCGATTTACAAATCCCAATATCCAATATAGTTACAGCAATATCCACACCAAAGAAGGCATCAGAGCCTCCGATTGCTTAAAATGCGGCAAATGTGAATCCATTTGTCCCCAGCATCTGCCTATCCGGGAGCTGCTGACGGAAGTGGCCAGGGAATTCGAATAAAAAGTTAACCATAGCAAAAAGCGCAGCACGCCTTTTTAAAAAGACGTGTTGCGCTTTCTTACACCTATAGCAAGGAGCAGTACCAGGCCGCCACCTCCAACCCCCAAGCCCAGCAAAAGGACGCCGTTTATCCCTGTGTCGCCTGTCTGGGGCAGAGGATCCTGCCCATGCTTCAAAAGAATGCTCCTGTCTACCACATTGCCCTGCCGGTCTGTCCAGCCGTGGGAAGCCGTTAAATGGCTGTAGGCGTCTATGGTGATCTCCACCGGCTCATTCAGCAAAGCATACCCTCCCGGCGCTTGCATTTCCAGAAGGTAATAGGTTCCATAGGACAGTCCATAAATCTCTGCCATTCCCTGACCGTCGGTGACTATCCTTGTCATTGGCTGACCATTCCCATCGGCTCCATAGAATTCTGCCGGAACCACCTGGATCTGACTGTCACCCAAGGAAAGGAGCTGAATCTTTTCCTGTTCCTCAGCATCCTGTTTTTCAGCAGGGCGATAAATCTGAATTGCAGCGCCGGACAACGGCTCCCCCTGTTCATTGACCGCATAGAGGTGAATACCGCCGGTGCAGACTTCCGCCTTGTTGGAAACGGCGGTATGTTTTATCCCCGTGGAACCGGTGCACGCCAAACGGGATTGATTTCCTATGGCAGATCCCATTTCGGCGCCATATTCCATCCATGCCCCATAGGAAATAACAAGCTTTGGATCCGCTTCACCCTGACCTCGATTTTCCCATACATAGGTCATTCCGGCTTTTGTCAAAGTCAGCCGCCAGGCCGCTCCCGTCTGATTCCCATTTTGTAACGGGTTTTCCTCTATATAATAATGCTCCTTCTCCTGAAGGGTAAGTACCTGTCCCTGAGCGGTGTGAAGCCGGCATATAAAGCTGTCTGCGAGGAAGGTCAGATTGGCGTCCAGGTCGCCCAAAATGCTGTATTCAAGGGCATTTCCCAGACCGTTGGGAATCCCACAGGTAATCTGCCAGGTATATTCTCTGCCCAGGTCGCAGCTGTTATATGCGCCCGCACCGCAAATCTTCGTTTCTATTTCGGGGGGATTTTGGGAAACGTCCGGTATTTCCACTTCCAGCGTATAGAGGACGCTTCCATCCCAGGCAGCAGCGGGGATCTCAATATAGAACGGTTTCTTCTGTTCCTTCGAAAGTGAGTCGCCGGATGGCACGATCATATAGACGCCGTCGGGGAGCCCATTCTCCGTAAAATTAAAAGACGCGTTTCCCCGGCGATCCCCTTCCATGGTGGCCGCCAGGTTTTCCTTCCTTTGAAAACAGGCAATTTCCTCAGAAGAAGGATATGGGCTGTTCACCTCCCGCTGAAATGCCTCTGTTGTCTTGTACAGAAAGTACCGAACAGTTTGCGCTTCCACGTCATTGTCCCCATCCTGACCTTCCAGACGAATATGGATCACCCGATCAGGACTGGCCGTACAGGATCCATAGACCGGCAGCACGCTTTCATCATAGGCGATCAAGGCTTGAGAAGTACCGCTGTCTCCCTCCGGGTCATACAGGTACACGTCCGCCCCCTTTTGGCTTCCGGAAATTTCCAATGATACTTCCGAACGCTCCTTCAGTCCGGTAAAGGTGAAAGAATAGGTTCCTGCCCCGGTAATTTGCTGACTTTGCGTCTGCTCCTGGCATTGGGCGGACAGGATCACCCGATCTTTCGAACCGATCGTAGCCTCCACAGTGATTTCCACCTGAACGCGATAGGTGCCATCCTCCTCCAGAACCCCATGGTATACAGGCTGCTTAAGCGCGAAATCAGAAACGGCCTTGTGAACCGGATCCAGGGGCTCCAGGCCGCATAAATAAGCATATAAGCTCTCTATATTTTGCTGGGTGTATTCTCCCGGCTTCTGGTTGATTGCCTCTTGGTCCGCTACCTGTTTCCGGTATCCCCGCCAGGCATCCGTCGTCATATCCTGCCAGCCGTCATAATGGGCGTTGATCTCATAGTTTTCTAAATTGGTCTGGGTCCAGATGGCAAGCTGTGCGGCCAGGATCGCCTCGCCGCTTTGCAATTGATGAATCTGAGGCAATTCCTCGGCGGCAAGCCACCAGTTGGCCTGTTCCTGTAACGCCCCGATGTCACAGTAAGGAAAGCTGCATTGTACGATGGCCCGGAGCTTCCCGGCTGCCTCTTGGGAAAAAAAGGCGCTGTCCTCCAAATTGATGCGGCGGTAGCTTGTATTCTCCCGGGTTTCCGCGCGAACATCGGCACCATAAGCGGCAATCGTTCCACCGGCAGGTTGGTAAGAATGGTTCTGGGTTACCGTACTCTTAAGATTGAATACTTCCGGGAAACATTTACCGGAGTAGCTTACATTTCCCTCGTCATCCAATATGGTATGATCCACCATAAACGGGGATGCATATGCATACAGTGGAGCGCTCCCATCCATAGCTTTGTCTGCTGAAAAACACAGAACATAGCCGCTGTCCGTCCCTCCGTCAGCGTCCTTCTGCTTTCCGCTGACTGTGACAAACAGGCTTCCGAAAACGACCAGCGGCAGGATCAGCGCCGCCGCTCCAAATCTGATGATCCCCTTCATGATTTTCCCTTTCTCCCCCGCCGCCGGTTCCTGATTTCAAGAAAACAGCGGTCTTTCCTTCTTTATGTAGATTTTGGGGAAATCCCTGTTTCATTTTAACACGAAGGCTGTGTCGACTTTTGGAAAACCAGGTAGAAGGAGGAACTTTTGTATGTATTTTTCCGATAATTGAAAACGTCCGGCCAAGTTCCCTTTCAGGAATTTGACCGGACGTTTTGACACTTCCTCTTCTTATTATGTACAGAGCATTTCCATTATTCAGATTCTTTTTTCCACGCCTTGCCCTTCCCCGCAAGGACAATCTCATTGGCTATTTCTTTCGGGGATTTGCAGCTGGTGTCTACTTTGATGGTATGTAATTCCTTGTATCGGGGAATTCTGGCAAGACTTCGCGTCAAGGCATCGGGGTCTCTTCTCCCCATTTCCACATCCCGGCGGATCCGCTCTTCCAGGCATGCCCGCTCCGCAGTCAAGGAAACGGAATAAACTCGGCATTTATCCGTGGAAATGCCTGTCAATATGGAATCGAGAATACTTTGCTGATCCATGACCCATCCAAAGACAATATTCTCATAGGCGGAACACGAAAGAAAGGAATTCAGCAGAAAGCAAATGTTTCGAATAACCATTTCCTTTGTTTCAGGCGTTACCTGAAAAGGATCCGCATCCCAGCACCAGTCTCCGTCCAGAAAAACACAGTTGGGAAGGATCTCTTTTAACGCCTGACACACGGTCGTTTTTCCCACTCCCATGGTACCGCCGATCAAATATAAATTTTTCATATTCCTCCACAAAACCCTATTTTGCCTCTGAAAAAGCGGCTGCCTCCCGGAGCCAGCCGAGAAGCTGACTGTCAACCTCCTCCAACTGCCCCACCAAAACATGATGGGTCCAGCGGTTGGGATACGGCTGCACGATCCCATCCACCCTATCCGAAGAAGCAGGATACCCCAACCCAAAGGTAACGGTCAGATAAGGCTTCGGTCGCCGATCCGCTTTTCTGACCGGCAAAAAGGAGGCTGCCGCAAACATGTGCCTGTTGTAAAAGGAGATCTGGGTTTTTTTCACCTGGATCCGTACATCGCCGCAGGTTTCCAGGATCCCCCTCTTCAGCGCTTCATAGATAGGCAGCGCGTCCATATGCTTATGAAAAAACATAAGTTCCTCCACAGATAAATCCACCGACTTCACCGCGATTCTCCCCTCTCAAAATATCTTCATCTCGATCATATCACGCAGGCATCCCCATGTCAACGCACACACTCCCCCATTGGCCCTGAAAGATCCCGCTTTTCTTTCTCCCATCCCTGTGATATACTATGAGCGGTTGAAAAGATCTTAAGGCGGCAGGGAATGACCGTCGGGAGGCGACGCAATGAAACGGTTTCACAAAATCTATCTGGAAATATCCAATATCTGCAACTTACGCTGCGGCTTCTGTCCCGGGACCCGGCGCAAGCCCAAGGCCATGACCAAAGAGGAATTCTCCACGCTCTTGCCAAAGCTGCGATCCTGGACGGACTACCTGTACTTTCACCTGATGGGAGAGCCACTGTGTCACCCGGAGTTGGAAACCTTTCTTGCCCTGGCGGGGCAGGAAGGCTTTCAGGTGATCCTCACAACCAACGGCACCATGCTGGAGCAGAAACAGGATATTCTGCGAAACGCCCCGGCCCTGCATAAAGTCAATATTTCTCTCCACGCCTTTGAAGCAAATACCATTTCCAAGCCCTTTGAGGAATACCTGCGGCAGTGCTTTTCCTTTGGTCAGGCCGTGGAAGGAAAGATCCTGACGGTGTACCGGCTGTGGAACGACGGCGGCGCGCAGGAAAAGAACAGCCAGATTCTGAAAGCCATGGAAGACTATTTTCCCGGTCCCTGGATCCGGGAGCGGCGGGGCACACGGATCGGAAACCGGGTCTATTTGGAATACGGCGAAAAATTTGACTGGCCTGACCTGTCCGCCCAGGACAGCGGAGACCGGGTGTTCTGCTACGGCCTTCGGGATCAAATCGGTATCCTGTGCGACGGCACAGTTGTTCCCTGCTGCCTGGATCATGAGGGAGATCTGGCGTTGGGCAATCTGTTTCAGGATTCTCTGGAGCGGATCCTGGAAACGCCCAGAGCGAAGGCGATCTACACAGGATTCGGTAACAGAAAAGCCGCCGAACCGCTATGCAGAAAATGCGGCTATGCCAGAAGATTTGCCAAATAAAAGGACACCTGACCTGCGAAGCATAGAGGTCAGGTGTTTTCATAAAATCAAGGTAAATCTGCTTTTTTCGTAGGTAATCAGCCCGTCCTCCCGCATTTTTCTAAGTTCATTGGACATGGCGCTGCGGTCAACGGACAGGAAATCCGCCAGCTGCTGGCGGTTGAAGGGGATCACAAAGGTAGAGGCGTTTTGCCGGCTGGATTCCTCCGACAAGTAGGACATAAGCTTCTCCCTGGTGGAACGCTGGGACATGTGACCAAGCTTCTGTACCAGCCTTCTGTTTTTCTCCGACAGGGCGAAAAACAGATTTTGCACCACCAGAGAATGGAAGGCGCAGGCGGAGGAGCAGGTGGTGAAAATCCCCTTGGCGTCAAGAAAAATCACAGTGCTTTCCTCAACCGCGATCACATTGTTCAGCATTGCGCCGCTGTTGGGGGCGGCATAGGCTTCGCCGAACATCTCCCCCGGGGCAATGGTTTGGATAATATTGCTGTTGCCCCAATAATCATCTTTTTGAATGTGAAGCTTTCCTTCCGCCAGCACCATAATGTCACGAACAAACTGTCCCTTGTGGAAAATATATTCTCCTTTTCCATAAGAACGCAGCTTCGCGTCCAGGCATTTGAGCAGGGCAAGGATCTCCCCTTCCCCCAGGCCCCTGAACAGCTGGGTATGCTTCAATACAGGAATAAATGAATCCATATTCGTTCCTCTTTCGTTGTAAAAACAACATACTTGTTTTGATTATTATATTATAATGATCTCACAAAGTCAACCGATATCCCCAATCCGATGTTCGGTGATCCAATCTGAAAGGAGTCCATAGGATGATTCGCAAAATTATTAAGATCGATGAGGAACTGTGTAACGGCTGCGGAGCCTGTGCCGCTGCCTGTCACGAAGGGGCAATTGAAATGGTCGGCGGGAAAGCCAAGCTGACCCGGGAGCATTACTGCGACGGCCTGGGAGACTGTCTCCCTGCCTGCCCTACCGGCGCCATTACCTTCGAAGAGCGGGAAGCACCCGCCTATGACGAAGCCGCGGTTCTGGCTTCCAAGGCAAGCGCAAAGCCTGATAAGCTTCCCTGTGGATGCCCTGGCAGCAACGCGAAGGCCATACATCGTTCCGCCCGGGAAATGTCCGCCCCCTCCCCTGCCCAAATTTCCAGCCAGCTTTCCCAGTGGCCGGTTCAGATCAAGCTGGTTCCGGTAAACGCCCCCTATTTTGAAGGGGCCAACCTTCTGGTGGCAGCGGACTGCTCCGCTTTTGCCTACGGAAACTTCCACAATGAATTCATGCGAAAACACATCACACTCATCGGCTGTCCAAAGCTGGATGCTGTGGATTATTCCGAAAAGCTGACGGCGATCCTGGCCAACAACAATATCAAAAGTGTAACCGTGGTTCGAATGGAAGTCCCCTGCTGCGGCGGTATTGAGAACGCTGTAAAGCGGGCGCTGCAGAATAGCGGAAAGTTTATCCCCTGGCGGATCGTCACCATTTCCACCGATGGACGAATTCTGGATTAATATGTACGAAAAACGGAAAAATCCCCGGCTTAACAGCGATCAGGAAGGAATTTCCTGATCGCTGCTAGCCGAGGGATTTCTGGTTCGCAGGGAAAGCCCCTCTGATTCTTATCGATACAAGGGGAACTGCTGGCAGATGGATGCCACCGTCTGGCGGACTTCCTGGGCAGTGCCTTCAAAGTCCTTGGCAGTCAGGGCGATGCAGTGGGCGATTTTCTTCATTTCCCCCTCGCCCAGGCCCCGGGTGGTGACGGCGGCGGTGCCGATGCGAACGCCGCTGGTGACCGCAGGCTTCTGGGGATCATTTGGAATGGCGTTCTTATTCAGGGTGATGTGGTTTGCGTCACAGCGAAGCTGCAGTTCCTTGCCGGTAATGCCCATGGGCCGCAGATCCGCCAGCATCAGGTGGTTGTCCGTGCCGCCGGTGACCAGATCAAAGCCCTCTTCCAGCAAAGCGTCAGCCAACACCTTGGCGTTTTTCACCACATTGTGGGCATAGGTCTTAAACTCCGGCGCCATGGCCTCTTTCAGGCAGATGGCCTTTGCGGCGATCACATGCTCCAAGGGGCCGCCCTGGGTGCCGGGGAACACGGCGGAGTTCAGCTTCTTAGCATATTCCTCCTTGGCCAGGATCAGGCCGCCCCGGGGGCCGCGGAGGGTCTTATGGGTGGTGGTGGTGACGACATCCGCATAGGGCACTGGACTCGTGTGGGCGCCTCCAGCCACCAATCCGGCGATATGGGCCATATCCACCATCAAAATCGCCCCAACCTCATGGGCAATGTCCGCAAACAGCTGAAAATCAATGGCGCGGGGGTAGGCAGAAGCACCGGCAATGATCAGCTTGGGCTGACATTTTTTTGCCATATCCCGGATTTGATCGTAGTCGATCCGTCCGGTCTCATGGTTTACATCGTAGGAAACCACATGATAGTATTTGCCGGAGATGTTGGCCGGGCTGCCGTGGGACAGGTGTCCGCCATTTACCAGGCTCATGCCCATCATGGTGTCGCCCGGCTGAAGGAACGCCAGCTGCACGGCCATATTGGCCTGAGCGCCGGAGTGGGGCTGCACATTGGCAAATTCCGCGCCAAAGCAGGCCTTTGCCCGTTCAATGCACAGCTGTTCGATCTCATCCACATACTGGCAGCCGCCGTAGTAACGCTTTCCGGGCAGTCCCTCCGCGTACTTATTGGTGAGCACTGAGCCCATGGCCGCGATCACCGCGGGAGAAGCGAAGTTTTCCGAAGCGATCAGTTCCAGGCCATCCTGCTGACGAGTCAGCTCACGACCCATCATGGCCGCAAGTTCCGGATCAAATGCAGAAACAAATCCGATGGAATCCAGGGGTTTTCCGTACATGCTTGTTCGTCCTTCTTTCTATGATATTGCAAAAAAGAGCAGCCCAAGACAGGACTGCTCTGTGTAACCAAATACAACCTTCTCCGTCCATTTGCCTGAGAGATTCGATCAAGGGATCTTGCACCTTCGGCACACAACTGAATGTGTTCTCCAGAGAGTCCTCCGCCTTCCGGTTTCTACCGATCCTGAAAAGCTTCCTCGGGATATTCTGTTTTCTGAATACAGTATACCGCTTTTCCCGGAAAAGTCAATAGATACTTTCAAATTCCGTAAAGCGCCTCTTAAGGGGCTGTATCCAGGCTGATTTTGCAAAAAGGCCGGCAAAGCGGCCTGATATCTGAAGAAACCCGGACGGTTATGATTGGTCACGGCGCTTTTCCAACGCTGCCACATTCTCCTCCACCCGTTTCTTAGACAAAGGGTAAATGAACATCAGGGCCAGCGCCACAAGGATCAGCCCAATGGCCGGAATGATACAAGACAGTTGGAAGATACTCTTCAAAACAGCAGGATAGGCCCCGGGATTGGAAGCAACCGCGTCGGTATAGCCAATGGCTGTCAGCAGAGCGCCGATCATGCCGGAGGACAGCGCCTGGCCCAGCTTTCGGGCAAAGGAATATACCGAGTAAATGGTGCCGTCCTCCCGAACGCCGTTTTTCAGCTCCGCATCGTCGATCACATCGGTAATCATCGCCCAGATTACCGTGTTAAACATGCCTATGCCGATGTAGGATACGGCATAGTAGGCCACAAACACATATACATTCCGGGGCTGAACAAACAGGCATACCAGCCACACCGCGGCGGAAAACAGGCAGGAAACAACGGACAGCTCCTTTTTACCAACTTTGGCGGAGATTCTTGCCGCCAGCGGGGCGCAGATCAGCAGCACGGCACAATTGCTGATCAGAGAGGACAGGGACTGGGCGCTGCCGCTGTTGTAGTATACCGGGAACACAAAAGGAGCCATGCCGCTCATGCCCAGCATACCCAGCAACAGCATAACGGCGGCGGAAATAATCCCCAGCAAAGAGCGGTTTGTCACAATGCTCTTGGCCATCTTCCCCAGGTTCAGCTTGGAAGTATTCTGAGGAATGCTGACCCGTTCCGTGACCAGATGGAAGCAAAGCAGATGGCAGAGGATACCGCAAGCGGCAAAAATGCCTGCAATGATGGTCATACGGCTTCCGGAAAGCACAGTAGCGCCGTCAACGGTTACGTACGCCGCCAGAGGGGTGCAGGTACCGATGATCAGATTTGCCATGGTCGCGCCAATATTCCGGAAGGTAGACAGCTGCGCCCGATGATCCGGATCCCCGGAAATGGCAGAGGCCATGGAGCCATAGGGGATATTCACCGATGTGTAGAAGATCGAGCCCCACAGCAGGTAAGTGGCAAACATCCAGATCACCTTAAAGGTCATGGACATATTCGCGAAGCTTGCCTGATAGATGAGAATCGCGGAAATACCCAGCGGCCCGCACATCCGGCGGATCCACGGTTTAAATTTGCCGTCCTTGGTGGGTTTTGACCGGTCTACAATCTGGCCCATGGTTACATCCGTAACGGCGTCTAAGAATCTTGCCGCCATCATCAGCGCGCCTACAATGGCCGGAGCAACGCCCATGACGTCTGTGTAGAATTTCATCATGAACATGGACGACAGCATAAAGCTAAAGTCGTTGCCGAAGTCTCCCAATGCGTACCCAATCTTGTCCGCCATGCCAAAGGGCCTGACCGACGGCTTTGTGTTCTCTGTCATAGAAACACCCCTTTACTTTGGTTATCTTTGCCCAAATGAAGCAAAAAATACAGGGCGGAATTCCGCCCTGTACAATTCCATGGCAAAAGGATGAAAGGATATTTCCCTCATCCGTCAAGGGGTGGCGATCCGCAAAGCTCAGGCGAAATCGCCTTGATTTCCGGATACTTCCTGATAGCCCAGCTCTTTCAAATACATGGCCATTTTGCTGGTGGATTTGTCTGTAAAGGTCAGCTCACCAAAGATTTTATGCAGCCACTGTACGCTCAGCTCCTGCCACTGGGCAAAGGCGGAATTGAGAACCTGGGTGCTTCCGTCGGCAGAAACCTCATTCCCCAGGGAATACCCGTGGGGGCCATGCTGGAACAGGTGGAATTCAAATTTCAGCCCCAGGTCACTGTAGGCGTTCATCAGGGGGATGGCGCAGAAGCGGGTAAGCGCGTCCTCCCCTGTGGCAACCAGGAACATAGGCGGGGCGGTTTCGGTAACCTGAGAAGGCAGATCGTATTTTTTCGCGTCTTCATCGGTGACCGCTTCCCTGCCCTCCAGAAGCTTCAGCATAAAGTCCGCGCCCGGGATATTGGGGCAGCAAGTGGCCGGATACCCCAGAATCATGGCGTTGGGCTTCTGTTCCGCCAAAAGTCCCGCGGCCAGAGCCAGATGACCGCCGGCAGAAAAGCCGCAAACGGCAATTTTTTCAGGATGGATGTTCCATTCCCCCGCATGCTCCCGGATGCAGCCAATGGCCCAGGACACCTCCTCCAAGGGGGAAAACCCAGCCGCATTCTTTCCGGTGGAGTACCGCAAAATGAACGCGTGAAATCCCCTGGCGGCATAGCTTAAAGCCACCGGTTCCCCTTCTCTCGGGGAACAGTACAGATACCCGCCCCCGGGACAAACCAACACCGCGGGCCGCTGCTTCTCCTGTCCCAAGGCGATCTCACAGTCCAAAATATACCCTTCCAGGGTCGCTTCCGGGTGGCCGGGCAGATTCAAATGTATCATGTTCATAAATAGACTCCATTCAGCAGACGGGGCCGCTTTACCGCGGCCCCGAAATTCATTACCTGTTAACCGCCTAAATTATGAAGGAACGCCTCCTTCTTCTTCAGGCCATATTCCCCGTACGCACCGGATCGCAGCTTGTCAAAGGCAACGGCAGCGGCTTCCTGCCAGCTTTCCTTTTCGTGATTGACCAAAATGGGATAGTAATGCACGCCGTTTTTTTCGGCGGCGTCGCAGTCGCCGGGGGCGTCCCCAATCATCAATACATGATCCGGTCCATAGCCAAATTCCAGCATCCGGGCAATGCAGGCAGCCTTGGAACCCACATCCTGAGCCAGTACAATGTCCGTGTGCTCCAGAAGGCCGAACTTGCCCCATTCTTCCTCCACAGCATCCCGGTTGGCGGAAGAGACCATCGCCACATCCGCGAAGCTGTGGGCAGCCGCCAGGCCCTCCTTGGCGCCCTCATACGGCACCTTCAGTTCCTCGGGAAGGTTTACAATGGAGGCGTTTACCGCCTTGGACCAGCTCAGCGCCTTTTCCAGCACCAGCTTCCCATCAGGATCCGACGCCTCCTGAATTGCTTTGGCAACTCCGTCGTTGCTCAGGGCCGGCGCGGTCTGGGTCCAGTGTATAAGATGCCGGATCCCCGGAATGGGGGTGTAAGCTTGATCGATCTCTTCCAGCGCCATGGCCAGACCCTTAAACCGATTGATTCCCCGGGTCATAGAGAACAGATTGATCTCGTTCCACCGCGCCAGAATCGGATCCTTCCACTGGCCTAAATTCCACTCCTCCACCATGCAGGGACCAAAGCAGTGAAAATGCTTACAATTCATGGTGTCCATGACACAGCCGTCGGAGTCTACGCAAACAAGATAAGGGTGCTTTTTTTCAAAGGAATCAAAATAAGACATATCCTTTCTCCTGACCTTACATATGGGTGTCGATCATGCCGCAGTAGCTGTCAATGGGATCGCTGCCAGGAAACGCTTCCGGTCCAGTCAACAGAGCATCCACCAGAGCATCCATGGTATTATCGTTGGAATCATAGGCATTGATATAGGTTTGCAGCATGGGGCAGTCCGCCAGCATGGTGGGCTTATTCACAGAGATGCCCACTACCGGAAGCTCATGGACATACCAGGGGATCTCTCCGCCGCCCTTGGACATACCGAAGGTGGGGTGGCCGCTGGCAACATTGAACAGGGTAATCACCAGATCCTGTCCGGCCACAAAGTCGGAAATGGCGTTCTTCCCGGCAAAGTACAGATTCAGGCTGAAAGGCTTCCCCGCTTTCATTTCCGCCATCATCTTTTCCAGAGGGCTGACGTAGATGAAGGCGTCAAAGCCCTTTTCGATCAGGCGATCCCGAAGCTTTTCCGCAGGGGTTTTCTGAGGCGCCCGGCCGCCCATGGCCATGGCCATCAGCGCCGCCATGGGGCCGTCCGAGCCCTTGACCGAAACGATCATAATCCGCTTGGTTTTTTCCGGGGACAAGGGCAGAACGTCTTTCTGCTTGTACTTCACCAGGGTCAGGGCGTCCTTGGAGATTTTCCCGGAAGCCGCCTTGAATTCAGGATTGTTCAGCACAGCGGCCAGATCCTCTTCCGCCGGGCACAGTTCTTCCTTGGATTTCTTATTTAAGCCCATGGCGGCCTTCAGGCCCAGGATCCGGGTCAGCGCCTCGACCATCCGGGCCTGGCTGATGATGCCGGTGCGGTAGGCATCCAGCATGGTATCGTAATCCTCCTGCGGATCATTGAAGAACAGGAACATATCGCAGCCGGCATTGATGGCGGCAGGCAGCATATCCTTGCGCTTCATCTGGTTGGTCATGCCCACCATGTGGGAAGCGTCGGTGACCACCATACCGTTAAAGCCCAGCTTGTCCCGGAGCAGTCCGGTCATGATTTCCGGGCACAGGGTAGCGGGCCGCAGCTGCTCCGGTGTGATGTCCGGGTACAGCTCCGCCATATATTCCGGCATGAGAATATGACCGCCCATAATGGCCGGCAGGCCGCCGTCGATCAGGGTCTTATACACATAGCCATAGGACGCCATCCAATCTTCATAGCCGAAGTGGTTTACATTGTTGGACATATGGGCATCCCGGTAATCCTGTCCATTGCCCGGGAAATGCTTGGCGCAGGAGGCGACACCGGCGTGCTCGTGAATGCCGTCCATATAAGCCTTGCCCATTTGGGCCACCATCTTGGGATCGTTGCCGTAGGACCGGAACAACACTTCCTCACATTCCCAGTTGTAGCAAATGTCCACCACCGGGGCAAAGGCCATATTGCAGCCGGTGGCGGCGATCTGAGCGCCGGAAATGCTGCCCATGGTTCTGGCGTATTCCTGCTTACCTGTAGCGCCGATCTTCACCTGACTGGATACAAAGGTTCCATCAGAGCAAACGCCGTTACCGCCGTTTTCCGGATTGCAGGCGATAAACACCGGGATCTTGGCATACTTCTGCAGGATCTTATTCTGAGCCAGTACCTTCGCGCCGGGCATACCGTTGTACCGGCAGCCGCCCACATGGTATTTCTGAACCAGTTCCTTCAGGTAATCCTCTTCCTGAGAGGCGGTCAGCTGCCAGAACAGCTGTCCTACCTTTTCTTCATCGGTCATGGAGGCGATTGTGCTCTCCACCCACGCTACATCCTCTTCAGACAGGTTATAGGGCTTCGCTCTTAAATCAACCATCTGCTTCACATTCCTTTCTCAATATCCATATTATCTTGCCGTAAGGCAATGCCACATATTTATATTATCAGATACGCCGCCAAATTGCAATATAGAGTCCCTTCAGAATCGTGAAAGTATTGTGAACCTTGCCCAAATCGCAAAAAACATTGTATCTCGCCTTTGCATATGATACAATGTTGAAAATTAGGCGATTGTAAAAGTCAGAAAAAATGAAAATCGAATAGAAATTTTCACGTCAATCCCCTCATTGAGGAGAAAATTTCTGTTGGCTACAAAAGGAAATTGTAAAACTCTTTTGCCGATGACAAGGTGCGGAGAGCGGAGAAAAAGCCGCTACTGCTCATGGCGAAAGCACTTGATTTTCAAGGTTTTTTGAATTTTGCAAACGACTAATGTTGAAAATAAGAAGGAGGTAACATATGCAGCTTGTATGGATCACCGCGCTGGGTGTGGGCGGGGCTACTGTCGTAGGCTCCATCCTGGGCTTCGCCTTTAAAACCATCTCCCACAAATTCAGCGATATCGTTTTAGCCTTTGCCGCCGGTGTTATGCTGGCAGCATCGGTGCTGGGTCTGATCCTCCCCTCGTTGGACTATGGCGGAGACTTTTCTTTGCTCACCACGGTTGCCGGTATTTTCACCGGCGCGTTTTGCCTGAATCTGGTGGATAAATTGGTTCCCCATATGCACCATCTGGTGGGGGGTGATTCAGAAGCCCATCCCGGCAACGCCAATCTGGATAAGGTACTGCTGTTCATTATGGCGATTGCCATTCACAATCTGCCGGAAGGCATTGCCGCCGGCGTCAGCTTTGGCTCCGACAATCAAGCCGAGGCGCTACTGATTGCGGGAGGCATCGCTCTTCAAAACATACCGGAGGGCATGGTCATCATTGCGCCTATGCTGGCAGCCGGGATCAGCCAGAAGCGCACCTTTCTTTGCGCACTGGCAACCGGCTTGATCGAAGTGGCCGGCACGCTGCTGGGCTATTTCGCAGTGACCATCGCGGCCGCGATTCTCCCCTTTGCTCTGGCCTTTGCCGGAGGCACTATGCTCTACGTGATCAGTGATGAAATGATCCCAGAAACCCACGCCCACGGCAGTGAGCGCGGCGCTACTTACGCGCTTCTGGCAGGCTTCTGCGTGATGCTTGTATCAGACGTGCTGTTGGGATAATACAGAAGGAAGGATATCCAATGACACCAAAAGAAATTCTATTTGATTTGGACGGCACTTTGACCGATTCCGGAGAAGGGATCATCAACTGCGCCGTCCTGGCCCTGGAGCATTTTGGGCTTCCCGTCCCCTCCCGGGAGGAGATGCGCGTCTTTGTTGGCCCGCCTCTTCACGAAACCTTTGTACGATTCGGCGTCCCGTCAGAGAAAGCGGAAGAAGCCGTCGCCGTATACCGAAGCCGGTACATCCCCATCGGCAAGTACGAGAACACTCCCTACCCCGGCATACGGGAACTGCTGGAGGCGCTGAAAGCCCAGGGACACCTTCTATATGTGGCCACCTCCAAGCCGGAGCAGATGTCCGTAGACATTTTGGAGCATTTCGATCTGGCAAAATATTTTACCAGGATCTGCGGCGCTTCCATGGATACCTCCCGCAGTTCGAAAGATGCGGTGATCGCCTACCTTCTGGCCCAAAGCGGAACCGCCGGAAAAAAGATCATGGTGGGAGACACAAAATATGATATTCTGGGCGCGGCGGCCCACGGGATTCCGGCCATCGGCGTCAGCTGGGGCTACGGCAATGTATCGGAAATGGAAGCCGCCGGAGCATCCGCCATTGCCCACAGCCCTGAGCAGCTGCTTACCCTGCTCAACAGCCTGTAATTCCGGAAAGGATTGACAGCGGTTTCCGTCTTTGCTATGATTTCCAAGAGAAATAAGATGTAGGTGACAACCATGAAGATCACAAATGTTCGTTTAGGCCGCATTTCCGTCCCCCTGCGCACCCCGTTCAAAACAGCCCTGCGCACCGTCAGCAGCGTGGAAGATGTGATCGTGGAGATCCATACCGACTGCGGCGCTGTAGGCTACGGCGAAGCCCCTCCCACCGGGGCCATTACCGGCGATACCACCGGCGCCATCATCGGAGCCATTCAGGATCACATTTCCAAAGCCATTCTGGGCCGGGATGTGGAAGAATTTGAACCGCTTCTGCAATCGGTGCAGCGATCCGTTGTGGGCAATACCAGCGCCAAGGCGGCGGTGGATATGGCCCTTTGGGATCTGTACGGCCAAAGCCTGGGCGTCCCGGTTTACAAGCTCCTGGGCGGCGGAAGAACCGCTATCACCACGGATATCACCATCTCCTTGAACGATCCGGAAACCATGGCAAAGGACGCTTTGTCCGCCGTTGCCCGGGGCTATGACTGCCTGAAAATGAAGGTGGGCATCCATCCGGAGCTGGACGTTGCCCGCCTGGCAGCGGTGCGAAAGGCGGTTGGAAAGGACATTACCATTCGCATTGACGCCAACCAGGCCTGGTCGCCGAAACAGGCCGTCAGCCTGCTCAACCGCATGCAGGAGCAGGGGCTGGATATCGAGCTGGTGGAACAGCCGGTAAAAGCCCATGATTTGACGGGGCTCAAATATGTAACCGATCACAGCTATGTGCCTGTGCTGGCGGACGAATCGGTGTTTTCTCCGGAAAATGCCATGACCATCTTGCAAATGGGCGCGGCCGACCTGCTGAACATCAAACTGATGAAGTGCGGCGGAATCTATAACGCTTTGAAAATCGCCTCCGCTGCGGAGGTCTACGGCGTAGAGTGCATGATCGGCTGCATGTTGGAAGCGAAGATATCCGTAAACGCCGCGGTACATTTGGCCTGCGGCAAGGGAATCATTACCAAGGTGGATCTGGACGGCCCGGTTCTGTGCAGGGAAGATCCGATTCTCGGCGGCGCGGTATTCCAGGAGAAGGAGATCACCGTCTCCCGGGATCCGGGTCTGGGGATTCACGGGATCGAAGCCGGATATCTGGTTTATTTTGACTGATTGCCCGCTCCCCTTTTATGAACAACGGAGGAACACATGATGAATATCCATGAAACGCTGAAATACCAAAACATCGGCCTGCCGGATGATATCCTCCGGAGGAAGCTCCACGGAGATTTTTCCGGCGCCCTCCGGCTGATTGACAGACGGCTGAACGAGGAAACCCTTCCACAGCCCATGCGCTGCTGTCTGATCGCCCAAAGGGAAATGATCCGCCGTTTGCCCGGTGAATTTCCCTATGATCGCAGTCAGGCCCTGGCCTTGATCCGGGAGCACATCCCTGACTTTACCGAAGAGGAATTTGACGAGCTGGTGGATGGGCGGCAAATCCGCTGGATCTATAACCAGGGAGAAATGCGATTTTTTGAGCGCTTCTACGATTCCCTGCAGGTATCCGTCCCCGGGTTTGCCCAGCGGGTTTTGGCTAATGTTCATCCGCCGGTTTCAGAGCCCTCCCGGGTGAATTTGCTGGATAAGGCCATTCTGGAAATGAAACAGCAGGGTTCCCTTTCCAACCGTATTCGCATTCGTGCCTCGGTACGGATCAACGACGCCTGCTTCCGGCCAGGCATGTTTGTCCGTGTCCATATTCCCATTCCCAGCGCCTGCCTTCAGCAGCGGGATATCCGGATTGAATCGGTTTTTCCGAATAACGGACAGCCCGCTCCTGAAAACGCCCTGCAGCGAACCGTCTGCTGGGAGGCGAATATGGAGGAAAACCGGGAGTTTTCCGTAGAGTATTCCTATATCCACACCGCCGTGTATCACGATGTCTATAACGGCGTCGGTCAGCCCTGTACCCTGGCTGACTATCTCCGGGAGGAGGCGCCTCACATTGTCTTTACGCCTTACATCCGTCATCTGGCCCAAAGCCTGACCCAGGGGATCAGGGACCCTCTTCATAAGGCCCGGGCGTTTTATGACTTCATCACCCGAAACATGCATTACACCTATATGCCCAGCTATTTTCTCCTGGAAAACATCGCCGACACCTGTGCCCGGGATCAGACCGGAGACTGCGGTGTATTCGCCCTGCTGTTCATCACCCTTTGCCGCTGTGCCGGGATCCCTGCCCAATGGCAAAGCGGCCTGGCCGCCGGTCCTGAATCGGCTGGCTGCCACGACTGGGCCGCGTTCTACATAGAGCCCTATGGCTGGCTGTTTGCCGATCCCTCCTTCGGTGTTTCCGCCCACAGAAGTGGCAAGGAGGATCGCCGCCGGTTTTACTTTGGCAATCTGGATCCCTACCGCATGGTGGCCAATTCCGCTTTTCAAGCGCCCTTCACCGTGGAAAAAAAGCACTGGCGGGCAGACCCTTACGATAACCAGTCCGGAGAGATTGAGACTGAGGAGCGAGGATTGCGTTCTGAAGAGTACAGCTGGGATAGTAAGCTCCTTTCCGTAGAACGATTGTAACGCCCCCGCCAAACAGGACAAAAAAAGCCCCTGTCCTACAGCATCGTAAGTGTAAGGCAGGGGCTATTTCAAAAGCTATTCAATTCTCACCGCAGAGTTTCTTCCCTAAGTACTGTTTTGCGCGATCCGGCTCCATTTCCAGAACAATGGATATCTCACTCAAAAGCAGCTTCTCCGCATCCCGCAGGAAATTTTCATCACACAGATGGCATTTTCGCCCGGCCGCCGTCTGGGCCGCCTTATGCCGGTAAAGGGCGCCCACCATGCCCAGCAGCCTTTCCCTGTCTCCGCTGCCGATCAGTTCCCGATAGGTCTGCTTCCGCTGGTTTTCATCAAAGATCCAGCCGCTGTTTTGCACTTTGGGAGAATTCAGCATATCCTCCAGCTTTTCCTTTGACAGCATGGTTTTCACTTTTCCCATAGCGGCGGCATTGCCGGTAGGCACAAAAAAACCTGGATCCCTCCTGCCCTTCCGGCTCCAGCACCAGGTAATTCATATGCTTATGGTCAATGACCCGCTCTTCCTGATCTACTACCCGGCAAACCCCATGAATCCCGTAAATTACCCGATCTCCTGACTGAAACATTTGATGCAACCCCCTGAAATCGCTGTGCCAAATACTGTATTTTATATTATGCTTATCGGTTTGGTTCAGCAAAGGTTCTGCCAGTGCCGGTGAGAGAGGAATGTTCGTTGGTTCCTCCGGGCT
>CALWXR010000053.1 GCA_944385535.1 uncultured Oscillospiraceae bacterium
ACTGGAGAAAAATCAGTAGTAATTATCTCAAAAAATCCAGTGTTTTCAATGGGTTTTTGAGTTTTACAAGAGACTATTTCCCAAAAAGAAAAGGAGGAACTCCTATGGAAGATGAGCAGATCATACAGCTGTATTTTGACCGGGATGAGCAGGCGCTGACCCAAACCCATGAAAAATACGGCAGCTATTGCTTTTCCCTGGCAGACGCCATTTTGCACGACCGGCAGGATTCGGAAGAGGTGGTCGGCGATACCTACTTACAGGCCTGGAACGCCATCCCGCCCCAATGCCCCAAGGTACTGAAGCTGTTTCTGGCAAAGATCACCCGAAACCTGGCCTTCTCCCGGTGGCGGGAGTACAGCGCTCAGAAGCGGGGCGGCGGAGAGATGGATTTGGTGCTGGAAGAGCTGGCGGAGTGTCTGGCCGCTCCCGGCAGCGTGGAGGATGCCCTGGCGGAGAAGGAGCTGGCCAGAACCATTCGAAGCTTTCTGAACCAATTGCCGGAGCGGGAGCAGAATATTTTTCTGCGATGGTATTTCTTTGTGGAGGAAAGCGACACGATCGCGGGACGCTATGGCATGAAGCCGGCCACAGTGCTGCGCACTTTGTCCAGAACCCGCAAGAAGCTGAAGAATTATTTGACACAGGAGGGATACAGGATATGAAACCAGAAGATTTGTTTTTGGCCATCGGTCAGGTGGAGGAAAGCCGCCTGGCAAAAAGCGAACTGTCCCTTTCTCCGGGAAAAGGCGGTGGAAAGAAAGGCACTTCCCGCATTCTTAGAAACCTTTTGGTTGCGGCGCTGATTACTGGAACTTTGGCGGTCACCGCCTTCGCCGCGGCGGGGTATTTGCTCTTTGACAGCCCAGAGGAAATGCTCGCCACTATTTTCGGCGATGACACCGGCTTTGACCATAGCGGCGGATCCATAACCCCCTTTGACGACGGCATTGGGGTCATGATTGAGCCTACCTTTGAGCGGGTGCCGGCGGAGGAAGAGGTGGTTCAGGAGGATGTGGCCCCCTATGTCAGTCCGGTGGGGCAGACCATCTCCTATGAAGATTTTACCCTGACGGTGGACGCCTTCCTCTATGACAGCGCTACCCAATGCGGCCTGCTGACCTACGTGGTGGAAAACCCCAACGGCCTGGGCTACAGCCTCCAGTCTGACGGCGAGGTGTGGTTCCCGGAGGGAGAAGTGCTGGACACCAATCCGTCCGGAAAACATTACATCATTCAAGACCGTTCTTCCGATACCAAGCTGACAGCTACTTGCTATTTCCGGCATGACAAACGGGATGGACAGACGCTGGACATCAGCTTTTATACCAATTGGGGCACGACGGAAGAACGCATGGCCCAAATGGAGGAGACCGAGGCCATTCTGGAGGAGCTTTACCAGAGGCTGCGGCAGGAGCTGACAGAAGAGGAAGCCATAGAGGGCGCCAAGGAAGCTGTGGGGGAGGAGAACTATGAGGAATGGATGAAGGAAATGTCCCAGGAAGAAATCCTGGAATCTTCCTATCGGATTATGGCGGCGAAGGAATACGATGTTCTGTACCCGGAGCCGGAGACGGAAACCCTGGCCATTTCCCTTCCGGAAGAGCGCACCCTTCCCAATGTGACCTTGGCGGACGGCAGCATCTGTGTCAGCCCCATCAGCTTCCGCATTGACGTTACGGATTTGGAATTTCTGCATACCGGTATCGATGGAGAAACCTGGGTGCATGCGGATAATGTGGACTCTGTGGTGATCCGCTTCCGGGACGGCACGGAATATATCGTGGAGCAGGACAATATCCATAATAATGTGGTTGGAGAAGTGAGTAGCGCGGTGGAGGATGATCCTGAAAACTTCAATGTACTGACCTTTATTTTCAACCGGTTGGTGGATGTGGAAAACATCTCCGCTGTGATTATCAACGATCAGGAATTTATCATCGAATAAGCTTACCCCCTTCCGGCGTGCCGGAAGGGGGACGCTTATTCCATCTGTGGTTTTTTCTCCAATTCCTGGTACAATCCTACGGCGGTGGTCACGCCTAAGGCTTCCGCTTCCTTCAATAGATCCTCCAGATCCTCCCGGGTGCGCCAAAGGGTAAATTGGGCGGTATCTTCCTCTGACTGAATGGAGTAGTGACAGTGAAGATGATTTTCCGGAAAGCCTCCTCCAGTCGCGTCCCCCAAGGGAAGGGGCGCGCGGGCGCAGCCTTGTTCCGTCAGAGTCAGGATCGTGCCGCCCAGAGCCATTTCCAGCCAGATTTCCCGGCCCTGCCAGGGCTGAAGGTAATCCGTCAGGGGCGTATCCGGCGGGGGAGGGGGCAGGAACACCGGACAGTCCAGATCCTGGGCGTAAGGTTCCGATACGGCCACCGGGCAGGGAAGGGCGGAGACAAGCTGCTTTGCCACGGCGGCGGTTTCCTGGCTTTCCGGCCGCTGAAAGTCCAGCAGGCAGGCGGCACAGGAAAGATCTTCCACACAGGCGGTCAGTTGGGCGGCGATGTACTCCGGATCATGGCCGTGGATGGGGGTCATATCGTCAAAAATCAGCAGGGAACCCGGGGGCATGGCCCGGGGCAGATTGGAAACCCCGGTGCAGTAGGGGGAAAAATGGCAGGCCATCCAGCCAATATTCGGCGGCAATGCGGCGCAATTTCCAATTTCTGCCGCCGTCATAGCAAGATAACGCCGAATCGCCATGGACAAATCATCCTTTCCGTGGTATAATCACCATAATGGGTCTTTATGGGGCTTCCGCGCCCATGAAGCTTTCTACCATCACTATATGAACCATGGGAGGATCCTATGCCCTTTTCCTTGCTGCCCAAGATCCGGGCGAACAAGCTAACGGATATCACGGCGGAGCTGCTGCAAAGCCGGAACATTTGCCTTTTGATGCTGGATTTTGACAATACCATCGTACCTTACACCACCGACGTGCCCACGGAGGAAATGGCCCGCTGGCTGAACAAAATGAACAGCAGCGGCATTTCGGTGTGCATCGTCTCCAACAGCCACAACGACCGGGTGCCCAGATTTTGCCGGGAATACGGTCTGGACTGCATCACCCACGCGAAGAAGCCCTTCTCCAAGGGAATTCAGGAGTGCCTGGCTAAGTACGGCATACCCCCTTCCCAGGCGGCCCTGGCGGGGGATCAGATCTATACGGACACCCTGGGGGCCAACTGCGCGGGCGTCACCTCTATTTTGGTGAAGGCCATTGACAATCATAATTTCTGGCTGAAGGCACGTCATGTGCTGGAACTGCCTTTTATTTTTCTTGCAAAAAACAGGAGGATATAGAAAATGAAGAACCTGGAAAAATACCTGTCCCTTTTGGACGGCAAGGTGGACGGTCTGCTGCTCACCTCCCGCTACAGCCGCCACTACGGCGCGGAGTTTGACATTGCCGAGGGCATTGCCATCGTCACCAAGAGGGGCTGCCGCTATTTTACCGACAGCCGGTATATTGAGTCCGCTGAAAATAACATCCGGGGCTTTGAAGTGCTGGGTGTGGACCGGCTCAACGGCTACTACAAGCTGCTCAACGAAGCCATTGCGGACTTCGGCGTTACAAAGCTGGGCTATGAAGAAAACTATCTGACCGTGGCGGAACTGATGGGCTTTGAAAAGCACCTGAACGCCAAGCTCACTCCCTACAATGCCCACATCAGCGGCTTCCGGGGCGTCAAGGAGGACTGGGAGCTGGAGCGGATGCGCAAGGCCCAGGAGATCACCGACAAGGCCTTCGCCGAGGTGGTCACCCGGATCAAGCCCGGCATGACCGAACTGGAGCTCCAGGCGGAACTGATCTACTGCATGTACAAAAACGGCGGCACCGGTCTGGCCTTTGACCCGATCGTGGTCTCCGGCCCCAATACCAGCCTGCCCCATGGCGTGGCCGGGGAGCGAGTGATCCAGGCGGGGGATTTTATCACCATGGACTTCGGCGCTTCCTACATGGGCTACTGCTCCGACATGACCCGTACCGTGGCGGTGGGTTATGCTACGGAGGAGATGGAGAAGGTCTACCACACGGTCTTGAA
The DNA here is from genome assembly GCA_944385535.1 of uncultured Oscillospiraceae bacterium. Classification (GTDB taxonomy): domain Bacteria; phylum Bacillota; class Clostridia; order Oscillospirales; family Oscillospiraceae; genus Faecousia. Next base: position 4,047 of record CALWXR010000053.1, read on the forward strand.
GGCACAGCAGGCCGCCATCGCTGCCACCAAGGCGGGGGTTCCCGGCAAGGACATCGACGCCGTTGCCCGGAACATCATCACCGAAGCGGGCTACGGCGACTGCTTCGGCCATGGCTACGGCCACAGCTTAGGGCTGGAGATCCACGAGTCCCCCAGCCCCAGCGCCAGCAACACCCAGCCCATGCCGGTTGGCGCGGTGTGCTCCGCCGAGCCGGGGATCTATCTGCCGGGAAAATTCGGCGTCCGGATCGAGGATGTGACCATTCTCACGGAAGACGGCTGCGAGGATATTACAAAAAGCCCGAAAAACCTTCTGATCCTGTAAAAAATATTCCGTTCCCCCTTGCAATTTGACACGATTTGGGTTAGAATATAAAAGCCAATGCTATGTACACAATTCTTATCCCGGATTTGGGAGAGTATCTTAGGAGGATATACAAATGATTTCTGCAGGCGATATTAGAAACGGCATTACCTTTGAACTGGACGGCAAGGTCATGCAGGTGATCGAGTTCCAGCATGTGAAGCCCGGCAAGGGTGCCGCCTTCGTCCGCGTGAAGATGAAGAACGTCATCACCGGCGGTGTGACCGAAACCAGCCTGAACCCTTCCGCCAAGTTCCCCACCGCTTTCATTGAGAGAAAGAAGATGGAGTACTCTTACAACGACGGCTCCCTGTACTACTTCATGGATCAGGAGACCTACGAGCTGGAGCCCATCGACGCCAGCAACCTGGACGACTCCTTCAAGTTCGTCAAGGAGAACGACGTGTGCACCGTTATGAGCTACAAGGGCAAGGTGTTCGGCGTGGAAGTGCCCAACTTCGTGGATCTGGTGGTCACCGAGACCGAGCCCGGCTTCGCCGGCAACACTGCCACCAACGTGACCAAGCCCGCCACCGTGGAGACCGGCGCTGAGGTGAAGGTGCCCCTGTTCATCAACGAGGGCGACAAGATCCAGATCGACACTCGTACCGGCGAGTACCTGGGCCGTTCCAAGGCTTAATTGACCGTATAGAAAAAAGGGGCCGATGGGAGCATCGTCCCCTTTTTCAAAAAGGAGAATATCTTTACCACCTGACAGCCGGATGCCGGAAAGGCGCGCCGGGAAAGGAGAATTGCTATGACCATTTCCGAAAAGTCTGCTTACCTGAAGGGCCTGATGGACGGCCTGAACCTGAACACCGAGTCTGACGAAGGCAAGATGATCGCCGCCATCGTAGATCTGCTGGGGGATATGACCAAGCGGATCACCGACATTGAGGAGACCACCATCGCCATTTCCGACGAGCTGGACGAGATCGAAGAGGATTTGGACGCCATCGAGGATTTCATCATGGACGATGAGGACGACTATGAGGATGAGGACTGGGAGGACTGGGACGACGAGGACGAGGACTACGAGGAAGGCTTCGACTTCGGCGACGAGGAAACCACCATCTATGAAGTAGAGTGCGGCGCCTGCGGTGAGATCATCAACTTCGATGAGGAAACCCTGGAGCAGGGAAGCATCGTCTGCCCCAACTGCGGCGAGACCTTGGAGTTCTCCGTAGAGGACGAAGACGAGGAATAATTGAAACGCCAAAAGGCCCGCGGCAGATGAAAGCCGTGGGCCTTGCTTGCGTATAAGAGGGAGAAAAAGATGAAAAGAATTTTTGCCGTGATAGTAAGTGTTCTTTTGGTAATGTCCTGGATCCCCGGCGCCGTGGCGGCGGAAAGCGGGGAGCTGAAAAGCTTGTTTTAAGGGGCGCTCTCTTCCGACGGCGCTTTGACAGAGCAATACGCGGTGGAGCTGGGAGAAGCTTTCCTGGCCGACCCGGTTTCCTTTTTGGAAGCGCTGGCGCTGGAAGAGGATGCTGCCCAGGATTTGATCCTTTCCCTGGTGGCCTATGACCGGGGAAGAGATCCCGCCTTTTTGGAGATTCTGGACGGCTTGCTTGGGGACGGATCTTCCCTGTCAGAAGAAGGGCAGACCCTGGCGGCCAACCTCCGGGAGACCGTAAGCCCCTCAGAACCCACGCCAACCGCAGAGGATACCGCCCCGGCTGCGGAGGACGCCCAAACCCTGCCCACCGAGGGGGCCGTTTCCCCGGCGGAGGAAACAGGGAATCCTGCTTTTCTGGCGACAGGCTGGATTCTGATTGCCCTCGTGACCGGCCTGGGCGCGTTCCTGGCTTTGCGGAAAAAAGCCTACCGGACGGCGAGCCTGATTTTGATCGTTGGCATTGCCCTGATGTGGCTTCTGGCAAACCTGGCGTCAGGAAAGTAAGCATAAAAAAAGCTTCCCTTTGACCACCCGGGGGATCCGGAAAATATCGGATCTTTGATTTTTAGACCGGCTGCATAGAAAACTGGATATGGGTAAAACTATACGGGGAAACCCATAAAAGGGGTGCGGGAAATCAGGAGGCCGGTATGAGATCATCTGTGAAATGGATATGGCGATTGACGCTGGTGAGCGTGGCTTGCCTGGGCATGGGGCTGTACGGCCTGTCCGGCTGCCATGAGCAGACGTCAATATCCCGGGAAGTCCCGTCCACCGAGACCCGGAGGACGGCGCCTCTGGAGGAACTGCCGGGGGAGGATTACGCGGATGTAATCCCCAGAGCCGTTACCCCGGAAACGGAAAACTCCATGGAAGAGGATCCCCAGGTGACAGAGCCGGAGGATACAGACTGGATGCTGATGCTGGTAAATCCCCAGAACACGCTTCCTGAGGATTTTTCTGTGACCTTGAAGGAGCTTGAAAATCACCAGGCTGTGGATGCGCGGATCTACGAGGATTTGCAGACCATGCTGGAGGACGCGCGTAAGGAGGGGCTTTCCCCTGTGGTTCGATCCTCCTACCGCACCCAGGCGGACCAGGAGATTTTATATGCCAACAAGGTCAGCAGACTGCGGAAGCAGGGATATTCCCGGGAGGAAGCGGAAGCGGAGGCCGCCCGGTGGGTCGCGTTTCCCGGAACCAGCGAGCATCAGCTGGGGCTTGCGGTTGACATTGTGGCTGAGAGCTACCGGGCGCTGGAAGAGGATCAGGAAAACACTCCGGAGCAGAAGTGGCTTATGGCCAACGCCCACCGGTATGGCTTTATTCTCCGGTATCCGGAAGAGAAAAGCCAGATCACCGGAATCGGCTATGAGCCCTGGCATTACCGGTATGTGGGCAGGGAGGCGGCCGGAGAGATCTATGAAAAGGGGATCTGTCTGGAAGAATATCTGGAGCGTTCCTAAGGAGCGGCAAGATGCCGCCTTCTTGAAAAAAAGTTAATCAAGAACAGTATTAAAATCGCGTCAGTAAAAGATAGACGCACAAAAAAACCGACGGGAAGAGGGGGGATTTGCGCCCTGCTCTTCCCGTTTTTTTGCCCGCCTCCGTTGGCGGCTTGCCCTTGATCCAATTATCGGCCTGTCTGTACAGTCTGATATATTTCTTGAGTAATGATTTTAAAAGAGAATCCCTATGAAAAGCGGGGATGGTGAAAACAGAGCGGATGATTTTGAAAGGTTTCCATTCTTAAGAAGGATGGGAGCCTGTTTTTTAGGCAGGAGGAAACCGGGGATATGGAATAATTTACTAAAAACCGGGTTTCAAACTTATTGAATGTGCAGAACTTTTATTTTTTCGTAATTTGCGGGTTGCGCTTTTGGTGAAAATGCGTTATACTTGGAATATGGAACGGTTGGAAACGTTTCCATAAAATACACAGTCCAAAACAATTCGGACAGACTAATTAGGAGGAAAAACAATGAAAAAGCTGATCGCAATGTTGTTGGCTCTGGCTATGGTTTTTAGCTTCGCCGCCTGCGGCGGCACTGCCGCCGATGAGCCGGAAACCACTGCTGCAACGGAGGCCGACGCGACTGTCGGGACCACCGAAGCTGTTGCTGCTACTGAAGAGGCCGCTGCAGCTGGCCGTGTTTACTACCTGAACTTCAAGCCCGAGTTTGATGAAGCTCTGCAGGGACTGGCTGCCACCTACCAGGAGCAGACCGGCGTTGAGGTGAAAGTGGTCACCGCCGCTTCCGGCACCTACTCCGACACCCTGACCGCCGAAATGGCCAAGAGCGAAGCGCCCACCATTTTCAACATTGGCAACATGTCCGGTCTGAAGGACTGGGACGAATACGCCCTGGACCTGACCGGCACCGATCTGGCCAACGAGCTGACCACCGACGATTTCAACCTGTACAATGAAAACGGCGAGCTGAAGGCTCTGGGCTACTGCTTCGAGTCCTTCGGTATCATCGTCAACACCGCTCTGCTGGAGCAGGCTGGCCACACTCTGGATGAGATCACCAACTTCGAGTCCCTGAAGGCAGTTGCCGACGATATCCACGCCCGCAGCGCCGAGCTGGGCTTCGACGCCTTCTCCGCCGCCGGTCTGGACGCCTCCTCTTCCTGGCGTTTCTCCGGCCACCTGGCCAACATGCCCCTGTTCTACGAGTTCCGTGACGATGGCGTGACCGAGCAGCCCGCCACCATCACCGGCGCTTACCTGGACAACTTCCGCGCCATTTGGGATCTGTACATCACGGATACCGCCGCTGACGCCAAGACCCTGTCCACCTCCACCGCCGATGAGTCCAAGGCTCAGTTCACCGAAGGTAAGGCTGTATTCTATCAGAACGGCACTTGGGAATACGCCGGTCTGCTGGAAGCTGGCATGTCCGCTGATGATCTGGCGATGATCCCCATCTACTGCGGCGTGGAAGGCGAAGAGAATGCTGCCCTTTGCTCCGGCACTGAGAACTGCTGGGCTGTGAACGCTACGGCGTCTGAGGAAGATCAGAAGGCTTCCCTGGACTTCCTGTACTGGATGGTCACCGACGCGGAGGCTTCCGCCGTTATGGTCGAGCAGCTGGGCGCCGTGCCCTTCAAGGCCGCTCCTGAGTCCTCCAACGCCTTCATCGTTGACGGCAACGAGATGCTCGCTGATGGCAAGTACACTGTGAGCTGGGCCTTCAACCACACCCCCAACGTGGATTCCTGGAGAGCCACCGTTGTCACCGCTCTGGCTGCTTACTCCGCCGATCCCACTGACGCCAACTGGGAGCAGGTTGTCACCGCTTTTGTTGACGGCTGGGCAATCGAGTATAACACGGTTAACGGCTAATCATTCAAGACCTTTTCCGGGGCGGGCGAATGCCCGCCCCTTACCAAATCCTTCTGCCCTGGGGAAAGCACTGGATTTTCCACAGTAAGTCGGTATACGTACAATCAGCTGTTTTCCCCTGCGCAGAAGCGGGAATCAACCATTCTTATGAAAGAGAGGGAGATCACTTTGGCCAAAAGCAAGAAATCCGTCAACCTGGTACAAGCCCCCCTGCGGAGGTTAGCGCCTATCTTCATTCTGCCTACCTTCTTTGCCTTTGTAATTGGATTTGTATGGCCCTTCATTCAAGGTATTTATCTGTCCTTCTGTAATTTCAACACACCTAAGGATGCAAAATGGGTGGGCTTGAGCAATTATATGAAGGTATTCCAGGACGCCGGTTTCCTCAATGCCTTTAAAAATACGGCAGCCTTCGCGGTGGTCTCCATCATCCTAATCAACGTACTGGCCTTTATCATTGCCTACGCGCTGACGCAGAAGATCCGGGGAGCGAATCTGTTCCGTACTGTGTTCTTTATGCCCAACCTGATCGGCGGCGTGGTTCTGGGCTATATTTGGAGTATGATTTTTGACGGCATTCTGAAAAATTACGGTACCTACCTCACCGCCAACGGCACCTATGGCTTCTGGGGGCTGGTGATCTTGGTGGCCTGGCAGCAGATCGGCTATATGATGATTATCTATATCGCCGGCTTGCAGGCGTTGTCTGAGGATATGCTGGAAGCTGCCCGGATCGACGGCGCCAATGGCAGACAGACGTTGTTTCAGGTAATCATTCCCAATGTGATGCCCTCTATCACCACCTGCACCTTCCTGACACTGACCAATTCCTTCAAGATGTTCGACCAGAACATGGCGCTGACCAACGGCCTGCCCAGCGTCATTCAGGACGGCGCCAAGATCAACGTTACGGAATTGCTGGCGCTGAACATCTATTCCACCTACAATATCAATAAGAACTATCATGGTGTGGCCCAGGCCAAGGCTGTGATCTTCTTTATCCTGGTGGCAGTCATGGCCATTGCCCAGCAAGCGCTGACGCGCAGAAAGGAGGTTGAGCAGTAATGAAAAAGACCGCTCAGCAATATTCCACCGGGAGTAAGGTCTTAACCTGGATATTTGTGTGCTTGTCTGTGGTGTGGGTGTTCCCCGTTGTGGTGGTGCTGATCAACTCCTTTAAGGAAAACGGCTTTGTAAACATGGAGCCGTTCGCGCTGCCAAGCGGAGAATCCTTTGTTGGCCTGGACAACTACATCAAAGGCCTGACCTTTGGCAATTATCCGTTCTTCCGGGCAGCTTTCTACAGCTTGTTTATCACGGTGACTTCTGTAGCCCTGATCCTGGTATTCTGCTCCATGTCCGCTTGGTACATTGCCCGGGTGAACAGCCTGTTTTCCAAAATCTTCTACTACCTGTGCCTGTTCTCCATGATCGTTCCCTTCCAGATGGTTATGTTCACGCTGACGTTCACGGCGGATCAGCTGAATCTAAGCACGCCCTATACCATTCCCATTGTTTATTTGGGATTCGGCGCCGGACTTGCCATCTTCATGTTCCTGGGCTTTATCAAAGGACTGCCTACGGAGATTGAGGAAGCGGCGGCCATCGATGGCTGCGGCCCTCTGCGCGCATTTTTCAATGTGGTAGTGCCTATGCTCAAGCCCACCATGATCTCTGTGGGGATCCTGGAACTGATGTGGGTGTGGAATGACTATCTGCTGCCCTATTTGGTGCTGGATCGTACCATGTATATGACCATCCCTATCCTGGTGCAGTATCTCAAAGGCAGCTACGGCACTGTGGATCTTGGCGCTACTATGGCGGTAATCATGATGAGCATCACGCCCATCATCATTGTGTATATCTTCTGCCAGAAGCATATCATCAAGGGTGTAGCCGCAGGCGCGGTGAAGGGATAAGAAAAACCAATACTAAGAAAAGAGGAAGGCCTATGACCATCAAAGACCTGGCCGAAGCCACCGGCTACGCGGTGGGGACAGTATCCCGGGCCTTAAACGGCCACCCAAACGTCAGCGAAAAAGCGCGTGCTGTGATCCTGGAAGCCGCTCAAAAAAGCGGCTTCCAGTTTAATACAAATGCCAAACAGCTGAAGCAGATCCATTCCAACGCCATCATTGTGGTAGTCAAGGGCGTGGGAAACGAGCTGTTTGGGGAGATGGTGGAGACCATCCAGCACAGCCTTTCCCGGACCAAATATCAGCTGCTGGTGGATTATCTGGATGAGGATCTGAACGAGGTGACTCGGGCGCTGCAGCTGTGCCGGGAGCGGAAACCCCGGGGAGTTCTGTTTCTTGGGGGAAACAACCAGAACTTTATCCAGGACTTTGCCGCCATTGATGTGCCCTGTGTATTGGTGACCAGCGACGGCTCAAAGCTGCCCTTCCCCAATCTCTCCAGCGTAACTACAGACGATCTGGAGGCGGCCCGATGCGGCATTGAGACGCTGATCGCCATGGGCCACCGGCAGATTGCGGTGATCGGCGGCGACCCCAGCATCTCCGACACCAGCCGGCTTCGATTGGAGGGATGTATGGCTGCCTTTGCCGCCCATGACATCCCATTCGATCCCCGCCGGGATTATCAGTCGGGACGCTATTCCTGGCAGAATGGCTACGAGGCGGTACAGACCCTGCTTCGGGGCGGACTGCGATACACTGCGATCTTTGCCGCCGCCGATGTTATGGCCATTGGCGCCATTCGAGCGCTTTGGGAATACGGCCTGCGGGTGCCGCAGGATGTTTCTGTTATGGGGGTGGACGGTCTGCCTTTGGGCAGCTATCTGGTTCCACAGCTTTCCACTGTGGTTCAGGATGGGGCCAGACTGGCGAACCGGGGTTTGACGATCCTCCTGGAAAGCATCGAGCAGGGAAAGAAAGCCCGGCACGAAACCGTACCGTTCCGTGTAGCCAAGCGGGAAAGCATACGGGAAATTCCTATTTAAGGAGAAGTAGAAACATGCGGGAAAGCGGTATTTTAATGCACATCACATCCCTGCCCGGGCCTTACGGAATCGGCGCCATGGGCCGGGAGGCCTACCGGTTTGTAGATTTTCTGGAGCAGGCGGGGCAGTCCTATTGGCAAATCCTGCCCCTGACGCCTACAGGCTATGGGGATTCTCCCTACCAGTCCCTGGGGGCCTGCGCGGGGAACCCTTATTTGATTGACCTGGAGACGCTGGTTCAGGAGGGCCTGCTGCAAGCGGAAGAATTACAGAGCCTGACCTGGCAGCGGGATCCCGGGCGGGTGGATTTCGGCATTCAATACCGGCAGCGCAGGAAGGTGCTGAAGCTGGCCTATGACCGCTTCCTTCCGGATCAGGCCTATCACCGCTTTTTGGAGGAAAATGAAAGCTGGCTGGCGGATTACGCCCTGTTTACGGCCTTGAAAGAGGAACGGGGAGGCCGTCCCTGGCAGGATTGGCCGTCGGAGCTCAAGGACTGTACATCCCTGGCTGTGGCAGGGAAGCGCCGGGAACTGGCCCCGGCCATTGACTTCGAATGCTTCCTGCAATATCAGTTTGACCGCCAGTGGAAGGCCCTGCGGGGCTATGCCAACGAAAAGGGGATCCGGATCATAGGAGACGTGCCCATTTATGTCCCGCTGGACTCGGTGGATGTGTGGGCCAATACCGGCCTTTTTCAGCTGGACGAAAACAAGCGGCCCACCCGGGTGGCGGGCTGCCCGCCGGATTCCTTTACCGCCGACGGTCAGAAGTGGGGCAATCCCCTTTACGACTGGAAGGCTATGGCGGATACCGGCTACAGCTGGTGGATCCGGCGGCTGAAAGCGGCTGAAAACATGTACGATGTGGTTCGCATCGATCACTTCCGGGGCTTTGAAAGCTATTGGTCCATTCCTGCGGAGGATGAGACCGCCCGAAGGGGCCGGTGGGAGAAGGGGCCCGGGTTTGACTTCATCCGGGCTGTTCAGCAGGCGCTGCCGGAGCTTGCATTCATTGCGGAGGATCTGGGCTATGTTACCCCCCAGGTGCGGAAATTGCAGCAGGACTCCGGCTATCCCGGGATGAAGGTGCTGGAATTTGCCTTTGATTCCCGGGAGGAGAGCGACTATCTGCCCCATTTGTACCCTGTGGATTCGGTTTGCTATACCGGTACCCATGATAATGTGACGCTGAAGCAGTGGCTTGCGGAAGCGCTGCCGGAGGATGTGGCCTATGCCAGGGACTACCTGGGGCTGAACCGGGAGGAGGGCTGGATCTGGGGCATGATCCGGGGGGCCATGGGATCTGTGTCCCGGCTGTGCGTGGTGCAGATGCAGGACTACCTGGAATTGGGAAAAGAAGCCCGGATGAATTACCCCGGAACCCTGTCTGTGGACAACTGGACCTGGCGGGCGGCGGAGGGCTTTGCTTCCGGGGAGCTGGCCCAGAGGATCCGGAAGGTGACCCGCCTCTACGGCCGGGAGAATCCGAAAGCCGGTCATATGGATTCTCTTTAAAATCCTTAATCAAGAAATCGTATCAGATATAAAAACGGAACCGTCCCCTTGGAATCGCCGAAGATTTTGAGGGGACGGTTTTTGGGAGATATTGCAAATTGCCCCGGTTGGTGCTATAGTATACCCAGAACGATTATGAGGTGACTACGTAGTGAAACAGAGACTATTTTCCAACGAGCGGCTGATCAAGCTGATTATCCCCCTGGCCATTGAGCAGGGGCTGTCTATTTTTGTGGGCATGTGCGACGGTGTGATGGTATCCTCTGTGGGAGAAGCGGCGATTTCCGGCGTATCTCTGGTGGATATGATCAACGCTGTGGTGCTGGTGCTGTTCGCGGCCCTGGCAACCGGCGGCGCGGTGGTCACCAGCCAGTTCCTGGGGGCCAGAAAGATGGAAAAAGCCCGGCAGAGCGCCGGACAGCTGGTGATCATGGCGGCGGGCTTAGGCGTGATCGCCACGGCGCTTTGCCTGCTGTTCGCGGAAGAAATGATGCGCATGTTTTTCGGTTCCATCGACCATGACGTGATGGAGGCGGGGCTGATCTATTTTCGGATTACCGCCTTGTCCTTTCCCTTTATTGCCTTATACTGTGCCGGGGCGGCCATTTTCCGCAGCGTGGGCAACAGCAAGGTGTCTATGCAGGTTAGCCTTCTCATGAACGCCATCAACATCACAGGCAATGCCCTGTGTATTTTTGTGCTGAAAATGGGGGTTGCCGGCGTGGCCATTCCCACCCTGGTGTCCCGGATTGTGGCGGCGGTGGTGATTCTGGCCCTGGCGGCCAACCCCAAGCAGGAGCTGCGCCTGGAAAAGCAGGGGCTTGTTCATATAGACAACCGGATGATGGGCAATATTCTGCGGATCGGCGTGCCCTCCGCCTGTGAGAACAGCCTGTTCCAGCTGGGGCGGCTGGTGGTGGTAAGCATGATCGCCCTGTTCGGCACCACCCAGACCTCCGCCAACGCGGTTGCCAATACCCTGGATTCTTTGGGAATCGTCATCGGCCAGGCCATGGGCTTGGCCATGGTCACGGTGGTGGGCCAGTGCGTAGGCGCGGGAGATCCGGAGCAGGTGAAGTACTATGTGAAAAAGCTGATGCTTTGGACGTACATCCTTATGGGCATTACCAACGGGCTGCTGCTGATCTTTGTAGAGCAGATGGTGGGGCTGTACAGATCCCTGACGCCCCAGACGGTGGAACTGGCGGAGACCTTGGTGCGGATCCACGCCGGCTGCGCCATTTTGATGTGGCCGGTGGCCTTTGTGCTGCCCAATGCCCTCCGGGCGGCCAACGATGTGAAGTTTACCATGTGGGTGGGGGTAGGCTCCATGATCGCTTTCCGGGTGCTGGGCTCCTGGATTTTGTGCGTGCAGATGGAAATGGGCGCCATCGGCGTCTGGTGCGCCATGGTCATGGACTGGGTGTGCCGCCTGACCTTCTTCATCACCCGGATGGTCTCCGGCAAATGGCAGAGCAAATATATCCCTTCTTAATGTGTACTGAACAACGCAAAAGCCTTTGCAAGCCAAGGCTTTCCGGATTTTTTTGCGTTGTTCCGGTGCAAGGTTTTTCCGCCGTTCAGCGAAAAAATCTTGCACCTGCTTGGATGATGCGGTGCGCCGCATCATCTAAAATACACATTGATACGCGCCTGAATTGAAAAAAACGGTTGGAAAGAGCCGTTTTTTCAATTTCCCGCCTGCGGCGGGGAATAAGCCGCTTTCCTCGGCTTATTCAGCAGGCACTTCTTAAACCTGCTCCCAATCCGGCAGACGGGAAAACGCCATGGTTTGTCCCTGATAGGGGAAGCGGATACAGCAGGAAAACAGCATCGGGGCGGAGGCGGAATCCTTTGCCCCGTACTTATGGTCGCCCACCAGGGGAAAGCCCCGGCTGGCAAACTGAACCCGGATCTGGTGGCTGCGGCCGGTGTGCAGGCGGACGCGAACCAGGCTGGTCTCTCCGCTGGAAAGCCGCATAAATTCCAGCCGGGCTTTTTTGACCCCGCCCCGCTGGCGATGGACCACGTATACTTTATTCTTCTTGGAATCCTTCCACAATAGATCCTCCCAATCCCCTTCTTCCGGGGGCGTGCCGTGGACCATGGCCACATATTCCTTGACCATGGCGCCCTCCTGGATGGTCCGGGATAGGGCGGCGGCCGCCTGCTTTGTACGGGCGTAGACCATAACGCCGCCTACGTTCAGATCCAGCCGGTGAACCGGATAGATCTCCCCGGGAAACCGGTTTTTCAATTCCTGGGGAAGGGTTTTTTCCGAATCCAGGCCCACGGGCTTGACGCAGACCACCAGAGATTCGTCGCTGTAAAGAATTTCCATGAAGGAACCCTCCTTTTTGCAAAACAGTTTTGTATACTATATCACAAAATTTCCTTTGAAAGAAGGGGGAACGTTGATGTTATTTGTGTTTTATGCTATAATACAGAGAAAATAAAGGAGGAGTATGGATGACCACAAAGGATTTTCAGCGACGCTCGCCGCTGATGATTTTTCTGCACTATTTCAAAAACCACAAAAAGCTCTTTGCCATTGATGTATTATGCGCAGTGGGCATTGCGGCCATTGACCTGCTGTTTCCCATGGTGACCCGCAGCGCCTTGTATGACATGCTGCCGGGGCAGCTTTACCGCACCTTCTTCACGGTGATGGCGGCGGTGATGGCCTGCTATGTGCTGCGGTCTTTTCTAAACTACATCGTGGCCTACTACGGTCATACCTTCGGCATTCGGGTGGAGGCGGATATCCGCCGGGATCTGTTTCATCACATGCAGGAATTGAGCTGCGACTTTTACGACAATAACCGCACCGGCAAGCTGATGTCCCGCCTGACGACGGATCTGTTTGAACTGACGGAGCTTGCCCACCACGGGCCGGAGGATCTGCTCACCTCCATTTTGACCATTGTAGGCGCCCTGGCGGTGATGTTTTCCATCCGCTGGCAGCTGGCTCTGGTAGTGATGCTCACCATTCCTGTGTTTTTGGTGGTGGTGATGACCATGCGCCGGCGGATGAGCCGGGCCTCCGCCGCCGCCAAGGAAAAGACCGGCCATATCAACCAGGAGATTGAAAGCAGTCTGTCCGGCATCCGCACCGCCAAGGCCTTTGCCAATGAGGAGCTGGAGCGCAGACGCTTTGACGACGCCAATGAGATTTACAAAACCTCCAAGCGGCAGTTTCACAAAGCCATGGGCATGTTCCACAGCTCCACGGAATTCTTCCTGTGCAGCCTGAACGTCATTGTCATCGGCGTGGGCGGCTATTACGTGATGGAGGGGGAAATGGACTACCGGGATCTGCTGACCTTTACCCTGTATATTTCCTCCTTCGTTACCCCCATGCGCAAGCTCAGCAGCTTTTCCGAAATGTTCTCCAACGGCTTCGCCGGACTGAACCGGTTTGTGGATGTGATGCGTATGGAGCCCACGGTGCAGGATCAGAAGGACGCCAAGCCTCTTGAGAATGTACACGGCCAGATCCAGGTGGAGAACGTGTCCTTTGCCTATGAAGGGGACTTGGCCGTGCTCCATGACGTATCCCTGACGATACAGCCGGGAGAGACGGTGGCCATTGTGGGCCCCTCCGGCGGCGGGAAATCCACCCTTTGCCAGCTGATTCCCCGGTTTTATGATGTGACGTCCGGCAGCATTTCCATTGACGGGCAGGACGTCCGAACCGTGACCCAGAGAAGCATCCATCAGAACATCGGCATCGTTCAGCAGGATGTGTTCCTGTTTGCCGATACCGTGTTTGAAAATATCCGCTACGGCAAGCCGGACGCCACCATGGAGGAAGTGGTGGAAGCGGCGAAGAAGGCGGAGATCTACGAGGATATCCAGGCCATGCCCAAGGGCTTCCAGACCTATGTGGGCGAGCGGGGCACCCTGCTCTCCGGCGGGCAGAAGCAGCGGATCGCCATCGCCCGGATCTTCCTGAAGAATCCTCCCATTTTGATTTTGGACGAGGCAACCTCCGCCCTGGATTCGGTCACCGAGGCCAAGATCCAGCGGGCCTTTGATAAGCTGTCTGTGGGAAGAACCACTGTAATCATTGCCCACCGCCTGAGCACCATCCGCTCCGCCCACCGGATCGTATCCATTGCCGACGGGGTGATCACCGAATGCGGCAGCCACCAGGAGCTGCTGAAAACCAACGGCATTTACGCCCAGCTGTATAAGACCCAAAACGCCTTGGCGTTGGAGGGAATGTAAATGGCGAGCTTTCCTGCACGGGCCCAGGCCCAACGCCTACTGGAAGAAGCGTATGGCTGCAATCCCGGCCCCTGGGCGGATCACAGCCGGATTGCCGCCATGTGCGCCGAAAAAATTGCCGGGGCGGCGGGAATGGATGGGGATAAGGCCTATGTCCTGGGTTTGCTCCACGACATCGGACGGAAGTTCGGCGTAAAACATCTGGGCCATGTGTACGACGGCTACCACTATATGATAGACCTGGGATACGAGGAAGCCGCCCGGATCTGCCTGACCCACTCCTTTGTGTTTCCCACGCTGGAATGCTATGTGGGAAACCGGGATATTTCCTCGGAACAGCAGGAGGAGCTGTCCGGCCTGCTCAAAATGACCCCTTATGATGACTATGACCGGCTGATCCAGCTGTGCGACTGCTTGGCGGGGAGCACCGGAGTGATGGACATAGAGGAACGGATGGCGGATGTGAAACGCCGCTATGGTTTTTACCCTGAGGATAAATGGAATGCCAACCTGGCGCTGAAAGACTATTTTCAGGAGAAAACAGGAAAAGAGCTCTATTCGCTCATAGCGAACCTGAAGGTATGATAAACAAAAAAAGCACGTCCCGGAGGCCGCTGGATACTGGCTTCCGGGACGGTTTTTGATTCATGCGGGAAGAGGGGAGACAGCGTTTTTCCTGTCAGAATGAGAATACCACCCCTATCACCGCGGATATGGCAATATAGAAAATGGGATGGAGCTTCCATTTGCGCATAGCCAGAAACAGGACCGCCGCCAAAGCGATGGCGGGCCAGTTGATCACGGAGAGAATGCTGGAAAGACCGGCAAAGTTTTCCGTAATCAGCAGGGATTCCTGAGCCACGGACAGGAAGGCCACGGTGATGAGGCCGATGGAGGCGGGGCGCAGGCCCTGGAAGATTCCTTCTACCACCGGGGAATTGCGGAACTTGTCCAGGATTTTGGAGATGAGAATGATCACAATGACGCAGGGCGCCGCCAGGGAAAGGGTGGCGATGATGGCTCCCGGAATGCCTGCCACGGTATAGCCCACATAGGTGGACATGTTGATGCCGATGGCCCCGGGAGTGGCCTCGGAGACTGCCAGCATGTTCAGAATATCCTCCTGGGTGAACCAGCCGGTTTTTTCCGACATTTCATACAGGAAGGGCAGGGTGGCCAGACCGCCGCCGATGGAAAATAGGCCGGTTTTGAAGAATTCGTAGATCAGACGTAAGATGTCGCTCATTTCCGGACCCTCCTGACGATGTAAAGCACATATCCGGCAATGCCAGCGGCGATGACCAGCAGAACCGTGGAAATCTCCGTAAAGAAGGCCAGAAATACGGTGACCAGGAAAATTGCCCAACCGGTAACGCCCTTTACAGATTTCACACCCAGCTTCAGCACCGCGTCCAGGATCAGCACGCACACACAGACCCGGACGCCGGCAAAGGCGTGAATGACCACGGGAATATGGGCAAAATTCTCCAAGAACATGGCGATGATGGTGATGACGATCACCGAAGGGGTGAGAAAGCCCAGCCCGGCGGCAATGGCCCCGGGGGTTTTCGCCAGCTTATAGCCGATGAAGGTGGAGGTGTTGATGGCAATGATGCCGGGGGTACACTGGCCGACAGCGTAGTAGTCCAGCAGCTCTTCGTCGGTGGCCCAGTGGTATTGATCCACGATCACCCGCTGCAGCAGAGACAGCATGGCATAGCCGCCGCCGAAGCACACCGCCCCCAGTTGGGCGAACACCCAGTACAGTTTCCAAAGCAGTTTCATTTCAGACTCCTTCCCCGGGAAACGTCCCGGCCAATGGGTAGGGTTATAACCAAGGAATATTCTACCGTAAACCTACAAAAAAGTCTATAGGGAAAAAGAAAAGACGTACCGAGGGTATGTGTCAAGTAATAATTGGCAAGAATCCTTTTCACGAAACCAAGTGAAAAATCTGACTGCATCCGGTAGCACAG
>CALWXR010000054.1 GCA_944385535.1 uncultured Oscillospiraceae bacterium
AAGCGGTGCAAGGATAAGTCCCTTGTGGGTACAGTCAAGGAAACGATCATGCAGGTCAGCCGGAGCAAAAAGTGGGAGTCAAAAGTTGCTCTGGATGAGCAGGGCAATCCGCTTTTGACCTCCAAGGGCAAGAAAGTCCTGCGGACATCGTACAGTGTCCTGCAAGACGATTTCTTCAACTATATGAAAGCTGCCGGATATACCGATGTGGAGCGTGGAGAGCGTGGCAGCACCGAAGAACATCTGACTGTGACCCAGTTCAAGGTGGCACAGGAGCAGCAGCGGCTGGAAGATGTGACCGCCCAAATCGCTCAGACAGAACAGGCGCTGGACACCGCACAGGCTGCCGTTGAGAAAAAGCAGAAGGAGCTGCAATCCCTGCAAAAGCAGACCAAAGAACAGCGCACTGCCGCCCTGACCGTACAGGAAATCCGCTCTATGGGGAAAAAGACGATCACCGGCAATATCACTCTGACCCCATCCGAGTGCAGCACACTCAAGGATTATGCGGTCAATGGGATTCTTGCCAAGGCGGAAAACAGCCGCTTAAAAGAAAAACTGCAAAGCGAACAAAAGAGCGCCGCTGTCTGGAAACAGCGATATGAATCGCTAAAAGAACAGGCACGGCCCTATCTGGAAGCTGTCAAGCTCGCACCCGAAAAGGTGCGGGCTTTTCTTGATGCCATTTTGACCCGAACCCGACAAACAAGGCAGCACGATCAACCTTCTCGCCGCAAATCGCAAGATATGGAACTTTAACAGAAAGGAATTTTTGCTTATGACCAATCTGACAACAAAACTCAATAAGCTGGTGCTCGATGATTCTCCTTCGGAAAAGCTGATTAACGCTTGTGCTGAAATCGATATTGAATCCTGCTTTGACCCGATTTTTGAGCCGCCCTTGGAAACCCTGGAAGAATGGCACAGCTGGGAGGATGAACCCGAACCGACACTGGAAAACACCTCGGTCTATGTCACAGAGCCGGATGGCATTCAATATTTTTACTGCGGCAATACCAGGATTCGGGTATCCGAGCATTTCTCCCAGGCAGGCAAACCCATGGACACGCTGATTGAAAATGTGGTCCAGTATGCCGCCCGCAACGCTGGATAAACCCACAACAAAATGTCGTTGAACCACACCCACGCTTACGGTATAATAAAAGCAGAAGTATTGTAAGCGTGGGTTTCTGTTCTTCCCCTTAATGGTTCCGGCGGAATTGCTGGCTGGGGATACCATTGCTTTATCGGCCGGAATGATTGTCGCGGGAACGGGAACGTTTTTATGCATTTACGCGTCCGGCGTTGTCCGCGCCTACCGGCTGCTGCTGATGAACGAAACCTACCGGCGGAAAAGAAAGTGAGGATGTTATGAAAAAAACATGGATCGCGTTGGCGGCAATATTGGCGCTTCTTTGCGGCTGTCAAGCCAACGAACACACAACTCCTTCTCACTATGGGGAGGATATTTCAAAGGCGCAGGAAATCGCGGTCATCTCTGCCGATACATCGGAAGTTATTCACACCATTACGGATGCGCAGGAAATCCAGGACTTTGTTTCGGCGCTGCATTTAGACCAGTGGGAACTCAAACCCTTGCCGGAAAAACCGTCCCAAATCGGTTCTTTTGGGCTAGCCCAGGAGGAAACAATCAAACTGGGGCAAACGGACACCGACGGAACGCTGTATGATATCGCTGCCATCACCCTGTACGACGGAGCTTATATCGGTTTTGAGGTTGAGGGTTTGAATATGACTTTTCAAGTGAGTGAAGATACCGCCAATTATTTAAGCGGGTATTTTGAATCGCTTTCGGAGGAAGCCGGAATATGAAAAATAAACCTTATAAATACCTTACCTCTAAATGAGCAAATTCAAATTGTACACAAATTGCAGAAAAAGGAAGCAGTCAAAGGCCCCCTTGTGTAAAGGGGGCTGTCACGGCGAAGCCGTGACTGGGGGATTGACGCGGCAGGGCGCTTCCCTTTTTGCCGAAGTGCGGGCGAATTCGCAACATTTCACTGCACAATCCCTCAGGCCCTACGGGCCAGCTCCCTTTACACTTTTGGAGCCTTGGGAGCTCCCGCTCCAGTGCAAATCCGAAATTGTGCATTTTTCAAATCTGCTCATTTAGAGTATAAAAGAAACAGAGATTTTTTAAAAGCCTTTGAGCCTGTTCGAAGCCAGGAATTTTTTACTCTGGAATATCAACAAGCGGTATTGAAAAAGGAAATATCCGAGTATGAGGAAAGAACAGCATTTCGTTTTTATATTCGTTCAACGGAGCATCCCACAAAAATTATAGGTATCATTGGATTAAACAATGTAGTATGGGGATCCTTTTGTTCTGCCTTTTTGGGATATAAATTAGACAAGGATTTCGTCAACAAAGGATATATGTCTGTCGCCGTAAAGATGCTGACAAAATTTGCTTTTGAAGAACTAGGGTTACATCGAATAGAAGCGAATGTGATGCCGAAAAACAAAGCTTCTTTAAGAGTTTTGGAAAAAAACCATTTTATAAATGAGGGGATTTCCAAATATTATTTGAAGATCAACGGAATTTGGGAAGACCATACTCATATGGTAAAGATAAATTATGCTATGCACTAAACAGCAGTTTGTCGGACTGATCGGCCGCTGAAAATTGAATACTCGCCGTCCGGCGAAGCTTTCCTCCTATCAGGGATAAGCCAGCCCATCCCGGGCAGAGGGAAAACCGGGGCTTTTGGTCAGCTTGACTGAAAAAATAAGAAAAGTTTAAGCTTTCTGAAAGGACTTCTTCATTTTATCTGTGATATAATGCCCGGGAAAGGACGTGACCATCTATGACCACAAAAACCCGCCGGTGGATTTTTCTTACGCTGGTTCTGATCCTGTGTATTTCCGCTCTGCTGGGGCGCACCCAGATCTATTATCTCTACCGTGACATTTCCTTTTATTTTCAGGATCACACGGAGGCGGAGCTGGCGGTAAAGGCCTACGCGGAAGAACAGGGGATCTCCTATGGGCAATACCCCCAAAGCCTCATCGACCTGTATGAACGCAATCCGGAAACAGAGGATTTCGTTTTGAACTACCCCTTCCGGGAGGAGCTTCCCCTGGATCTGACCAGCTGTGAGCGAAACAATTCCGTGCCCCTGTTTCTTCAGTGGGATCCCATGTGGGGCTATGAATTCTACGGCAGCGACCGGATCGCCATCACCGGCTGCGGCCCCACCTGTCTGGCCATGGCGGGCTATTACCTGACCGGCGAGGAAACCTTCAACCCCCTTACGGTAGCCCAATTTGCCGAGGACAACGGCTACTATGAAACCGGTTACGGCTCCTCCTGGACCCTCATCAGCCAGGGCGGCCCGGAGCTGGGCCTGGAAGTGGAGGAGATCCCCCTGGTAAAGAAGAAGATGACCGACGCTCTGGAAGAAGGCAGCCTCATCATCTGCGCCATGGGCTCAGGCGACTTCACCACCACCGGCCACTACATCCTGCTCACCGGCCTGTCCGACGGGGAATTTACCGTCAACGATCCCAACAGCCGGGAAAACTCCCAAAAAACCTGGTCCTACGACCGGTTAGAATCCCAGATCCGGAATCTTTGGATCATCCGGGCGTGAAAAGACGCTGTCCCTTTGGTTTGGGACAGCGTTTCTTCTTTTTACTTTCCAAAGGCGTCCAGGGCCAGCTTGAAAGCGCCGTAGGCGCCCGCGTCGTTGCCCAGGGAAGCCAGGGTGAACTTGATGTTTCCGGCGGCGTGGAATACGTACTTATGGAAGTAAGGCTCGATGCCCGTAATCAGCATATCCCCCGCCTTGCTCACGCCGCCGCCGATGACCACCGTCTCCGGATTCACCGTAGAGCACACATTGGCCAGGAATTCTCCCATGTAGGCGTACACCTGATCCAGAATGGCCAGGGCCGCCTGATCTCCCGCCTTGCCCCCGTCAAACACATCCTTGCAGCTAAAGCCTTCCTTCTCCCGAAGGACACTGGGAACATCATGGCTTTCCAGATACTGCTTGGCAAGGCGGACGATGCCGGTGGCGGAGCAGTACTGCTCTACGCAGCCCCGTTTGCCGCAGTTGCAGGGAAGGGTTTCATTCCGGTTCAGCACCAGATGACCGATCTCCGCGCCGGAGCCGTGAGCGCCGTGGAGCAGGTTCCCCTCCACCACGATGCCGCCGCCTACGCCGGTGCCCAGGGTGACGAACACCATGTTGTCACAGCCCCGGCCGCCGCCCTTCCAGAATTCCCCCAGAGCCGCCACGTTGGCGTCGTTGCCAGCCTTCACCGGGAATCCGGTAAGCTTCGCCAGATCCTCGGAAATATTGAACACGCCCCAGCCCAGGTTGACGCATTTATTCACCACGCCCTTGGCGTTGACGGGGCCGGGCACGCCGATGCCGATGCCCAGAACCGCCGTATCCGGGATGCCTCTGTCCGCCAGAAAGCCGCGGATGGAGGACGCGATATCCGGCAGGATCCGCGCGCCGCCGTTTTCCGTTACCGTGGGGATCTCCCACTTTTCCAGCATATTGCCGGTTTCATCGAAATAAGCGATCTTGACGGTGGTACCGCCCAGATCTACGCCAAAGCCGTATTTCATATTCTGCCTCCTGTTTTTCTTAGATACCTTTATTATACATAAGTCATTAAAAAATGCCAGAGGAAACGGGTAATCTTTTTCCTTTTCAGGGCCGGAAGCCCTCAAAAATGGGCAGCCACCCTTCCGCCACAGCGGTATCAAAGTCCTCCTGGGAGCGGATGGTCCAGGTCACGCCCTGGATTTTCCAAAGCGACCGGCAGATCCGGTTGCTGATGGTAGCGTTCCGGTCGGCAAAACGATAGGCGATAAAGTCCGGGGCGGTGAGGAAATTCAGCAGATTGTGGGTCAATAAGAATTTCATGATGTCCCCCAGATCCGTCCGGCTTTTGAAGTAGTTCTCCGTCAGCTGGCCCCGGATGATTTCAGGCCGATGCTTTCTCAGCCAGATGATGCACCGGGGATCAAAGGACTCGATGCAGTATGCCCCCCGGTAGTCCTTCAGCATATCGCAGGCGGTCTGGGCCAAAGGGGCATAATTTCCATCCACCGGTTTCAGTTCCAGGATGATGGGGGCTTTCCCCGCGAACAGATCCAGCACCTGGGAAAACTCCGGGATGATCTCCTCCGTCCCCTCCAGGGGGTAGTCTTTCAGATCCTCCAGCGTCAGATCCTCGATCCGTCCCGCCTGGCCGGTGGTGCGGTTGAGCAGGGAGTCGTGGATCACCGCCAGGTTTCCGTCTGCCATCAGGTGTACATCCAGCTCAATGCCGTAGCCCCCGTCCAGGGCGGCCCGGAAGGCGGCCATGCTGTTTTCCGGCACGCCGTCGCCGTGAAGCCCCCGGTGGGCGTAGGCCCAGCCCTGGAGGCCCTTCAGCCCCTCCCGGTCCCGGCGGCCGTACAGGGCCAGCAGATACAGCAAAACGATAAAAAGCAGCAGTTTCAGCATAGGCTTTCTCCTCAGTCGTCTATGTCAAAGGCTTCCAGCCCGGATTTGGCCGTCACCTTGTTGTCCCCGTGGCGCACCATGCCCATGGTCAGGAAGGAGCCGAAGGCAAACAGGCAGGCATAGGGGAACAGGGCCTGATAGCTCACATTTTCCAGCAGCCATCCGGCTACGATGGGGGTCATGATCTGCGCGGACATGGAGAAGGTGTAGTACAACCCCGTGAACTTGCCCACATCGCTGCCTTTACACATCTCCACCACCATGGGCAGGCTGTTCACATTGATAGCCGCCCAGCCCACGCCCACCAGCATGAACAGCCCGTACAGCACCGGGCTGAAGGCGTTGGAGGCCAGGGTGTACAGAAACGCCGCCAGAAAGCTGAGGGTCAGTACCAGGGTGCCGAAGCGGATGGTCTTTCGCCGTCCCTCTTTGCTGGCGATATTGCCCACGGGAATGTAGCTGACAATTGCCCCGGCGGTGGCGATGGTCAGGCAGGTGTTGGCCTGGGCCAGGGTCATGCCCCACATTCTGGAGGCGTATACGGAAAACCAGGTGCTCACCCCGTTGTAGGCGATGAACCACAGAGCGATGGAAAGGAGCAGAAAGCGAAGGCTTTTCTTCACATCCCCGGGAAGCGTTTCGCCGCCTTCCCTTTCCTGGGCCAGGTTCTCCTCCGGGTGGGCCAGCTCATATTCCCGCTGCCGGGCCACCAGCTTGGGCTCGTTGACGAACAGCAGAATCACCGCCAGGGCCAGCACCATGATTCCGCCCACAATGGCAAACAGGGGGAAGTAGGATACATAATCTTCCGACTTGGAATTGTACAGGAAGGTGGTGATAATCAGGTAGAGAATGCCGCCCAAAGCGCCCATGAGATTGATGACGGCGTTGCCCTTGGAGCGCAGGGGCTTGGGGGTCACATCCGGCATCAGCGCCACGGCGGGAGAGCGGTATGTGCCCATGGCGATGAGCAGCAGGCCCAGCGTAACCACAAAACAGCCCAGCTTCCACCCGGCGGGGGAAGCGTGGTAGCTGTCCGTAAGCAAGGGCAGCGCCATCATCAGGACCACCGCCGCCAGGGTGCCGAAGAGAATGTAGGGTCTCCGGCGGCCCAGAGGGCTTTTGCACCGGTCAGACAGGCCGCCGAACAGCGGCAGCAAAAACAGGGCCAGCACATTGTCCGAGGCCATAATCACGCCGGAAACGCTTTCCCCGATGCCGAAGGTCTCCGTAAGAATCTTGGGGATCAGGTTGTCGTACATCTGCCAAAAGGCGCTGATGGACAAAAAGGCAAATCCCACCAGAATGGTTCGTTTTGTATCAAGCTTCATAATCAGCCCTCCGTTGTTCAGGTTCGGGATCCATTATAGCGTCTTTTTCCCCCAAAGTCCAGTCTGCCCTTTGGGGACGGAAAAAAAAGAAAAATATCTTTTCAGCACACTATACAAAAAGGGTGGAAGGAATTTCTTATAAATTCCCACTTGGCTTTTGCCGGGATTTTTGTCATAATATATTGTGTATGGGTATCCCCGGGATACTGTAAATCTGCAATCAGATGGAGGAATTGCTAATGGCAAAAAAAGCTAGCGAACACTACAAGGTGTATCACAATGAAAACGGCCCCGATATCTCCACCGTTATCCGCCCGGTGCTCCAGCAGGACGGTCTGTACTTTAAGGATATTGACGGCACCGGCAAGGTAAGCCCGGTCAACGACTGGCGGCTGAGTCCCGAAGAGCGGGCCGCCGCTTACGTAAAGGAGCTGACTGTGGACGAGAAGATCGCCCAGCTGTTCATCTCCGACTGGCGGATGGGCCCCAAGTATAAAAGCCCCCGGCTGCCCGGCCATGTAGCCGTTCCCGACGAATCCGGCATCCTGGATGACGCGGAAGTGAACCAAAAGACCATCTTCGGCGAGCAGCGTCTGCCCGGCACCACCACATTAATCAAAGAGTGGTTCTCCCGGCACACCATCCTCCGGGAGAACGCCACCGCCGAGGATCTGACGGACTACTTAAACCAGCTTCAGGCCGTGGCGGAGGAGTGCGACCGGTTCGTGCCCGTATCCGTGGCCTCCAACTCCCGGAACGAAAACGGCGAGGTGGTATTCGGCATGAACGACGCCGCCGGTGTGTTCCCCACCTGGCCCGGCACCATGGGCATCGCCGCCGCCGTGAAGGGCAGCGGCATTGAAGTTGCGGACCAATGGGCGGAAGCCATCCGCCGCAGCTGGGAGAGCTGCGGACTGCGTAAGGGCTATATGTACATGGCCGACTGCATGACCGACCCCCGCTGGCAGCGGACCTTCGGCACCTTCGGTGAAGACACCGACCTGATCTGTCAGATCATGGAGCACATCATTCCCCGGATCCAGGGCAGTGAGGATGGGGTCACCGATACCGGCGTTGCCGTGACCACCAAGCACTTCCCCGGCGGCGGCGCCCGGGAAAACGGCTTTGACCCCCATTACGCCGCCGGTCAGTGGAATGTGTACGCCACCCCCGGCTCCTTGCAGAAGTACCACATCCCCGCCTTCCAGGTGGCTGTGGACAAGCACACCTCCTCCATCATGCCCTACTACTCCAAGCCTGCCGCGGAAAAATCCGCCCCTCAGCAGGACTGCCTGGGGCAGGAGCTGCGGCTGGATCCCTACGGCTTCGCCTACAACCGGGTGTTCATCCACGACATTCTCCGGGGCCAGATGGGCTTTAAGGGCTATATCAACTCCGACACCGGCATCGTCCACAACATGAAGTGGGGCGTGGAAATGCTGGACGAGCCGGAGCGGATCGGCTTTGCCGTGCGCAACTCCGGGGTGGACGTGATCTCCGGCCTGTTTGACAACGCCTACGGCCGGGAGTCCTACGACCGGGCCAAAAACGGCTACTACGACACCCACACCCTGCCGGAAGGCTTTACCCCGGACATGGTGACCCTGGACGACGAATCCCTGGACCGGGCGGTGACCCGGACCCTGACGGAAATGTTCCAGCTGGGCATGTTTGAAAATCCCTACCGGGACCCCAAGAAGGCCGCGGAAGCGGTGGCCACCCCCTCCGACTGGGAAAAGGCCAACCTGGCCCACCGCCAGAGCGTGGTGCTGCTGAAAAACGACGGAATCCTGCCTCTCACCGCCGAGAAGTTGGCGGGCAAGAAGGTCTACGCCGAAGCCTTCGCCAAGAAGGCGGAACAGGGCGAGACCGCCACCAAGGCTCTGCGGGAGATGCTGGCGGATCAGGTAACCCTGACGGAGAACTACGAGGAAGCGGATATCGCCATTTTGATGGTCTCCCCCTCCTCCGGCGACTACTTCACCGCCACCGCCGGTTATCTGGAGCTGGACATCTGCGAAAATAAGACCGTGCCCAACGTGGACGACCAGTGCCGCCCCATGGAGCAGACCCACCAGGAGACCACCCTCACCGGCACCCATAAGATCGCCGATATTGCCGCGGCTGTCCACAATAAGGGCGGCAAGGTGATCGCCAACATCAACTTCCCCCTGGCCTGGCTGGTGGGCAACGTGGAGCGGAACGCGGACGCTCTGACCGCCGGCTTCGACACCTATCCCAGCGCCACTCTGGACGTGATGTTCGGCCGCTACGCCCCCACCGGCAAGCTGCCCATTACCCTGCCCAAGGGTGACGAGGTTCTGGCGGTCAACGCCGACGGCGTGTGCGTCAGCCCCAACGACGTGCCCGGCTATGACAAGGACCAGTACATGCCCGAAAGCATGAAAGACGAGAACGGCAAGGCCTACGCCTACCGGGACGCCGCAGGCAACTACTACGAGCTGAACTTCGGTTTAACCTACTGATATGTCCCTGACGATGTACAACCCCCAGTGGGGCGCTGAGCGCCCCATTCGGGGGGTGCTCTTTGATATGGACGGGCTGATCGTAGATACGGAGAAGTACTACACCCGCTTCTGGCAGGAGGCCGCCGCCTGTTACGGCTTTACCATGACTCCGGAACAGTCCCTGAAAATGCGGGGACTGGGCAGCAAGGCAGGCGTGGACATGATCCGCAGCTTCTTTGGGCCCCAGGGGGACTATTTCCAGCTTCGGGCCAAGCGGATCCAGCTGATGGAGGCCCACCTGTCCCGCCACCCGGTGGAGGCTAAGCCCGGCATCGGGGAGCTGCTCACCGCTCTGGAGGCCCGGGGCATCGCCGCCGCGGTCACCAGTTCCTCCCCCCGGGAGCGGATCGAGCGGTATCTCACCGGCTTAGGGCTGTATCACCGGTTTCAGAAAATATGCAGCGGCCGGGAACTGGCAAACGGCAAGCCCGCCCCGGACATCTATCTGCTGGGCGCAGAAACCCTGGGCCTGGATCCCGGAGAATGCCTGGCCCTGGAGGACGCCCCTTCCGGCCTTCTGTCCGCTTACCGGGCAGGCTGTCTGCCGGTGATGATCCCGGACTTAAGCTTGCCGGATGAAACCACCCTCCCCCTGCTCTACGCCAAAGCGGATACCCTGGCGGATGTCATCCAACTGCTGCCCTAAAAGAAACCGTCCCCGCCATTTGGCAGCGTCCCATAAGAAACAACCCCTTTTTTGCAGGAACCGGCGTGTCAGATCACGCCGGCTCCCATTCGTTTACGGATACCCTTTCCATCTTCAAGAGGACGGGGATTTGCCCACCGGTTTCACATCCCAATCCGGCCAATCTTAATTTATAGCGGCTTGATTTTATTGGAATCCTGTGATAACATATGGTTAGTTATTGCTAACTTTGATTATATGAAAGGAGAAGGGATTCATGATGCCAACGGATAAGATACATATTGAAAAAAACTCCGTGCAGGAAACCTTGATTGTCCCCTTATACGGCCGAAAAATGTGCGCGGAAAAATTTCCCCAGCTATATACAGATTCTTCGGCGAAAATGCTCTGCGAGCGTTTGGATTATGATTTCTCCGCCCAGGAGGCCAAAAAAGACACCTTTATTTACGAGTTTGGGGCGTTGGAAGCCGCCATGCGCCAGCTGGACATTATGTGGGAAATCAAGGATTACTTAAAGGATCATCCAAAGGCCGTTGTTGTAAATCTTGGATGCGGGTTGGATCAGACCGGGAGCGCCTGCGATAATGGCATGTGCGAAATTGTAAACATTGATTTTCCGGACATTATCGCGGTTCGCAAGCAGCTGATCCCCGCCGGCCAGCGGGAAAAGAATATTGCCATGGATCTGAAGGATTACCAATGGATGAACGAGGTTGACGGAACCAACGGGGTCATATTCTTTGCCGCCGGGGTTTTCCACTATTTTAAGACGGAGGAAGTAAGAAACCTGGTTTTAACGCTGTCAAAGCGGTATCCGGGAGGACGCTTGATTTTTGACACCGTGGGAAAGCTCGGCTTGAAGCTGATGATGTCGAAAATTCTGAAAAACATGGGCATTGCGGATATTGACGGGTATTTCTATGTGAATGATCCGGCAAAGGAATTGAGCTGGTCCGAAAACCTGAAGGTGTCCAGCAGAGGATATATGCTGGGATATTATGATATGAAAACCAAAGGCGTTCGTCCTTCCCACCGACTTCTGGCCAAAATCGGAGATGGCTGGATGAAAATGGCCGTCCACCGGATCGCGTTTTAAGCACTCCATATGAGGAAGATCCCCTCTACACCGGAGAACCTCCCAAATTTCCCCCGCGTCAAAGGCCCCCTTTACACAAGGGGGCTGTCACGGCGAAGCCGTGACTGGGGGATTGATGCGGCGGGGCGCTTCCCTTTTCGCCTGAGTACCGGCAAATTCGCACATAATGCCGCACAATCCCTCAGTCAGCCTGACGGCTGACAGTTCCCTTTACACAAGGGAGCCTCTCAAGCCTTACCTTTTACAGAGGAGCCTTGGCGGGACGCGCTTCCTTGCTGAGACAAGTCGGGAAGCATACAGAATTCAAAGAAAAACAGCCAAAGAAAAACTCCATGGAAATGGTGAAGCCGCTCCCATAGAGTTTTTCTGATTGCCCGCCCGCTGGGGATAAGTCCCTGTCATTGGACCGGGACAATTCACTTTCTTACTTGGTTCTCCATATGACCGGAGTGGATCACCGGAGGCTTGGGGTCCACCGCTTCCCAGGGAGTGGTCTTTTTTTCATCCTCTTTCATCAGTCTCACCTCGGAATTAGTATACTCCCGTTCCCCAAAATCATGCAAAAAACCGCCTGTGACAGGCGGTTTTTGCAGTTTATTCGCCGAACAGCGTCTTTTGGAAAAGCGCCTTCACCTTTTCGATCCTTCCTTCTTCAAAGGGGCTTTCCAGTCCCGCGCTTTCCAGAAATTCCAGGAAGTACACCTCTTCCGTGGCCAGATGCGCCTCCCAGAGCTCCCGTCCCGCTCCCGGCGTTTCCAGCTCCAGCGCATACAGCTGCATGGCCGCGTCGTTGCTCACCACATAGCTGAGAATGTACATGGGGTTTGTATAAAAGTGGGTGATATCCACAAACTCCCGCCGGTCATAGCCGGGGGCGTCAAAGCCGAATTCTTCCGCAATGTCCTCATAAAGGCTGCACAGCCCCTCCACGGACAGCCCCTCTCCTTCCAAGCCGTACATCCGCTGCTCAAAGCTGGCAAAGGCCGCCTGTTCCACGTAAATGCTCAGGCTGTCCGCCATTTTCACCTGGGTCAGATCCTCCGTGTCCTCCCCATAGCACAGGCTGAGATATTCCATCCCCTGGGAAAAGATCTCCAATACATCCACCCCGGCGTAGCTGCCGTAGCTGACATAATCGCAGCAGAAGTGGCCGAACTCATGGGCCAATGTCAGCTTGTCATACTGGCTCAGGGTGGGGTTCATGAAAATAAAAGGCTCCTGATAGCTGTACAAATACACGGAAAAGGAGGAATTGTACTTATTCTCCCCATAGGAAATGTCGTACAGCCCCGCCTGCTCCAGAAGGTCGAAGGCCTCCGCCGCTTTTCCGCCCATATTTTCCGTTACGGTGCGAAGGTACGCCATGGTTTCCCTTTCCGGGGAAGCCCCATAGGCCATGTCCCAAAGGTTCTCTTCATAGGTCTTTTGGTACAGGGACTTCAGCTCCCTGCCGATGCCCTCCAAATATGCCACCGCCTGTTCCGGGGTATAGTCCCGATAATAGTAGTAGTCGTTGGCAAACTGGTCATACCGATCGTATCCCCAGTATTCCGCCTGGGTCTGCCGCACCCGGATCAAATCCACCAGCAACTGAGCCATTTCCTGGCCATAGGCGTCGTAATAGTCCAGCGTACCGTACTGCCCTTCCAGCGCCTGCTGCGACAGGGTATAGTACTGATTTTGCAGCCCGGCTTCCTCTTCCAGCAGGGAGGTAAATGCCGCGTCCCACTGATTTTCTCCTTCGTAGCTGTCAAAAAAATCCAAGCCGAAGAAGTCCTCTTCCAGCTGCTGCCGGGCCGGAGACTTTGCCAGCGCATAGTAAAGATTCTCCAAAGCTTCGTCCACCTGGACACTGTTTTCCATACACCAGCTGTGTTCTTCCGACCAGTAGGAGTCCGTCAAATCGCCGCTGTAGCGGATATTTGCCAGAGCCGCGCAGGTATAGAACCAGTCGTATTCATCGTAAAAGCGGTATACCGCCTCCAGGATGGCCTGCCCGTCCTCTCCGTCCGCCTCCTGGATCGCCTCGTCCAGGGCTTCCCGGATCCGCCCCATGTCCGGCCGCTCATATTCCATAGCCTCGTAGGGAGTTATGGCGCTTCCACCCAGCAGGCTCTTCCACGCGGCAAAGTACCCTTCAAAATCCAATCCGCCGCAGCCGGTCATCAGCACGGCCAGCGCCAGGATCATGGCCAGCACCTTTTTCATTCCATCCCCTCCTTTTTTCGTCAGTGTATCACATTTCGGCAAGCTTTTCAATGAAATTCTTACAGGAAAAAGAAAGGCTTTTCACGAAATATCCCTATCCCCAAAAAACGCTGCCGCAAGAATCACTTGCGGCAGCGGGGGGATCATGTTTGGCCGAACAGAGGACGGACCTTCTTCCGGTAGATCCGGGAAAAGAATACAATGGTCAGTGTGCCGCTGACCAGTTCCGCGATGGGGTAGGCCAGCCATACCTTGTGCACGTCTCCGGTCAAGCTCATAAGGAATGCCACAGGCAGCAGCACCACCAGCTGGCGGCACAGGGAGATCACCGTGGAATACACCCCGTTGCCCAGGGCCTGGAAGCTGGCGCCCAGGGCGATGCACACCGCCGCGATGGGGAAGCTCCAGCTGATGGTCCGCAGACAGGATCTGCCCATCTCCAGGAAGGCCTGGGAGGGATTGAACAGACTCAGCAGCAGATCTGGGAACACCTGGAATACAAGCAGCCCTAAGCACATCAGGCACAGGGCGCACACGCACACCAGCTTCAGGGTCTTTGTAATCCGCTTGGGCTTTCGCGCGCCATAGTTGTAGGCCACAATGGAGATGGTGGCGTTGTTCAGGCCGAACAGAGGCATGAAGAAGAAGCTCTGAAGCTTGAAGTAAATGCCGAACACGCCGGTGGCGGTCTCGGTAAAGCCCTGAAGGATCTGGTTCATGCCGAAATTCATCACAGAGCCGATGCCGTTCATCACGATGGAGGGAACGCCCACGGTGAGGATGCTTCTCACCGTTCTGCCTTCCAGCTTTGTGTAGCTTTTTGCCAGGCGGACTTCCGGATTAAACCGGTAGTTAAAATAAATCGCCAACGCTCCGGAGGCCCACTGGCCGATGACCGTAGCCACCGCCGCGCCGGCAACGCCCATGGCGGGGGCGCCGAACCAGCCGTGAATGAAAATGGGATCCAGAATGATATTCAAAATGGCGCCGGTGGCCTGGGTAATCATGGTGTACACCGTCCGGCCGGTGGCTTGCAGCAGCCGCTCTCCCCAGATTGCCAGAAAGGAGCCCAGGGAAAACAGGCAGCAGATCCGGGTGTAGGAGATGCCCCCTTCCACAGTCTCGGAAACCTCCGACTGCATTTCAAAGTAGGGCCTGGTTCCAAAAATCGCGAACAGCATAAAAATCCCGGTGGCGATCAGCATCAGGGTCAGGCCGTTGCCCGCCGCCCGGTTGGCGGCCTCCTGATTCCGCTCTCCCAGGCTTTTGGACAGCAGGGAGTTGACGCCCACGCCGATGCCCACCGCAAAGCCGATCTGCATATTCTGCACCGGGAAGGCCAGGGATAAGGCCGTCACCGCGCTTTCCGACACCTGGGATACGTAAATGCTGTCTACTACATTGTAAAGGGCCTGGACAAGCATGGACAGCACCATAGGGATCGCCATATTTGCCAGCAGCTTTCCTTCGGACATAACGCCCATTTTGTTCTCTTGTAAGGTGGTTTGACTCATTTCTATATATCCTCCCAATAGCTTTCCATTTTTCATTATACAATCAAGCGGCTATATATGCAATAGGGCCGCCTATATTTTTTCAAAGAAATGGACAACCTCCCATGCCCATACAGGAATAACCGCTTCCCCGTTTGGAGGCTCGCCCCCGGTTTCGCCGGGGCGGCCAGGTTCCCAAAAAAACAATAATCCCGCCGCGTTTGCCCGCGGCGGGATGGATGTAGAGAAAAGAGTTCTTACAGGTACTTCTTCATTTCCTCGGAAGCGTTGGCGGGATCCTCGGAAATGGAGATGGTGATCTCCATGTTGTTATCGGCGGCGAACTTGGCGCACCAAGCCACGAAGCCTTCGGCGGCGTTCTCGTCGGTGCCGATGGTCTTGTACAGGTTGTCGATAAACACGTTGGTAATGTCAAAGTTGCCTGCGTGCAGACCGCTGAGGAAACCCTTCAGCATCTCAGGAGAGGAAATGCCGTACTCCTTGGAGTCTACCAAGCGAACCTTATAGGAAACATCATAGGTCAGTTTTCTGCCGTACTCGATGCAAACGACGTCGCCATGGGCTTCTGCGACTGCGGCGTTGATAGCGTCAATCAGCTTTTTCGTCTTGCCGGAACCTTTCAGGCCCATAATAACATGAATCATAGGAAAGTCCTCCTTTGCTTGCCTTTATTTTTGGCTTATGGACATTCTACCAGCAATCCGGGAAATTTGCAACTACTAATTTGTGAATTTCATATGAGAATTTTTGTATACAGGTTTTTCATCCGGCCTCCCCTTTTTTGAAAATCGGCCAATATCCAATTATCTGCCCCTTGACACCGGGAAAAGGCTGTGATAAACTGGGGAAAATAAGACAAAAGCTGAGATAAGAACCAGTAAGCGTCAAATATCCATTCAGAGAGAAGGCGGCCGGTGCAAGCCTTTATGGGTAAGACGCCCAACCCCTCTTTGAGCTGTGCGCCGAAAAAGCAGTAAGCGGCACCGGGTTCTCCCGTTACAGAGATAGGGCATCGGAAGCGCTTTTCCCGTGCCCAAGAGTGTGGAATGTTCCAAATTTAGGTGGTACCACGGACTATGATTTGTTCGCCCTAAGCTGACAGCTGTCAGCTTAGGGCTGTTTTGTTGTCTCGCGGCAAGCGCCGTTAAAATATGTATGGAAAAACGGAGGGTTTGATTATGAAACTTGACAAGCTGGTAGGAAACCGGTTCCGGGAGCGGCCCTCGGACTGCGTGGTGGACAGCCACGTGTATATGATCCGGGGCGGCTACATGAAGCAGGTGGCAAACGGGATCTTTTCGTCCTACACCCCGCTCAAGCGGGTAACCAGGAAGATCGAGGGGATTCTGCGCCAGGAGATGGACGCCATCGACGGGCAGGAGGTGCTTTTTCCTGTGGCGATGCCCGCCGCGTTGTGGCAGGAATCCGGCCGGTATGACAGCATCGGCAAAGAACTGCTGCGCTTTTCCGACCGGAACGGGACTCCTATGGTGCTGGGCATGACCCACGAGGAAGCCGCCGTCCAACTGGTTCGGGAGTATGGGCAGAGCTATCTCAAGTACCCCTTTATGATCTACCAGATCCAGACCAAATTCCGGGACGAGGCCCGGCCCCGGGCAGGGCTGATCCGGGTGCGGGAATTTACCATGAAGGACGCCTATTCCTTCCACAGCGATCAGGAGGATCTGCAAGACTACTATAACCGCTGCCACAGGGCCTATGAGCGGATCTACGCCCGGGTGGGGCTGCCCCAGGTGATCTCCGTGGCCTCCGATTCCGGCATGATGGGCGGCGCGGTGTCCCATGAGTTCATGCTCCTGACCCCGGTAGGAGAGGACTCCATCGCCCTGTGCGCCGAATGTGACTACCGGGCCAACCTGGAGGCGGCGGCATGTCTGACCCACCACCGCCGGGATCCGGTTTCCCAGCCCTTGACCAAGGTATACACCCCGGATATCCACACCATTGAGGATGTATGCGCCTTTCTTCACAGCAGCCCGGAGGACTCCTGCAAGGCGGTGGTCTACCAGCGCAGCGCGGACGACTCCTACGTTCTCCTGTTCCTCCGGGGCGATCTGGAGGTAAACGAGACCAAGCTGACCAACTACTTGGGCTGCGATGTTCATCCCGCCGTGATCACCGGGGAAAGCAGCCTGCATCCGGGCTACATCGGCCCGGTGGGGCTTCCGGAAAATATAACCGTTCTCTATGACCGGTCCCTGGAAGGGCGGAACAACCTTTCCTGCGGCGCCAACGAGGCGCTCTACCACTATACGGGGCTGGACATGGCCCGGGATGTGCCCAATGCCCAATATCACGACTATGCCAAAATTCAAGAGGGCGGCGTCTGCCCCCGCTGCGGCAAAGCCGCCATCACCATCTCCCGGGGCATTGAGGTGGGCAACATCTTCCAGCTGGGAACCAAATACACCAAAGCCATGGGCATGACCTATTTGGACAAAGAAGGCGAAAGCCGGTATCCCGTCATGGGCTGCTACGGCATCGGCGTAGGCCGCCTGGCCGCCGCCATCTGCGAAGCCCACCACGACGAAAACGGTCCCATCTGGCCCCTGGCGGTGGCCCCCTGGCAGGTTCACCTCTGCGCGGTTCGGGCCGACGATCCCCAGGTTCGGGAATATGCCGACAGGCTGTACCGTCAGCTGGAAAGCGATGGGGTGGAGGTGATTTACGACGACCGCCAGGTGAGCGCCGGGGTCATGTTCTCCGACGCGGATCTGCTGGGCGTCCCCTTCCGGGCCATTGTCAGCCCCCGGAACTTAAAGCAGAATCAGGTGGAGATTCTCTCCCGGGACAAAACCTTCCGAACCGCCGTCCCCCTGGACGCCGCCGCGCAAATGCTGGCCGGTCTGGTTCGCCAGCCGTGACGGACAGGTTCCCTTTTTCCAAATATAAATTGTGGGCAAGCGGTTGATCCGCTTGCCCACAAAGTGTTTTCAGGAAATGGCCTTTACTTTTCGTAACCGGGTTTGCCCAGCAGCTGGAACATGTTCCGCTTGTAGAATTCCACGCCGGGCTGGTTGAAGGGGTTAACCCCCAGGATGTAGGCGGACACGCCGCAGCACAGCTCCAGGAAGTAGAACATTTCGCCCACCTTCCGCGCGTTCAGCTCGCCGCAGTCCATGATGATCACCGGCACGCCGCCGTCCACATGGGCAGCCAGGGTGCCCAGGAACGCCTTCTCATCCACAAAGTCCAGGGTCTTGCCCTCTAAGTAGTTCAGGCCGTCCAGGTTCTTCCAGTCGGAGCCGATGGTGTACTTCTGCTCGGGAGCGTCGAAGCGGACCATGGTCTCGAAGATGTTCCGTTCGCCCTGCTGGATCATCTGGCCCAGGGAGTGCAGATCGGCGGTAAACTCGGCGGTGACGGGGAAGATGCCCTTGCCGTCCTTGCCCTCGGACTCGCCGAACAGCTGCTGCCACCAGCCGCCGAACATCTTAAAGCCCGGCTCATAGGACTCGAAGATTTCCATGGCCTTGCCGTTGCGGTACAGCAGGTTCCGGACAGCGGCATACTGCCACACAGGGTTTTCAAAGGAGCGCAGATCGTAGCTTTCCTTGGCGTCGGCCGCGCCGTTCATCATCTCCATAATGTCCACACCGGCCACGGCGATGGGCAGCAGACCCACGGGGGTCAGAACGGAGAACCGGCCGCCGGCGCTGGGGGGAATCACGAAGGTCTCCCAACCCTCTTCCGTAGCCATCTGGCGCAGAGCGCCCTTGCAGGGATCGGTGACGGCGTAGATCCGCTTGTTGGCCTCGTCGGTGCCGTATTTCCGCTCCAGCATCCAGCGCAGGCCCCGGAAGGCAATGGCGGGCTCCGTGGTGGTGCCGGATTTGGAAATGACGATGACAGAGAAGTCCTTGCCCTCCAGCAGCCGCATCAGCTCGTTCCAGTGGCGGGTGCTCAGGCCGTTGCCTGCGAAATAGATCTGGGGATCGCCCTTGCCCTTGCCCATGTTATGGTTGGGGCCCTGGAGCAGCTCAATAGCGGCCCGGGGGCCTAAGTAAGAGCCGCCGATGCCCACCACCACGCACACGTCGGAATCGCCGCGGATCTTATTGGCGGCGTTCTGGATGCGGACGATCTCTTCGGTGGGCTCCCGGACAGGCAGATTCAGCCAGCCCAGAAAATCATTGCCCGCGCCGGTGCCGTCGGTCAGGGTCTCATGGGCGGCAGCCACTTCCTTTTCCATGGCCAGCAGGTCCGGCAGCGCGATCTGGCCCCAGACATTGGAGATATCTACTTTGATCATATGATTGGGACACGTCCTTTCTGATATGTTGGGGGATGACATCTATAATGTTACCGCAAATTTACACCAAACGCAAGTGCCCTGGGAAAAGTTTATGAAAATTTCCGGAAGCGCAGCGCGCTTCACCGCAATGGCGTTCTGTTACCCGGGCAGTTGTCTTTCCGCCGTTGGGGGGCGCTCGGTCACGGACTGCCATAGCAACCGGAACATTGGGCCGGGGG
>CALWXR010000055.1 GCA_944385535.1 uncultured Oscillospiraceae bacterium
TGTAACTGGCCGTAAACCCAGAAAACATGGTGAATCTGCAACAAAACGCGGTCTTTCTGATGAACAAATGTGCATTTCTCCATGCCGGCGATATAACAGCGGCGCATATCTCCGGATGCCGCAAGTTCCCTAGGACGAGGGATGGCTTCAGGTTTCCAGCAGCCGGATATAATGGTTTGCTTCCCGGAGTACATGATCCGCAAGCAGGGGAAGAATCAAAGACTGGATCTGGCAGGACTGGATCCCTTCCGCGCCTGAACGCTTGAAGTCCCGGAATTTCTCGGTCAGCACCAGAGAGCTGTCTATGACCCGGTCGTTGGCGGAGGCGGAGGATTGAAGCAGCGCCTGATAGTCCTCCACAAAACCGTCGGCGGTATCGATGAGAGCTTCTTCGGTGGGATCCAGCAGCCCCCGGATAAACTGGGCGTGCTCCATCATGATCTGATTCCAAAACAGTTCGCTGTCACACAGCTGCTGACAGCCCCGGCTGCTCAGCCCTTCCAGACGCAGCAGATGGGCCTGGTAAAGCCGGGCTTCCCGGAGTATGTGGGCGATGAGCAGGGGATAGTTGGCGGTAAACACACTGCACTCCTTTACATCCCGCAGCAGGCCTTCTTTGAAGGCGATCAGCTGGCTGACCAGATCCAGGGCCTCCCGGTTCAGACGGCTTATCTGGGCGTTCAGTCTGGGAGAAGCCCCCAGGGGAAACCGCCCGTTTGCGCCTGCCAGTCTGATTTCCCGGGAGGTTAAGCTTTCATCCAGTTTGGTACCGGTCAGGCATTGGGTTTTTCGTTCCGCCCATTGGGTAAATTCCGTGACCACCTCCCCGGAATCCAGCACGGATGAGGAGACAATCCCGTTGGCGCGGGAGATGACCCGGGAGAGCAGGGCTTCGAATTTTCGAAGGAATTCCTCGCTTTTCTTGGACAGATCCCCATTGGCGGGAAGAAATCCCACCTTGAGGAAAAAGGCGTGTTCTTTCATGATTCGGGCAAAGAACAGGTGCTGCTCCAGAGAATCGGCAATATAGGCTTCACATTGATCCATAGTAAGGCTCCTTTATGACATAAGATGCTCCAGTATATGCGAAAAAACGGACCTGTGGTTCCCGTATTCCGGGCTTAGAGACAGCTTAGAGCAAAAGAGGCTAAACTGGTGACAAAGCACCATGAAAAGGAGTCGGGATAAGTATGCGCATTGGGAGGCCCGAAACGGCGCGGCGTAAAAAGGGAAGGGACGCGCCTGGGAAAAAGAGAAAAGACATTCTGATTGCCTGGGGATTTCTCCTGCCCAATTTGGCGGGGGTGGCATGCTTTACCCTGATCCCCATGATTCAGGTGCTGGTAAGCTCCTTCCAAAGGGCCATAGGCGGGAAATGGGTGGGATTGGAAAACTACGTGACGGTATTCCGTAATGCCGCCTTTGAAACTGCGGTTTCCAATACGGCCCGATTTACTTTGGTGTGTATCCCGCTGCTGGTAGGCATTTCTCTGGCGCTGGCTGTGGCGCTGCAAAGCCTGGGCCCCAGAGGCAATCCCATGTCCACGGGCTTTTTGCTGCCCATGGCGGTACCGGTGGCGGCGGTGGTGCTGGTATGGAAAGTGCTCTTCCACGAAAACGGATTGATCAACGGCGCGCTGGCGGCCCTGGGTGGGACGGGTGTGGATTGGATGCACTCCGGCGCGGCGTTTTGGATGCTGGTGATCAGCTACCTTTGGAAGAATCTGGGCTACACAACAGTGCTGTGGACCGCTGGACTGACCACCATCCCCCAAAGCGTGTATGAAGCCGCCCAGGTGGATGGAGCCAGCGGCTGGCAAACCTTCCTGCATGTGACGCTGCCCAACCTTCGGGGGACGGCCTATACCATCACCGTGCTGTCATTGCTGAATTCCTTTAAGGTGTTTCGGGAGGCATGGCTGGTGGCAGGGGACTATCCCCATGAAAGCATGTACCTGATGCAGCATCTGTATAATAACTGGTTCCGGAATCTGGATTATGACAAGATTTCCGCCGCCTCTGTGATGACCTCGGCGGTGGTGTTTCTGCTGATCGGATTTCTGCGAAGGGCATGGGACGAGGAGGAATAAAACATGAAAACACGTTCGAAACCCATATTGTTCCTCTGTTTGCTTGGAGGGATTCTGCTGATCTGCTTTCCCGTATGGCTGGAGGTGACCGGGGCGTTTTCTTCCCAATGGGAACTGGAGGAGAAGCTGGCGCCGGTGTTTCAAAACCAGCCGGGCCGGGCGGAGTGGACAGTCCTGCCGCTGGCGCCTACACTGGAAAACCTGGTGGAGGTGCTCATGGACAGTCCGGGTTTTTTCACCATGTTCTGGAACTCGGTGCTCATATGCCTGGGGGTGCTGGCGGGCCAGCTGCTGGTGGGAGTAAGCGCGGCCTGGGCTTTGGCCCAATTCCCTCTGCGGGGGAAGAAACGGGTGCTGAATATGTATGTTTTGCTGATGCTCATGCCCTTTCAGGTGATGATGTTCCCCCAATACCTGGTTCTGCGGCAGCTGGAGCTGCTGGACACATTGTGGGCGGTAATCCTGCCCGGGATATTTTCCACATTCCCGGTGTTTCTAATGTACCGGTTCTTTCGGGCGGTTCCCAGGGAGCTGCTGGAAGCGGCAAGACTGGACGGAGCGGGGGAGGTGCGGATCTTCTGGCAGATCGCCCTGCCATTGGGAAAGCCGGGGATTTTGGCCTGCATGATCCTGTCCTTCCTGGATACATGGAATATGATCGAGCAGCCTATGACCTATTTGAAAGACAAATCCCTGTGGCCCCTATCGTTGTTTCTGCCCAGCATCGGGCTGGAGGACATGGGTATGGGCTTTGCGGGGGCGCTGCTTATGCTGATCCCGGCGCTTCTGCTGTTCTTGGGATGTCAGGATCAATTAAAAGAGGGCATTGCCCTGTCGGGAGGGAAAGGATGATATGGAGAAAAAACGGTTGTGGAAGCTGACGGCTTTGTTTTTCGCGGGAATGATTCTGTTTACACTGCTGTCCCGGGCGGCTTATCAGCAGGGAACCGCTGTGGTGACCACCCAGGCGGCTTCCGGCGGCGTCATTTCTCACACGGTGCAGATCACCGGGAAGGTGGTACAGAACCAGGAGCTGGCGGTGACCACTGTGGGGGGCCTGCGGGTCAGCGAAGTGCCGGTGAACGAAGGCCAGCAGGTGGCTCAGGGGGATGTACTGTTTAAGCTGGACTTAGAGTACCTGGAGGAGCGGATCCAGGAGCAGAAGCAGGAAATGCGCAAGCAGGAGCTGTCCATTCAGGACGCCTGGAGCCAGGTGAACGCCAGCGAGCAACGCCGGGCCAATAGCATGGCCCAGGCGGAGGAAAACTACAATTCCGCCGTGTCCCAGGCCCAGACAAAAGTAGATCGGGCGGAGCAGGCATTAGAGCGGGCAAAGGAAGCGCTGGAGGATTTTTACAACGGAATGCCGGTAGATCAGGAGGAAGCTTTGAATCAGCTTTGCCAGGAAGCCCGGGAGGCATATGCCCAGGCTCAGACGGATCTGCAAACCCTGGAAGGGGAAATCCAGGCAGCCGTGGACGCCGCCATTGCTCAGGCGGAACAGGATCTGGCGAATCAAAGTACTGGAGGAACCGGTCTGACCCAGCAGGAGAAGGAGCAAATCGGGGAACAGATCCGTCAAAGCTATGCCCAGCAGCTTTACGACGCCCAGCTGGCGGTGGAGCAGGCGGGGGATCAGCCGGAAGAAGCCCAGGCGGCCTTAGACATTCTGGAGCAGCAGGTCCAATCGGAAATCGACCAGGCCATTGCCCAGGCGGAACAGGATCTGGCGAATCAAAGCGCCGGAGGAACCGGTCTGACCCAGCAGGAAAAGGATCAAATCGAGGAAAGCGTGCGCCAGAGTTATGCCCAGCAGCTGTATGACGCCCAGCAGAAGGTGGAGCAAACCCGGCAGGAGGCGGAGGCCCGGGAAGAGGAGCTGGAAGCTTACCTGCAGCAGATGGGAGAAGGCCAGGCGACGGAAGAATCCCTGATCGCGGCGGTGGAGCAGGCACAGGAAGCCTACGATGACGCTGTGACCTCCCTGGAAAACGCGAAAACCCAATATGGACGGGCCATTGATTCCGCCAGCCTTCCGGAAAGCAGCAACCACTCTGCCCAGATCGGCCAGATCACCTATGACCAGATGGCGCTGGATTTGGAGAAGCTGGAAGCGCTGCTGGAAAGCAATGGAGAGATCCTGGCCCCGGCGGATGGCGTGGTGACCCAGTGCTATGTACAGACCGGAGAAAAAACCACGGATACCACAGCCATGCTTCTGGCGGATCTGAGCCGGGGCTTAAAATTCTCCGGCGTGATCACCCAGGAACAGAGCGAGTATATCGGTGTGGGGGACGAGGTGACTTTACGCGCGGAGAGTACCGGGAAGGAATACACGGATCTCACCGTTACCACGGTATCCACCCAGGAGGAGGCGGAGGGGGGCTACCGACTGACCGTGCAGTTGCCCGCCGAAACCTTGACCCTGGGCTCTGTCGTCCAGATGAACTGCACCCGAAAATCCCAGCCCTATAACTGCTGCGTGCCCCTGTCGGCCCTGCATCTGGATCAATGGAACCAGCCCTATGTACTGATCGTGGAGCAGGTGAATACGGTGCTTGGAACCCAAACCCAGGCCCAGAAAATCAGCGTTCAGGTATTGGAGCAAAATGAATATATGGCGGCCCTGGAAACCGGAGCCCTTAACAGCGAGCATCAGGTGATTGTCGGTTCGGACCGGGCGGTGGATGTGGGCAGCCGGATCCGGGTGAGTTGAGATGGACTGGCGGAAATGTCTGTGGCGGCTGCTTGCGGCGGCGCTGTACCTCTGGGGGCTTTGGTGCTGCTGTCTGGCCCGGGAGGCCCAGAGCAGGGTATTCCTTCAGCTGGATCAGCCTGTCAGCCTTGGAGCCGCGAAGGAATGCTATGACCGGGAAATGGAAGAGGAAACGCCTGTGGGCCTTTGCTTCTGGGGACAGACCGGGGAGATCACCATTAGTTGTGAGACCACCGGCGGCCGGGCCCGGGTGACACGAGTGGTTCTCTGCGGAAATGGGGAACTGATGGAAGCGGGGGAACTTGTCTGGCGGGAAGGATGTCTGATCGACCGGGAGACCGCCCTGGAATTGTTCGGAACGATCCACTGCGGCGGGCAGATTTTGGAATGGGACGGGGCGTCTTATCCGGTTTTGGGAACCGTTTCCGCGCTCCGGCCCACCGTAATCACCATGGCTCGGGAGGAAGACACCTTCAGCGGATGTGTGCTGGCGGCTTCGGGAGAAAAGGGGACGGTGACGGGGGAACAGTTTTTCCTGCGTCACCAGCTGTCA
Organism: uncultured Oscillospiraceae bacterium; assembly: GCA_944385535.1. Lineage (GTDB taxonomy): Bacteria > Bacillota > Clostridia > Oscillospirales > Oscillospiraceae > Faecousia. Next base: position 5,360 of record CALWXR010000055.1, read on the forward strand.
GGCAGGGTGCTGGATTACTACTTCCTTTGGGCGCTGACCAGAAATTTGCTGCTGCTGTTTCCCGGGATCGCCGCCCTGTCCGCCTGGGGGTGGATGGGGAAAGACCGGCGGCAGCTGTCTGTTTCCGGGATTCGGGCCGGGGAGCAGTGGGGTATGCTCATAAAAACCGGCCTTTCCTGGATCCTCATGGGGATCAGCCTGGTACTGCTTTGGAAATTGGCTGTGATCCCGCCGGATATGATCCCCTCCCGGTGGTCGGATTTTTCCTTCTGGGGCGACTGGTGGGAGAATCAGATGGAGGAACTGGTCACCATTTTGTTCGCTCCTCTGGAAAACCGACAGTTGCAAATGCTGCTGAATATGGTAAAATCGATGATATCTGCCACAGCGGCGGCAGCGCTGGCCCTGTGTACCCTAAGGAGGGAGAACCATGCGGATATTGCTCATCGAGGATGACGAAAGCCTGTGCCGGACCATTGCCTTTCAGCTGGGACAGGAGGGCTTCCAGGTGGATGTGAGCCGGGAGGGAGAAGAAGGATTGCTCTGTATCCGCCAGCAGATCCATGATTTGATTCTGCTGGATCGGATGCTTCCCAAGATGGACGGCTTGGAGGTGCTGCGGATCATACGCCGGGAGGGCATTGCCACCCCGGTGATCTTCCTGACGGCCCTTGGCCAGGTGGGAGACCGAACCCTGGGATTAAACGCGGGAGCGGATGACTATATGGTCAAGCCCTTTGCCTTTGAGGAGTTGCTGGCCCGGATCCGAAGCGTGCTTCGCCGCCCGCCCCATCTCACCAGCGGCAATGCCCTGTCCTTTGGAGATGTGACCTACGAGCCGGAGAGTCTGACCCTGCGTCGGGAGGGAGATTACACGGTTTTGTCCAAGCGGCTGGGGGATCTGCTGGAGCTGTTTCTGCGAAACCCCGGTCAGACTCTGCCCCGGCAGACCATTTTGCTTCGGGTCTGGGGGATGGACACGGAGGTGGAGGACGGAAATCTGGATAACTATACCTATTTCCTTCGCCGAAGCCTTCGGAAAGTGGGCAGCCGCCTTCAGCTGACCACTCTTCGGGGGATCGGCTACCGTATGGAGGATCCGACATGATTCGCCGCCTGCGTTGGAGGCTTACCGCATTCAATACCGCCATCACCGGCGCCATATTGCTGGGTATGACGCTGCTGTGCCTGTTTGTGTCCGAGAGGGAGACCCGGAATCGGACACTTCTCTCCTTTTCCGATACCCTGAACACGGCGTCCATCCACCTGGAGCACCAGGAGCGGCTGAGCGTCAGCTGGCTGCGGCAGCTGGCGAGCACCTCCCGGGTGCATGTGTCCATTCGGGACGGAGGCACGCAGCTATTTTCCATGAGTCTGGATCCGGAGCAGGAGCGGCTGGCGCCGGAATTCGCCCAGGTCCGCAGTCGGGCCAAGGAAGAATACGGCTTGGATGGGGAACAGAACTGGAAAACCGGCAGCTGTGTCTTTTCCCTGGAAGGGGAGGACCGCCGGGACTATTACGCCGGGCTGGCCCTGATCTCCAAGGGCCAGCAGACTTTGGAGCTGACCATGCTCTATCCCCTGGAGCAGATGCAGCAAACCATATTCCGCCAGCGTTTGGTGGTGTGTCTTGGCGTGGTGCTGGCTCTGGGGCTTTTGGGGCTGTTTTCCTGGATCTTTACCGGGAAGATGCTGCGGCCCATTCAGGAGAACCAGCTTCGCCAGACCCAGTTTACCGCCGCGGCCTCCCATGAGCTGCGCACGCCTGTGGCGGCGATTTTGTCCGCCGCCTCCGCCATGGAGCGGGCGGAACCTGCCCAGCAGGGGCAGTTTGGGCAGATCATCCGCCGGGAAGGCCAACGGCTGACCCGGCTGATCGGAGATCTGCTTACCCTGGCCAGCGCCGACAGCCAAAGCTGGGAGATCCTGCCCCGGGAGCAGGAACTGGATATGCTGGCGCTGGATGTATATGAAAATTATCTGCCCAGAGCCAGGGAAAGGGGGCTTAGCCTGGTACTGTCCCTGCCGGAGCAGGATGGGCCCAAAGTTTGGGTGGATCGGGACCGGATCTGCCAGGTGCTGAATATTCTGCTGGACAACGCCCTTTCCTATACCCCCGCCCCGGGGGAGGTGCGGCTGGGGGTGGACTGGGCCCGGGACAGTGTCCGGCTGACGGTGTCCGACACCGGGCCGGGAGTACCGGAGGGGGATAAAAAACGGATTTTTGAGCGGTTCTACCGGGGGGAAGAAACCCGCTGTCATGGGGGACATTTTGGTCTGGGGCTGAACATTGCCGCGCAGATCGCCAGGCTCCACCGGGGAAAGCTCTGGGTGGAGGACGCCCCCAGCGGCGGGGCCCGGTTTGTGCTGGAACTGCCCCTCCGGTAAAGCCCCGGACGCCGAAGCGACAGCCCGGAAGATTTTGGGACGGCTTAGAAGGAAGCCTTCGGGCGGCGAGGGCGCGGGATGTTCCAGGCACATATGGATTTCCACCGTATTAGAGAGGATTTAGAGATTGCCGGTTTATACTGTCTCTATCATCAAATAAACAGGAGGAATGCAAGATGAGAATCCAGAAACAGTTCATCGCTCTGGTTCTGGCTCTGGCGGGCTTGCTGGGGTGTCTTACCGGATGCGGCGGGGATACAACGGAACCGGCTTTGGAGGAAAGCCGGACTTCCACCGGCACGGCGGATCCGGTGTCCGAGTCCGATCAGCCCCGGGGGCGGTACGTGGAGCAGAGCCTTTCCATCCCGGCGGACGATTATGCCCTGGATATGGTAAAGCTCTCTGACGGGCGGCTGCGCTATGCGGCCCGGGATAATTCCGGTACCGTCCATATTTATACGGCCAGCTCCAACAGCGACGCCTGGGAGACAGAGCAGCTGCCCACGGAGATCCTGGAGGGCGGGAATCTGGCCAGCCTGGCTCTGTCCGAAGCCGGTGAGGTGTTCTGCGCCACCGTCAAGGAGGGCCAGAGCGAGGGCAGTTTTGAGTATTTGTTCTGGCTGGTGGACAGCGGGGGAACATGCGCCCAGATCCCTGTAGATTATCCGGACGCGGATCCCCAGGCGGGCTTTCTCATGACCTGCTGTGATTTCACCGCGCAGGGCCGGGTTTACGGGGTGTTCCAGCTGAAGGACGTCCGTGAGATCGACCTGGAAACCGGCGAAGTGGGGGACAATATCAACGACTCCGGCAGCATGGTGGGCTATCTTGGCTGCGTGGGGGAGGATGTGTACATGCTGGGCCATTCCGGAAACAGCGTCTTTCGGGATGGCCAGACCGAGACGCTGTCCGGCGTTTTTGGGGAGCAGATTGACGAAGCCATTCAGGAGTTTTTCGGCAATTCCAATCTGAAAACCGCCCTTTGGGGAGAGGATCCGGATTATCTGTTTTTCACCACCCACGAGGGAATCTTCAGCTATGTGCCCGGCGGCAGCGTCACGGAGGAGCTGGTCAGCGGCAAGCGCAGCAGCTTGGGAGATCCTTCCTTCTATACCCGGTCCTTGATCGGCGGGGAGGACGGCGTATTCTATGTGCTGGGCAATTATGAAGGCGGTGGGATTGCCCTGCTGCGCTACGCCTATGATGAGAACGCCGTCACGGTATCGGAAGGTCATCTGCGGATCTACACCCTGTACCCCGACGAGGATCTGCAGCAGATGATCTCCCAGTTCCAGATTGCCAATCCCGGGATCACCGTGGATTTGGAGGTGGGTATCCAGGAGAAATCCGGCGTTGCGGAGGAGGGGGCCATGACCGAGGCTGACGCCATCCGCACCCTGAACACCCAGATTCTGGCGGGAGACGGCCCGGATCTGCTGGTGCTGGATGGCCTGTCCATGGACGCCTACCTGGAGAAGGAACTGTTGATTGATTTAACCGACGTACTTTCCCAGGGAGAGCCGCTGCTTCAGCAGGTGACCCACTGCTATGCCCAGGATGGGATGGTATTCATGGTGCCTACCAGCTTTGCGATTCCCGCGGTTTACGCCCCGGCGGATGTGATTCCTCAGATAACAGACCTGGAATCGCTGGTATCCGTAGCTGCCCAGCTGAAGGTCCGCTACCCGAACACCAATGGTGTGCTGAGAGGGGCTGTTCCTAGAGATTTTGCCGACCTGCTGTATGACAGCTGCTCCGCAGCCTGGGTGAAAGAGGATGGAACGCTGGATGAGGGGAAGCTGACGGAATTCTACGACCTGATTTTCCAGCTGTTTGAACTGGATCAGGACTTCCGGACAAACTTCCCAGATTATGTCAGCATCCGGCGGACGGACGAAAGCTTTTTCCGCAGAAGCGGATGGTATACCGGGCTGTCAGGGGCTCATTTTATCGCCACAGAGGATCAATCCATGTCGGTGGGAACCTTGCAGGGGATGCTCCAGTGGAGCATGGTTCTTGGAGGATCTGAGTTGGTGGATGGGTATGAAACCGGATACCTGAACGGCCAGGCTCAAAACAGCTTTGTGCCTAAGCGAATCATGGGTATTCTTTCCACCAGCACCCAGCAGGAGGCGGCGGAGAAGTTCCTGACGTTCATGCTCAGCGATCAGGTGCAGTCCAAAGACCTGTCCACCGGATTCCCGGTGAATCAGACCACCTTCGACCGGGAGATCGCGGAGGATCGAACGGTGACAACGCGTAGTACCGCGGAACACCGGGACGGAACCAAGCTGTCCTTGGACGACCATTACCCCGATGCCGGAATGCGGCAGAATCTGAAGATCTGGGTTGACCAGCTGACCACCCCGGCTCTGACAGACCAGATCATCCGAAATCTGGTAATGGATCAGATGAACGACTGCTTAGACGGTATCATCACCCCCCAGCAGGCCGCGCAAGCCGCCCTGCAAAACCTGAACCTGTACCTTTCTGAATAAAAAACATCCGGCGGGACGCTGCTTGTCCCGCCGGATATTTTCAAAGAAAATACACGCAACCTGCTGCTGGAATTTGCGAACCAAAAAAACATCCACCGGATAAACCGATGGATGTTTTTGGTCGGAGCAGGGGGATTCGAACCCCCGGCCTCTTGGACCCGAACCAAGCGCGATACCAAGCTTCGCCATGCCCCGATAGCTAAAACATTATAATGAAAATATTGAAGTTTGTCAAGGCCTGGCGGGGATATTTTGAAAATATGGATGCTCTTTTGTCAATGATTCAAGACCGGAAAAACGAAAGCGTTTCCAGATTACCAGATCGGCTTTCTGATTTCAAGGCGCGCAATGTACGAAATCCACTTTCCCACAGCGCCGAAGCGGCGTGGGTCTGTATAAAATTCTTATGTTTTTTGTCCGCTTTAGGATTATTTCACTCCATCAGTGAATGCGCTCTTCGGGCATTGCATCCTGCGATTATAGGATGTCCAACAGATTGCTGAGCTTCCTGATAGAAATATCCGAATCAGGATCGTTATTCTCTGAACGGATTCCGATGGCGGAAAATCCGCCTGCGTATGCAGCCTGAACGCCTGTTTTGGAATCCTCAATGACGACTGCCTGTTCCGGGGCAACCCCCAGCTTGGAAGCGGCCAGCTGAAACACCTGCGGATTTGGTTTCCCATGGGTGATCTGAGTTCCGTCCACAACAGCGTCAAAGAAGTCCCCAAGTCCCAATTGATTCAGGAGCTGGCGGGTGTTCTTACTGGAGGAACCGATGGCCAGCAGATATCCTCTTTGGCGGAGTGTATGGATGGTCATCCGAACCTCTTGGGACAAATCACCGGGGGTCATGGCGGACAGATACGTTTGGTAGATTCTGTTCTTTTCTTCTGCCATTGCCAGCTTTTCCGATTCGGAGAAATCGCCCCTCCGATCCCCCAGGATGATCTCCAGGCTCTCCATCCGGCTGATCCCCCGGAGCTTGCTGCCGACCTGCTCGTCGAAAGGAATGCCCAAACGGTCAGCCAATACTTTCCAGGCAAGAGCATGGTAATGGTCCGTGCTGCAAATCACGCCGTCCAAATCAAAAATAATTGCGCGGATATGATTCATTGTTTAACTTAAATCCGTTTCGGGTGAATACCGGCAGCCGGCCATCGCAGGAAAGGGTCACTGTCCGGCCGCCCCGGTATTCTGTTTTGTCAAAGAAGTCGAACCATGTTCCCTGGGGAAGATATACTTTCCGTGAACGCTGGTTCTCCTCCAAAAGCGGGGCCACCAGCAGATCCTCTCCCAGCAGGTATTCGTCCTCACAGTTCAGCGCCAGGGGATCTTCCGGCCATTCATAAACCAGCGGCCGCATAAAGGGCTTGCTGTCCCGGACACATTCCTGCGCCGTTTTCCAAAGATAAGGCCGAAGGGCTTCGTGAAGCTTATGCCAATAGCGCATTTCCACAAGGAAGTCAGGAGCCGCGTAACGCTGCGACATATTCCAGGGACTGCGCTCATTATTACCATCCCCACCGGGCATCAGCTCCCGGAATTGGCCGCCGTCCGGCTCGGAGTGCCACTGCATGATGGGGCAGAAGCAGGCCATCTGGGTCGCCCGCCGGTACAGGTCCAGGGTGGGCAGCGGCCCCGCAAAGCCCGCCAAATCGAAGCCCCAGAAAATCATTCCCGACGCGGAAGCGGAAAGCCCGGCTTTCAGCACGCTGGCAAGCTCCCGGTTTTGTGACTGCTGATCTCCGCCCCAATGGCAGGGGACCGTGTGCTGTCCGGAGAAGCCTGCCCGGCTGAAAATGACGCCGTTGCCTCCCACAAAATCCCGATAGCGCTGGGTATAATCCCGGGCGTACCGGTTGACACCCTCTTTGCCGGTGGAGCCGTCGTAAAAACGAGCGTCCGGACTGTGAATAAACTCGCCGCCGTCGGTCTTGAAACCGTCTATTCCCATATCCAGAAGGTACTGCCGCTTCCCGAACCAGCTTTCCACCGTATCCGGATTGGTGAAGTCCGGCACCATGGAGCCAGGAAACCAATTTCCTTCGGGAATGGTATAGGGCATTCCGTCCGGCATGGTCACACACAACTGCCGTTGGATCGCGTCCGCCCGGTCTAAATCATTTTGCCTATTCCGGACTTCGTCCTCGCCCTGGGTTTTGTAGACCGGAACCTGCCACAGCAGCAGCTTTAAACCGTTGTCGTGAAGATTTTGCACCATCCGCTTCGGGTCCGGCCAGGGGGAACCGGAAAAGTCAAAATCCTCGTACCGAAGAGGCTGACCGTTGGGGACCGGGGTATACTTTGCCCCGTTCCAGATGTAGAAGGTTGCTTCATCGCTCCACGCTTCCAAGACCACCACGGAGGCAGGAAAGTCGTATTGTTTGAGTTTTCCCAACAGCGCTTCCACGTCCGCCTGGGAGTTCCACCGGTTCGCGGAAACCCAAATGCCCATCGTCCACTCCGGCGGAAGCGCTGCGGGGCCGTGGATGCTCATATACTCCCGGATGATCTGCTCCGGGGTTCCGGAGAATACCACGATATCCGCCTGAGGCGGCAGGGTTATTTGGATCTGATTTTCGCCGAAGGTAAAGCTCGTCACTTCGCAGGTGTCTGCATACAGGCCGAATCCGCTGTCTGTCCAAAAGAAGGGGGCGGGACAATAGGTTTTATCCCCTTGGAAGCAGAATTTTTCCCGCACCTGGTTGATTACCACGTTCCCTTTTTGGTTCAGCCGGTCGTATTTTTCGCCCATGCCATAGGCGCCTTTGTATGACAGGCGGACGGTAAGGTTCTCTCCCTGACGGTACATCCGGGCGTTACCGAAAGAAATTTCCGATATTTCATAAGAGATCCGCTTCATAGTATTACCCCTTAATGCCGCCGGCCATCATGCCGTCTTTGAACTGCCGCTGGGCGATGATGTAAATGAGGATAATGGGGATCATGGAGATCAGGCTGCCTGCCATCAGAACATTGTATTCTGTGGCATACTGGCCGTTCAGGGTAGACAGAGCGATGGGCAGGGTCATCTTGTCCTTGTCGGTGAGCATCAGCAGCGGCCACAGGTAATCGTTCCAGGATTCCATGAAGGTGGTGATGGAAAGGGTGGCAAGACTTGGAACGCACAGAGGCAGAGCCACCTTTCCGAATATCTGGAACACATTGGCGCCGTCGATTCTTGCCGCGTCCAGAAAGTCGTTTGGGATGGTCCGCATCTGCTGTACCAGCATGAAAACCGCGAAGGGCCGGAAGACAGACGGCATGATGACGCTGGCATAACTGGAGATCAACCCCATCTTATTCATGATTACAAATAACGGGATCATGGTGACCTGGGTGGGGATCATCATCGTAGCCAGGTAGCACCTCAGGAGCAAGCTGTTTCCGGGGAACCGGAGCTTGGCGAAGGCAAAGGCGGCCATGGAGGAAGAAAGCAGGGTGATGATGGTATAGCTCACGGAGATAAACAAAGAGTTCCCGATGGTCTTTGCGAAGGGAAATTTGGAAAATACTTTGATATAGGCGTCCAGTGTGGGTTCCTCGGGAATCCATTCGATGGGGATCGACATCAGGGCGCCCCGGCTTTTGAAGGAGGTGGAAATCATCCAGAGAAACGGGATCATGGCGATCACAGCCAGGACGATTGCAACCCCATAGAAACAAATTGTGTTCCGCTTTTTCTTAGTCGTCATAGTGCACCCACCTTTCCTGTCCCTTCATCTGAATGGCGGTAAAGACCATAATAATGGCAAACAAGATCCATGAGAAGGCTGCGGCATAGCCCATACGATAATACCGGAAGCCGTAATTGTAAATGCGTTCCACCATAACCTGGGTCGCGCCGTTGGGGCCGCCTCCCGTCATAATCATAATCTGGGGGAACAATTGGAAGCTGTTAATCATACCCACAATCAGCACATAGAAAATAGAGGGCGTCAGAAGCGGAAGCGTAATTTTCAGGAATTTTGTCCATCCGCCCGCACCGTCGATGGAGGCGGCTTCGTAGTAGGTCTTGTTGATACCCACGATACCGGAGAGCAGGATCAATCCGAAAAAGCCCGCGTCTTTCCAAACGGAAACAAGCACAATGGCAGGCATTGCCCAATGTTCATCCAGCAGCCAGCCGGGCCCTTCAATGCCAAAGAAACCGAGGATTCCGTTTAACGCCCCATATTGGGGAGCTAAAACCGACTTCCAGATCAAAGACGCCGCCACCCAGCTGGTCAAAACCGGAATGTAATAGATGACGCGAAAAAAACCGATTCCTCTGCGGGGGCGGCTGAGCAGATACGCCACCAGCAAGGACGCCGCAAGCATGGATGGGATGTACAAAACAATATATTCCGCCGTGTTGCCCAAGGCGTTCCAAAACTCTTTGGATGTCAGGATTGCCCGAAAGTTATCCAGGCCGATAAAGTGCTTTTGAAAAAAATCCGGATCCGTAAGCTTATCCAATCCGTTCCAGTCGGTCAAGCTGATCATACCGGATATCAGCAGCGGCAGCAGGCTGAAAATCACCATGCCGGCCAAGCTGGGCAGCAGAAAGGGAGAGGCTGTGAGCAGACCGGCTCCCTGCCTTTTGAGGTTGTCTTTTGTTGCCTTTTTCATTTCCATACCTCCATTGGGATACGCAGGCAAAAATCTGGGCCGCTGCTTTTTGCAGCGGCCCGGATCGGGAATCAGCCAAGATCAATCTGGGCTTCGCATTCCGCTTGCGCTTGATCCAAAGCTTCCTGAGCGGTGATGGTTCCATCGGCGGCAGCTGCCAGTTTCTGCGTAATGATGTCGCTCATGAGCGCGTAGTCCTCGATCACCGGCGGCAGAACCAGATAGTTCAGGCTTTCAAACACAGCTTCCCGATTGTCCGGAGGGGTGATCTCCAGATAGCTGGACAAAGCATCCAAATCCTTCAGAGCGGGAAGATCCCAGCCGGCTTCCAGACGAATGTCAGCGGAGGCAGTGGAGGAGGCCAGCCATGCCAGCCAGGTTGCCACTTCCTGAGGATGCTCGGTTTCCGGGTTCATGACCACGCAGTTGGAGAAGAAGTGGGTGGCCTTCTGGGTGCTGCCAGGCTCCACCGCGATATCCCAGGCGAAATCACAGCCGTCCGTAAAGGTCTGGAACGCCCAGATACCGGTGGGGATCATGCCCAGACGGCCGCTCATAAACATATCCCAGTCGCCCATGCCGCCCTGCTGTACGGCGTTGGGCTGTACATTGGAAACCAGGACGCGATCAATCAGCGTCTGGGCGGCTTCCAGATTTTCGGGAGAGTTGATGGTAAAGGCGGTCTTATCTTCGTTCAGAAGCGCGCCGCCGTACTGGGCGACAACTTTGAAGAATTCGTTGTAGGTAATCGGCTGCCAGATGCCGTAGATGTCGTCGCCCAGAGCGCGGATCTTTTCGGCGGCGTTCTGCAAATCTGCCTGAGTCCAATCATCGGTGGGATAGTCAACGCCTGCCTGATCGAACAAATCCTTATTATAAATCAGAACTACGTTGGAGAAGCTTTCCGGCAGACCATACTGCTTGCCGTCCACGTTAAAGGCGTTCAGCGCGGTGTCGTTCAGACCGCTCACATCTACGCCGGTGATTTCCGCCAGCAGGCCCTTGTTGGCATAGGCGGCGAAATTCTCAATGTTCAGTTCGTAGCAGTCCGGCGCGGTTCCGCCGGCAACGCGGGTCTGCATCTGGGTAAAGTAATCATCATAGCCAATGGTCTCGACTTCGATTTTTATGTTGGGGTATTCGGCTTCAAAGGCGGCTACCATTTTCGCGAGCGTTTCTTCATTGCCGCCGGAGGAGTTAAAGTTGCAGTAAGTAATGGTTACAGGCTCCGCCTCGGCGGGGGGCGCTTCGGTTTCTGTGGGAGTATCCTGGGCCTGGGTCTGGGGAGGATCGGTCTGAGCTGGCGTCTGAGCGCCGCCGCAGGCGGAAAATACCAGAGCCAGTGCCAGCACAAAGGCGATCAGCGAGAAGAGCTTTCTGATTTTCATTTTTCAATTTCCTCCTTAATTTGGGTTGATTTATTGACTCTTTTCGCCTATAATATTTTGTGGCGGAAAGAGTTTCCCGACTTCTTTTCCCGGCGGTTTGCACGATCTTTGGCGAGGCTGTGCAAGCCGCTTTTTTACACCTCCTTTTTGCTTATGACGCGGAATATGTTATTTCATGTTTCTGACGGACCCTCGTACCACAAGCTGGAGCGGCAGGATCTCCTCCTGCTTCGGCAGGCTTGGGTCTTCAATGTGCTTCAGCAGCAGCTGCACCGCTTTCTGCCCCTTCAGGGAAATTTGCTGGCGGACGGTGGTTAATCCCGGAGTCAAATAGCGGGAAAATTCCAAATCATCAAAACCGATTACAGAATAATCCTGGGGAACCTGCTTCCCGGCTTCATACAAGCCTTTCATAATGCCGATGGCCAGAATATCCGCAGCGGCTACGATTCCGGTGGCGGGAAGCCCGGATCGCAGAAGCTTGCCGGATAAGGCGATGCCGCTTTCATAATCAATCTGGCCTTCAAAGACATATTCTTTACAGTAAGAAATCCCGAACTCCTGTAACGCTTGCCGGTATCCCAGCAGGCGCTTTTTCATAACGCCGTTTTCCTTCAGCTGTCCGGCAAAGAAGGCAATATCCCGGTGGCCGTTTTCCAGCAGGTAGTGGGTAGCCAGATAACTGCCGTAGGCGTCATCAATGCGGATGTTGTGATAGTAATGGTCATTGCAGTAGCTGTCGATCAGGACGATGGGGATCTGGGTTTTCTTCATCTCCTGATAGAACTGGTCCGGATACATACCGATGACGATGATGCCGTCCAGATTCCGCTTCTTGGCAAGGGTCAGATAGCTTTCGTTGGCGTCTGTGGCGGAAATCAGAATGTGATATCCCTGCTGCCGGGCGTAGTACTCGATACTGCCCAGAACCTCGCTATAGAAGCTGTTCTGAAACATCAGCCGGTCTCCCGGCTCTGTCTGGGGAACCACGACGCCGATGAGCTTGGAGTCCCGCATGCTTAAGCCCCGGGCATTCAAATCGGGAACATAGTCCAGTTCTTCAATGGCGGCCTGGATACGCTGCTTCGTCTCTTCGGATATGGTTTTCTTTCCGCTCAGCGCATAGGATACCGTTGCGGCGGACACTCCGGCCAGATGGGCGACATCCTTCAATGTAGCTCGTGCCATATAAGTGTCCTCCTACAATAGCTCTGAGCCTATTGTAGGGCATCTTGCAAGGTGGCTCAAATATTCGCTGTCATTTTCCGGGAATGTGGCTCAAGTACATATTAGCATTTACACCTTACTGTCCCTATTGATAATAATTACAGCGTATGTATAATATAATTATAGATACACTAAAATTTGAATGGGATCCCAACAAGAACGAAATTAACAAGAAGAAGCATGGCTTATCTTTCGCGACAGCAAAGAAGGTCTTTTACAACGAGTTCGCCATCCTGTTTGACGATCCGGATCATTCCGTAGAAGAATGCTTCCTCATCATCGGATCGATCAAATCGGAGCAAATTTGCATTGTGTGCCATTGCTCTTGTGACAGTGAAAACCACATCTGTATTTTCTCGGCAAGACGAGTAACCAGAAACGAGCAACGCTCTAATATTGGTAGAATATGAAGTGAAATATGGTGTGGTAGTACTACCTGTGCAAGCGGTTGGACAGAGATGATATATAACCGCAGCACATAGCCCAGATGGCCTGATCAGCCGCTAAAACGACAAGAACACCCCAGGAGGTTCCCCTCCTGGGGTGCTCGTTTTTGTTCCAGTGGATGGCCGTCATCGCCTTTGGTTAGCATTATTATATCACAATCTGCAATAAAAATTTAGTGTCACAGATTAGGTCTTTCCTCTTTCATCTTTAATGCACCTAAATAAATTCCGTATGATATAAAACAGCCAATAAAGTCCCACGACTACTACCCACAGTGACGGCTTCCTGCTCTCAAAAGCCACGCCAAAATATGCAAGAATGTATAACACTGAGGCTAATATCCACAAAAGTAGCTGTAACAAATACGATCTTGCTTTTTTTACAATATGTCCAATTTCGGATTTCATGCCCACGTCCTCAATACTGCTTGTGTATCCGTTCCCCAAAGTGTAGTGTATGCACGGTATGCAAAAGTAGTGTTATGAGAAGAATAGCTATTCTCAGGCCACCAGTATCCCTGATAATCCGTTTGAGTATGATTGTCAAGCGAATAACTATACTGATATCCCACTAAAGTCTGACTATAATCCGATACAGTAGCATCAGAAAATCTCCAAGACATTTCCGTTTTATTCAATGTTACATATTTGTGTCCAATTACAAATGGAGCCATGAAACTCGCTACACCTAACCATCCAAGAAGCTTTGGTGCCATGACTTCAACAGCATATGCACTTCCCACTGAAAGTGCTGCAACAATAGCTCCCGCAAAATTGGCAATATTCTGGTATGAACCGTAGAGGTCATAGTGTTCTATAACCTCATTCTTCTTCATACTTTCAAATCTAATACGGCGAGTACCTGAAGGTGAAGTGTTATCACCAATATACCAATCATAAGTCGCATAACCTTCTGTGCTAAACCTATTTAATGCAAACGGGCTCATTTGCGAACTCGCCACATCAACAAATTCAGTTGTGACGGTATTGCTAACATAGTCACTAGAAATTACTTCTCCACTTGCACGTTTTACATATGTATTATAGATAGTATTCCCATCTTGTACCAGACTAATACTTGCATCTCCGTTAGAATAGTCTTCTGCCTCAATGTATACGCCTTCATCAAGCCACATCAAACATGTGTCGCTTATTGGCGACTCTTGAGCTGCTGCGCAAGGGATTACCATGCTTAGTACCATTACTACCGTACAAAAAATCGAAACAAACTTTTTCATGTGGTCCTCCTTTACTTTTGTGTCTATTAGTGCTTTGTTAAATCTAAACCTTTCATAAATCAGAATATTGTGCTATAATAACCTCAGATGATAATAGGGGGTT
>CALWXR010000056.1 GCA_944385535.1 uncultured Oscillospiraceae bacterium
TGGCGGAACGTCCTTTTTGGCGGATCTTGTGGCTGCCAGGGGTAAGAATTGTATTTTTTCAGTAGACCCTATTTATAAGGATATTCCCTATTGGATCCAGCGGTGGAACGGGGAAAGCTGGGAAGAGATGCCCATGAAAGCCACCGATCCCACTTACGAGGGAAGCGGCGGTGTTGAACTGAGCATGGAAAATCACCACGGCTTCTATGGCTGCGACACCCTGGATTGGACACTGATCTACGACGCCCTTCCCCAAGGGGATTACCGCATTATGATCCGTCCCACCCGAAACGGTGAAATGAAGCCTTACTACGCCATGTTCCATATCTATGCCAACGCCCTTACCGGTGAAGAAGCCGAGGCGGTGGAAAGATGTGAGACCAGTCTGGATAAGTTGATGGAAGGGTTTTACATCTGCACCATTCAGGAATCCAATGAATTCGGCAATCTGATGCCTACCATGAAGATCTACCAGAGCAGCGCAGCCGGCCGGGTGGATCGCTATTACGGCGACATTTGCTACAGCAGTACCTACTATGATCTGGGAGAAAGCCTTTTCACAACCTGGGATGACGCTTTCCGAACCAATGAGAATAAAACGATTTCCTTCCCGGAGGGAGAGAGCCAGATCAGCGACGAAGAGATTCGGTTTGTCTCTTACTGGAAGGATTGGGCCGGAGTGGAATACACCCAGTACAATACCTACACCTTTGGAGAAAAAGGCGCTCTGACGGGGATTGACCGGCTGATCTCCTCTACCGGAGCGGACGGCATTGTAACCCAAAGCCAGCGCAGTCTGACGGTAGAGCCCTATACCTACGGGGTTACATCCGATCCCAATCAGGATCCGAAGGATACCTTTGAAGCGATGCAGGAGTCTCCCTGGCAGATATCCTTCCGGGTGGATGATGATTATCTCAAAGCCTCCGGCGGTGAGGTATGGATGTCTGTGCAGGCAGTCGGCGTCAGCAACTATACCACCGACTCTTCCTACTGGCTGGAAAAACGGAACGAGGATGGTTGGGAAAAGCTTTCCGCCTCCGGTGATCCCAGCTGGGGTCAGGACACCTACCAACTGGCAAGCACCGCTATCCTGATCGATTCAGTGGACTGGACACCATATTATGGGGAGCTGGACGCGGGACTGTATCGCATGGGAAAACGGTTTTACAATGGGGATGAATCCATCATCCAGTACGCGGAATTCAGGATCAATCCCAAGGGCGGGATCCAGGGAGAAGGAGGCCAGGAGGCCATTGCCCGGATCAACGCGGCAGTGGAAAAGCTGCGTCAGAGCAATTACTACATAACCCAGGAATCCGGCCGAGGGAAGCTGTATGAAGAAGAGATCGTTCAATCCGCCTATTGGAAGTATAACGGCGTGTGCGTAAACGACTACTATGACTACGATACCAGAGATGGATACAGCCATTCCTCGGTTCATACCGCCCAGGATGAGTTTTCCGATCTGTTCTACGATATGTGGACAAATGTGATCAACTGGGATGAAGAAAACGCTCAGGTCATGTTCCCGGAGGGAGCCAGCCTGATCAGCCCGGAGCGGATCGTGTTTGCCACCGCCTACACCGGCGAGTCCGGTATGATGACCAAGTATGATATCCGTTTTGACGAGAGCGGAAACCTGCTCTCCATCCGGTATTGCTACAATTCTATCTACGATACCGACAGCCGATTCACCACCATACAGGTGCAGGAAAAAACGGAAGAGGAAATCAAAGCCTGGGTAGAACAGAAGCAGGCGCAGCAGCAAGCACAACAGTAAAATCAGCGGGGCCGCCTCCCATCCTGAGGCGGCCCTAAAATATTCCCCCCTTCGCCGCTGCAAAAAAGGACAAAGCGGGAGCAAAGGTTTCCTTCCTTTACCACGAAAATAAAGGTGACAAACGCCGACAAATGTGTTATATTGAACAGGAACCCGAAAGGGGAATCTGCATGATAAAGAAGGAAGGCGATAGCCCAATGGGGTATGATTATCTGATCGTAGGCTCCGGTCTGTTTGGCGCCTGCTTTGCTCAGCAAATGGCGGCGGCGGGCAAGTCTGTTTTGGTGATTGAGAAGCGGGATCATATCGGGGGCAATGTGTATACCAAAGAGGTGGAGGGCATTCAGGTCCATGAATATGGCGCCCATATCTTCCACACCAACGATAAGGCTGTTTGGGAATATGTAAATAGATTCGCGGAGTTTAACCGCTATACCAATTCCCCTGTTGCCAACTATCATGGGGAACTGTACTCTCTGCCCTTTAATATGTATACCTTTAACAAAATGTGGGGTGTGATTACGCCCCGGGAGGCGGAGGAGACAATCGCCCGTCAGCGTTCGGAAGCCGGAATCACAGAGCCTAAGAACCTGGAAGAGCAGGCGATCTCTCTTGTGGGCACGGACATCTACGAACGCCTGGTCAAAGGATATACAGAAAAGCAGTGGGGACGCCCCTGTACAGAGCTGCCGTCGTTTATCATCAAGCGGCTGCCGGTGCGGTTTACCTTTGACAACAATTATTTTAATGCCAAGTATCAGGGGATCCCTGTGGGCGGCTACACCGCCATGGTGGAGAAAATGCTCTCCGGTATAGAGGTACGGCTGAATGTGGATTATCTGGCGGATAAGAGCCGCTGGGACGCTCTGGCAGAAACCGTTGTATACACCGGCTCCATCGACAGCTACTTTGACTACTGCTACGGCCATTTATCCTATCGCTCCGTCCGCTTTGAGACGGAGGTGCTGGATATGCCCAACTATCAGGGGAACGCGGTGGTGAATTACACGGATCGGGAAACACCCTATACCCGCATCATTGAGCATAAGTTCTTTGAGTTTGGCACCCAGCCCAAGACGGTGATCTCCCGGGAGTATTCCTCAGAATGGCAGCCTGGGGTGGAGCCTTACTATCCTGTGAATGACGAAAAAAACAACGCCCTGTATGAACGCTACAAAGCGCTGGCCCGGAAAGAAAACGGCACCATCTTCGGCGGACGTTTGGGAGAATACCGCTATTATGATATGGACGCGGTACTTGCTTCCGCTCTGAAGCTGGCAAACCGGGAGCTGACAGGGGAGGAGAGAGAATAACCATGAAACTGCTGACTGTGACTGTGCCCTGCTATAATTCCCAGGACTATATGGAAAACTGCCTGAAAAGCCTGCTCTATGGCGGTGACCGGGTAGAGATCATCATTATTGACGACGGCTCTACCGACGACACCGGCAAGATCGCAGACGCTTATGTGGAAAAGTATCCCAATATCTGCCGGGTCGTCCACCAGGAAAATGGCGGACACGGCGAGGGGATCAATCAGGGCTTGAAGCACGCCACCGGCGTTTATTTCAAAGTGGTGGACAGCGACGACACCCTCAGCACCGATTTTCCGGCGTTTCTCGATACGCTGGAGAAGTGTGAGGCGGAAGGCGGCGCGGATCTGGTGGTAAGCAATTACTACTATGTCCACGCCGACGGAAAGGGTGACCGGTCCATCAACTATTCCTCGGTTTTGCCGGAAGGAAGGGTGTTCACCTGGCCGGAGACAAAGCCCTTTATGATCCACCAGATGCTGACCATCCACTCCTGTACCTTCCGCACCGAGGCAATGCGCAAATGGGGGGAGGCGCTTCCCAAGCACGTGTTCTATGAGGACAATCTCATGGTATACAAGACCTTGCCCCACGTTCAGAAAATGTACTATATGAATGCGGATCTGTACCGCTACTGGATCGGGCGGCCGGATCAGTCGGTGCAGCAGAGCGTCATGTCCAAGCGCTACCATCACCAGATTCTGGTAACGGAGAAGTGCTTTACATCCTGCCACCTGGACGATATTACCGAGCCCAGGTTGAAGCGGTACATGAAGCATGAGCTGTTTATGATGTTTGGCATTTCCATCCTGTTTACCCGGCTGAACCGAACCAAGGAAACGGATGAAGCCTTGGAAAACATGTGGAAAAACTGCATTGCCTTTGATGGAAAATGGGGCAGGCATTTTAAGAGCAAAACCCCTCTGTGGTTTATCTGCCGTCCGGGCAGCGCCGGACAGAAGTTCTCCGGCTTGGTGTATAAGGTCGCCAACAAGGTGGTTCGGTTTAACTGACGGAGCACAAGCGCGGCGGCGCTTTTCAGCTACAGAAATTTAAACACCGGCGCGTCCCTGGGATTGGAATCGCGCCGGTGTTTGATTTAGGGAGCCATCAGTCCGGGCAGCGCCAGGGCGAAGGCGGTGGGGTACCAGGCGGTGTATTGTTCAGGGTGGAGACGAAGATCCTCCATGGCTTCTTCTACGGATACCCAGGCGGTATCCATCACTTCGCCGGGATCCGGGGATACAGCGTCCTGGCTGCGGCCTATATAGACATGATCCAGTTCGTATTCATGCAGTCCGTTGCCAAAGTCTTTGTAATACAGGAACGATCCCATATGGCAAAGGGCATCCATTTGGATCCCCAGTTCCTCGGCGGCGCGCTGCCGTACAAAGTCCTCAATGGGCACTTCCGGCGCGGGATGGCTGCAGCAGGAGTTGGTCCAAAGACCGCCGGAATGGTATTTGCCCTTCGCCCGCCGCTGCAAAAGAAGCTGTCCTTCTCCGTTTACCAGGAACAGAGAAAATGCCCGGTGGAGAAGCCCCTGACGGTGGACTTCCATTTTTTCTCCGGTTCCAATGGGTGTGTCGTTTACATCTACAAGGATCATCTTTCCCATGTGCATCACCTCTGAATGTATCCTATCATATCCCGGCGCTGGGCGCAACCGCTTTGAGCGGATTTCTTATTGCCATGAATTTGAAAGGAAAGGAAATATCTGCCATGACCAAACCTTTGATTGCTATTCCCATGGGAGATCCCGCAGGCATTGGCCCGGAAATCGTCATCAAATGCCTGGGGGATACAGCCTGTCTTTCCTATGCCCGCTGTGTGGTGGTAGGAAGCGGAAAGGTTCTTCAGCGGGCTATGACCTACCCCAATATGCCACAATTGACAATCCACCGGGTGCATACCCCGGAAGAAGGGGCTTATCGTCCCGGGATCCTGGATTTGATCGACTTGGACAACGTGGATATGGGGGATTATCAGCCGGGCAGGGTCAGCGGTATGTGCGGACAGGCGGCTTTTGATTACATTGCCAAAAGCATTGCGCTGGCAAACGACAGAAAGGTCAGCGCCGTTGCCACGCCGCCCATTAATAAGGAATCCCTGAAGGCTGGAGGCATTTCCTATATCGGACACACGGAGATCTTCAGCGCGCTGACGCATACCACGGATCCGCTGACTTTGTTTGAAGTGCGGAATCTGCGGATTTTCTTCCTCAGCCGTCATGTATCCCTGCGGGAGGCCTGCGATCTGGTGACGAAAGAGCGGATCATCGCTTATGTAATCCGATGCAGGGCGGCGCTGGAGCGGCTTGGGATCTGGGAAGGAACGATGGCCATTGCCGGACTGAACCCCCACAGCGGGGAACATGGACTGTTTGGCAACGAAGAGATGCAGGCAGTATTTCCGGCTGTGAAGGCTTTGAAGGAAATGGGGTATCCGGTAGAAGGCCCCATCGGAGCGGACTCCGTATTCCATCAGGCGTTGCAGGGCAGGTATAACAGCGTCCTGAGCTTGTACCACGATCAGGGCCATATTGCCGCCAAGACGCTGGACTTTGAGCGAACCATTTCCATCACCGCCGGAATGCCCATTTTGCGTACCTCTGTGGATCATGGAACTGCTTTTGATATTGCCGGGCAGGGGATCGCCAGCCCTGTAAGTATGATCGAAGCGGTTCGTTTGGCCGCAAAATACGCGCCCTTTTATTCCGGCGAATAAATGATCTGTACAAAACCTCCTGAAATCCCGGCAAAATGCACATCATATCCGCTTATCATTTTTGGCGAAAATGGCTTTTGAAAAATTTGGGAAAAAGTTTTATAATATAAGAAAAGGAACGACAGATGCTGAAAATATCCATGAAAATTTGTCGTTTTTATGTTAGAAGGATATGATATGAAACGAGTAAAAGCAGCCTGTGTTTGCCAGACACTGCACTTTATGCTGAAGGAAAACGTGGTACATGATTATGCCCTTACCCTGGTCAAGCAGGAGGTAGAGCAGTACAAAAAATCTATGGATCGTAACGGTACCCAATATAAAATCCTGGAGGAAGTGGAGCAGCCTGACGGTTCCATCATTCTGAAGGTGATCAAGCAGTACAACGCAAGCCCGGTAGGCAGCTATCTGGACTGATTACATTAAATAATACGGCCTCCATTCCGGCGAATTCCCAACGGAATGGAGGCTTTTCTGGCTCATTAGAAGCGTAATGTGGAGGTTCTTCCAACATTTGGCCTATTCACATATGAGACCTTCCATGATAAAATAGCGATGCATATATGCAGATAAAAAACAAAGAGGTGATCTTCATGTTACGTATTCGAAGCTGGATCCTTACCGCGCTTGTATTGACAGGATTGCTTTTACTGGCTCCACAGGCCCGGGCGGCAACGGAAGGGTCAAAGGCAGGCGCCGTCACCACATTCAGCGGCAGTCTCAACGTCAGAAGCCAGCCGACCTCCGGTTCCGCTGCAGTTGCATCGCTGAAAAAGGGAAGTTACATTACTTTGATCTCCCAATCCGGCTCCTGGTGGAAGGTGGAATATGCCAAAGGAAAATACGGATACTGTCACGCCGACTTCATAACCGTAGTTCAGGGGACTCCGGTACAGGCAGCCATTTCCTCCGGCACCCTCAATGTTCGCAGCGGGCCGGGAACCTCCTATTCCAAAGCCGCCCAGCTTTCAAAAGGGGAGACGGTGCTGCTGCTATCCACCAACAACGGTTGGAGCCGGGTGCTGTACCATGGGATAAAGACAGGCTATGTCAGCGCCCGGTATCTTTCCGGATACTATTCCGCTGTATCCCTGGATGTACCCAGCTTTAAGCAGACAGACAGCCGGTGGGCGCAGCTGACTGTGGGGGAATCCGGCAAGACCTTTGCCAAAATTGGATGTGCCACTACGGCGGTAGCCATGATGGAGTCCTATCGCTCAGGCAGCTTGATCTATCCCGACGCTATGTCCCAGAAGCTGACCTATACGGCTTCCGGAAACCTGTACTGGCCCAGCCACTACCAGGCAGTGACCAGTGAATCCGGTTACTTAAGCAGGGTTTATCAGCTGCTGAAGCAGGGGAAGCCGGTATTATTCGGCGCCCGCAATGGCAATGGGGCGCAGCATTGGGTGGTGATCACGGGCTTTACCGGGGGAAGTACGCTCACTGCTTCCGGTTTTACCATTCACGATCCGGGAACCTACAGCCGCATAAACTTGCAGCAGTTTTTAAGGAATTACCCCACCTTCTATAAGTATTTTTACTATTAAACAAAATTGCAGGAAGCGAACTGGCTTCCTGCAATTTATCTTTACAGCAAAGGAATCCCGGCCTTTTCGCAGGCTTCTACGGTCTCATGATCCCAGATGCTGGACTGAACCTCGCCGATATGGGCGCAGCCCATCATCAGCATGGCAAGTCTGGACTGACCGATGCCGCCGCCAATGGTAAGCGGAAGCTGGTCATGGAGCAGCATTTGATGGAAGGGCAATTCCCGGCGCTCTTCGCATCCGGCAAGCGTCAGCTGACGATCCAGGGATTGAGCATCCACCCGGATGCCCATAGAGGAGACTTCCAAAGCCCGGTTCAGAACATCGTCCCAGAAGAAAATATCACAGTTCAAATCCCAATCGTCATAGTCCGGCGCGCGACCGTCATGGGGCTTGCCGGAGCGGAGTTTTCCGCCGATCTGCATAATGCAGGCAGTTCTATGTTCCCGGACAAAGGCATTTTCCCGCTGGGAGGCGGTGGTCAGTTCGGGATAGGCGTCCTCCAGCTCCTGGGAGGTGATGAAGGCAACCTCCCGGCTCAGATCCACCCGCAGCTGAGGAAAGCGGACATGAAGATCATCGTTGGTGTTGCAGATCGCCCGCACAATCGCCCGGACGATCAGCTTCAGATATTCCAAATTCCGGTTCTCACGGGTGATAACCTTCTCCCAGTCCCATTGGTCTACGTAAACGGAGTGGATGTTGTCCAGCTCTTCGTCCCGGCGAATGGCGTTCATATCGGTATACAGGCCGTTTCCTACGGTAAAATGATACCGCTTTAAAGCCAATCGCTTCCATTTTGCCAGTGAGTGAACGACCTGGGCATCCGCGCCTACAGCGGGGACGTCAAAGGAGACCGGCCGTTCGTAGCCGTTCAGATTATCGTTCAAACCGGAGTTTTCCGTAACAAACAGGGGAGCGGAGACCCGCTTCAGGTTCAGGGCCTTGGAAAGCTCATGCTGAAAGGTCTCTTTGATGTAGGCAATGGCCCGTTGGGTATCATATGCGTCCAGGGCGGGGTGATAGCCTTGAGGAAGGAAGATTTTGTTCATAGTCAGTCACCTTTATCATAAATAATCAGGATAGCATCTATTGTATTCATTTTTCCAACTAAAATCAAGAGGAAGAAGTGAAATCAGAAGAGCGGATAATGTTCTTTCGGATCATTTTTACAAGGTATTTTTCATGAGGAAAAACGCAGATCCCCATGCCGGGTGGGCAGGCGGGATCAGCGATTTTCAGAATGTTTGTTGCGCTCCAATAAAACATTACAGACAAACTCTGTGACAAGCTGGCGATAGCGATTGCTGTCTGTTAGAAAGCTTAAACCATGGTCAGCGTTGGGGAAGGTATGGCGGGTGACGCGGGCCGGGTTTTCAGCGGTGAGATCGCTCATCTCACAGGGAACAAATCCGTCCGCTTCTCCGTGCAGAATGAGAATGGGAGTTTGGGCCGCCTTCACCGCCCGGGCAGCATCAGTTTCATCAATATCAAATCCGCCGTAAACCTTTGCTCCGATTTTTACAAATGGCCAAGCCAAACCGTCAGGAATGCCCCTTTGCTTTGCCACCTTGCGGATAATGGCTTTGGGGGAGGAATAGGGACAGTCGGCAATGATGCCGCGGACATTGTCCGG
The DNA here is from genome assembly GCA_944385535.1 of uncultured Oscillospiraceae bacterium. GTDB lineage: Bacteria > Bacillota > Clostridia > Oscillospirales > Oscillospiraceae > Faecousia. The sequence continues at coordinate 9,010 of CALWXR010000056.1, forward strand.
CAGATCCAGATCAGAAGCCATAAGCACCGTTGCGGCGCCCATGGATACGCCCATCAGAATGATTTTTGTCTCCGGGCCGAAGCGCTCCAAAGCATAGTGCACCCATTCCACCACATCCCATCGTTCCTTGATCCCAAAGGTGATGGTATGCCCGCCGCTTTTCCCATGTGCCCTCTGATCCACCAGAAGCAGATTGCAGCCCAACTGATCAATAAGCTGGCTTCCGCCGGAAAAATCAACAAAACTGGAAGAGTGGTATCCGTGAAATCCGATGAACAAAGGAGCTCCGTCGTGAAGAGGGTAGTAGCGGCCAAACAGCTCCAATCCGTCAAAGGACCGAATGGAAACGGGCTCGCAGGGACGGTCCCGCAGTTGGCGGATCCATTGGCCGACTTCAGAGCCAAGGGAGCCATTGTCCCGGTCAGAGTGCCGGTCATCCCTTGCCCGTCCGGATGAGAAAAATGCTGTATGATAGGCATAGTATCCTCCGGCGAATATTACAGCAAGGAGCGTACAGACAATCAGCAAAAAAATCATATCAGAGGTTCCGGACAAAGTCCAGCAGTTCCGGAAAGCTGCCATGGGGATACAGGGAAAGATCCTTGTTCTCCCGATTGATGATACAGTCGGTCAGCAGGAATACTTGCATACCCAGGGTAGCCGCCACCATGTCCTCGCTGACATCATTGCCTACCATAACGCATTCTTCCGGCTTCAGCTTTAGCTTTTCCAAAATCTCCCGGTAATAATCCGGATTTGGTTTACAATAGTGGGAATTTTCATAAGTGGTAATCAGCTGGAAGTCCTCCAGATCCAGTCCTGCCCAGCGGGCACGGCTTTGGGTGGCGATGGCCGGGAAAAGAGGATTGGTGGCCAGTACCACAAGATACCCCATTTCTTTGATCTGCCGGATGGCCTGGGCAGCCCGGGGATCAAAGCCGCAGTCATCCTTGACCTGCTGAAAATCATTCTGATAGAATTCCAGAAACAGTCCTTCGTCTTTTTTCACATCCCTGCCCAGAAGGGAATTGCACACCTTCCAGAACGCCGCTTCGTTGACTTGGGCGCCGTCGTTTAATATCATAGCCTTGGTTCCCGCCCAGATCCCTTTGAGCAACGCATCCGGATCATAGCCGTGCCCGGCCATCTTCTTTGCCAGCTTTCCCATATAGCTTTTTACGAAAAGCTCCTGATCCATGGGAAGCAACGTACCGTCCAAGTCGAAAAAAATTGCTTTATACATGATTGACCTCATTTTTAAAATTTTCATTTTCTTTTGTTATAGTGGCTGAATCAGCGGGAATTGCAGAAGATAAGCTAAATTCAACTGATTTTTGGAAGGCAGAACAAGATTTGTCCCGCAAACATCATTATACAAGTTCCGTCCTTCCGATTCAATCCGGAAGGACGGGAAACATGTAAAATTTCTGTGTTCTCACCGGGGAGTGGACTCTTGACCCACCGCCATAATATCATAGGGCGTGGTCTGGTAGACAAAGTAATTCAACCAGTTGGAAAACAGCAGATGGGCATGACCCCGCCAACGTACGATGGGAGCTTGGGTATCGTCGTCATTGGGATAGTAGTTTACCGGAACATGGATGGGAAGCCCTCGGTGTTTATCTCGCAAGTATTCCCGCTCCAGAGTGTCCGCGTCATACTCTGAATGACCGGTGACAAAGATTTGACGACCTTCCTTATTCATCACGCAGTAGACGCCGGCTTCTTCGGAGGAAGCCAGAATCTTCAGACCCGGTACCTGTTCAATATCCGCCCGGTCAACGGTGGTGTGCCGGGAATGAGGAACCCAAAATTCATCATCAAATCCCCGAAGCAGAATGGCCCGCTTGTAATCCGCCCGGTGCGGGTAGACGCCAAACAGCTTTTCCGGAAGCTGTACCTTGTGGATGCCGTAATGATAGTACAGTCCCGCTTGAGCGCCCCAGCAGATATGGAAGGTGGAATGAACATGGGTCTTGCTCCACTCCATGATCCGGCAAAGCTCCGGCCAGTAGTCCACATCTTCAAAAGGCATTTGCTCCACAGGGGCGCCGGTGATCACCATACCGTCAAACTTCCGGTGCTTCAGCTCGTCAAAGGTTTTGTAAAAGGTGAGCAGATGCTCCTGGGAGGTGTTTTTTGACTGGTGGGAGGAGATCATCATCAGTTCCAGATGAACCTGAAGGGGCGTATTACCCAGCAGGCGGCTGAGCTGTGTCTCTGTAACAATTTTGGTGGGCATCAGATTCAGCAGTACGATTTCCAAGGGACGGATCTGCTGGGTCTCGGCCCGGGTTTGGGTCATAACGAAAATGTTTTCCTGCTGCAGAATGCCCGACGCAGGCAGATCGTTGGGGATTTGAATGGGCATGCTGTATCCTCCTGGCGGTTATATATTCTCTAAAGCCTGGGCAATATCGGCGATCAGGTCCTGGGCGTTTTCCAAACCGCAGCTTAAGCGGATCAGATCCGCGCCAACGCCGGCGGCATCCAGTTCCTCGTCGGTCATCTGCCGGTGGGTGGAAGAGGCGGGATGGAGGCAGCAGGTCCGGGAATCGGCCACGTGGGTCTCGATGGAGCCAAGACGCAGGTGTTTCATGAATTCTTCGGCGGCTTTTCTTCCGCCGTAGAGGCCGAAGGAAATCACGCCGCAGGTGCCGTTGGGCATGTATTTCTGAGCCAGGTCGTAGTATTTGTCTCCGGGCAGCCCGGCATACTTGACCCACTTGACCTTCTCATGACCGCTTAAGAACTCCGCGATCTGCTGAGCATTGGAGCAGTGCTGCTTCATGCGGAAGGGCAGGCTTTCCAGACCCAGGTTCAGAATAAAGGCGCTTTGGGGGGACTGGATGCACCCTAAGTCCCGCATGAGTTGGGCGGTGCACTTGGTAATAAAGGCCCCGGCCAGTCCAAATCGCTGGGTATAGGTGACGCCGTGATAGCTTTCATCGGGGGTGCACAGGCCGGGGAATTTGTCTGGGTACTTGGTCCAGTCAAATTTACCGCTGTCCACAATGGCGCCGCCTACCGCGGAGGCATGGCCGTCCATGTACTTGGTGGTGGAATGGGTGACGATGTCCGCCCCCCATTCTATGGGGCGGCAGTTGACGGGGGTGGCAAAGGTGTTATCCACGATCAGGGGAACCCCATGGGCGTGGGCAGCCTTGGCAAACTTCTCAATATCCAGCACGGTCAAAGCCGGGTTTGCAATGGTCTCGCCGAACAGAGCTTTCGTATTGGGGCGAAAGGCGGCGTTCAGTTCTTCTTCCGTGCAGTCCGGATCCACAAAGGTGGTTTCCAGCCCCATGCGTTTCATGGTTACGGAGAACAGATTGAAGCTGCCGCCGTAAATGGCGGAACTGGCCACAATGTGGTCGCCGCAGCCGGCAATATTAAAAATGGTCATGAAGTTGGCAGCCTGACCGGAGCCGGTAAGCATGGCGGCGGTACCCCCCTCCAGGGCGGCGATCTTGGCGGCTACCATATCGCAGGTGGGATTTTGCAGCCGGGAGTAGAAGTAGCCTTCCGCTTCCAGGTCAAAAAGCTTGCCCATATCTTCAGAGGTATCATATTTGAAGGTGGTACTTTGAATAATGGGGATCTGCCGGGGCTCGCCGTTTCCGGGAGTATAGCCGGCCTGAATGCATAAGGTTTCGGGATGGAGCTTGGAATCCATATGTGGTCACCTCGTTGAGATAAAAGTATGTACATTGTAAACGCTCGAGAGACATTTGTCAACGAAAACACAGTGGACTTACTTGCACAGGTTCAAGAAGTACTGGAAGATCCTGGAACCGTCTGCTGTGTCGCTTCTGGCTTTGGAGAAACACATGCGCTCAGGATGCCACTGTATGCCCAGGATTGGCAGTGTGGTATGCTCGATCCCTTCCACAACAGTGCCGTCCAGTGACCATATGGAGGGGATAAGGCCCTGGCCTAACCTGTTCAGTCCCTGGTGATGATGACTGTTCACGCTAAAGCAGTCGCCGTACAGCTGTTGGGCAATGCTTCCCTTGGCTGCCCGAACCGGATGGACGAGATCATGCCCGGCAAAGGAGGTGTGCGCACGGGCGTTAGAAAGATCCTGATGCAGGCTTCCTCCAAAATAAACGTTGATGACCTGGTGGCCCCGGCAGATGCCCAGGATGGGCTTTCCTGCTTCCGCAAATGCCCTCGTCAGGGCAAATTCCAACGCGTCTCTTTCCGGGTCTATGTCATTGGAACCGTCTATTTCCTCGTGGAAGTACTTGGGATGTATATCCCCGCCGCCGCAGAGGATCAGGCCGTCACAGTCTGTATCCATCTTCGGCGGATATTCCCATATGGCTTCACCGCCGCAGCTTACAACCGCGTCCATATAGTTTTGAGGATTGGATTTCGCGGCCAGTAGGATTCTGGGTTTCATGGCAATGCCTCCTGTTGGTATTGATCTTTCGTGAATCCATGGACGATTCTGCTATGGGTTGCTGTCAAAGTACGAAGTTATTATCGAAGCGGTATTTCACAAATCCCAACGGGATTGACCGCACTGAAAAAGCCAGCTCCGAAGAGCTGACTTTTTGAACAGTATAGATGCAGCCTTCGTTATCGGGCAGAAGTCTGAGATACAGGAAAAGGCCCGGAGCCCATTGGCTCCAGGCCCTGCCTGGTGGCGGAGATGGAGGGATTTGAACCCCCGCACGCCTTGCGGCGCCTAGCGGATTTCGAATCCGCACCCTTCAGCCACTTGGGTACATCTCCAGGGCTTTAGTCATTATATCAGGGAAAGGAAAAAAAATCAAGGTTTTTCTCAGACTGGAATTGGAATTCTGAAGAAATCCTCCGGAAACATTGGGCAGGGTGTAGACTTTTTTTCGCTTTTGTGGTATTCTAATCCCAAAATCCGAACAGAAAGATAAGGGTTGGGCCATAATGAAGAAAAAATTGACCATAGGCAGAATCGCCGCTTGCGCCATGTGTTTGATACTGTCCTCAGTTTTGCTGAGCGGCTGCGGTAAGCCCTCCAGAGTTACAAAGGAAACAGATGAGACTACCTACGGCATTGACGTAGCCAAATATCAGGGAACCATCGATTGGGAACAAACGGCCGAGTATGGCGTGGATTTTGCCATGGTTCGTATCGGCTATCGAAGCATGACGGATGGCGTCATCGAGGCGGACTCCAACGGGCAGTACAATCTTCAGGAAGCCGCTGAACACGGGGTCAAGCTGGGTGTATATTTCTTTTCCACTGCCATCAGCGAAGAGGAAGCGGTGGAGGAGGCGGAGTGGGTCGCGGATTTCATCGCGCAGTACCCCATTACCTATCCGGTGGTCTACGACTGCGAGGGCTATACCGACAATGACAGCCGCCAATATGGCATGACAAAGGAAGAACGGACAGCCGTTGCCCTGGCTTTTTTGGAGCGGATCGAAGAATTGGGCTATGAGGGCATGTTCTACGCCTCGAAAAACGCCCTTTTGAACGATACCCATTGGGAAACCTCCCGGATCGAAGAGGATTACAAAATCTGGGTGGCCCAGTATTCCGAAAATGTGAATCCCTATGTCCATTCTTCCAGCTACACGGGAGAGCACCAAATGTGGCAGTATACCATGGAAGGCGCCGTTCCCGGAATCACCCAGCCTGTGGATCTGAATGTAGCCTATTTTGGCTATGATGGCACAGAACCGGCCAAGGACGATACCATCCCCGAAGAGGTTGGGCCGGATGTGGAAGCGCTGATGGATTTTACTGAGGTGAATGAAAGCGTCACTGCCAAGGTGGAAACCAATCTGAGAAGCATTCCCAGCCAGGATACAGACAGCCAGGTGCTGTACACCTTGAAAAACGGGGAGGTGGCCACCCGCATCGCGGTAAGCAGCAGCGGCTGGTCCAAGGTGGTCTTTGAGGGGAATACCTATTATGCGGTAACCAGTTATCTGACTACGGATTTGGACTATACGCCTTCCGCTACCGCAGCGCCTGAGGAAGAGGATGACGACGGGATCAAGACGCCGTTTCAGGCGGTCAATGAGCAAGTAACAGCAAAGGACGTGGTCAATCTGCGCCTGCTGCCCAGTGTGGAACATGAGGGGGCAACCGTGATAGCCCAGCTGGAAAACGGTGAAGTGGTGACCAGAACCGGCATCAATGAGGATCTTGGCTGGTCCCGGGTGGAGTACAATGGACAGACATTATACTGTGTCAGCAGCTATCTGATGCTTGCGCCCCAGGAAGGGGAGTAAGGGCATGGAGATTCGAAAGGGAAATCGAGAAGATACTGAGCAGTTTATTGAGCTTTTATACGACGTTCGCAACGGTATGGAGCATCCGGAGTGGTTTTTTCTGGATTCTCCCCAGGAGATCCGGGAACTGATGGATAACGGTACGATGCAGCTGTGGCTGGCCGTGGACGGAAACAGGCTTGCGGCCGCCCTGGACATCCTGATTCCCGGCCTGGAGGAATATAACTATGGCTATGACTTAGGGCTGGATGAAGCAGATTTGCCCCGGGTGATCAATATGGATTCCGCCGCCGTCCGCCCGGATTACCGGGGGCAGGGACTGCAAAAGCGGCTTCTGGAAGCAGCGGAGCATGAGATTGCCCAAATGGGGGATCGGATCCTTTTGTGCACGGTGCATCCGGACAATCGGTTCAGCTTGGACAATGTGCTGAAACAGGGCTATGCCATCCAGCGCAAAATAGAAAAGTATGGATCTGTTCGATTTGTGCTGCGGAAAGATATTCTTCAAAAGAATTTTGCCGAATCGTAATTTTTTCTGTTGACAAATCTGCATGCTTGTGCTAATATAAGCAAGTCGTTAGGAGACGGCAGCATATATGGGCGAGTGGTGGAATTGGTAGACTCGCTAGATTCAGGTTCTAGTGTTCACTGCGGACGTGCGGGTTCAAGTCCCGCCTCGCCCACCAAAGATCGGCAAACGTTTTGACGTTTGCCGATTTTTCTTCTATTTTTTGATAAAGACAAACCATATGACGAGGGACAGTGGTATCTTTCTCTGGTATGGCTGGCGCGACCATTTACATCAAATTTTGGCCAAACAGGAAATTCTCAGTCAAATCAGGGGGACTCCTTTGAAGAAGCAATTGACAGGCAAGGAGGGGCGTTATCATGCTATTAACGGAATTTGATCCGGAAAAAAGGGCGGTGATCGATCCGGATATGGTTCATTATCCGGTTGCGGACTATCCGGAAACCATTGTTTCTGTGTTTTCCCATCATCTGTTTCAATCTCTGCTGAGTTTTCTCGGGGGAAGAGAAATTGCCCGAACCAAGGATGTGGACGGGATCTGGCCTGTATACGAAGTCTGCTATAAAGGAAAACGCTTTGGGTTTTACAAAGCCAGACTTGGCGCCCCGGCCTGTGTAGGCAGTTTTGAGGACGTGATCCCTATGGGCGCAAAGCGGATCATCCTGCTGGGGAACTGCGGCGTTTTGGATCGCGGTATTCAAGACTGCGACATCATCATTCCCACCCGGGCAATTCGGGATGAGGGCACCAGCTATCACTATGCCCCAGCCGGTGACTACATAGATGTAAACAATCAATACGTGGATATCCTGGTATCGGTGCTGAAGGAATTCGGCTACCCATATATCAAGGGAACTACCTGGACGACGGACGCCTTTTATCGGGAGACAAGGCGGAAGGTGGAGGATCGAAAGCGCATGGGGGCCATCTGTGTGGAAATGGAGTGCGCCGCTATGCAGGCAATGTGCGATTTTCGCGGGGTAGAGTTTTTCCAATTCCTCTATGCCGGGGATAACCTGGATCATTCCCAGTGGGATCCCAGATCTCTGTCCGGCACCGCCCGGTTGGCGGATAAGGAAAAAATCGGACTGCTGGCCTTTGAACTGGCTTACCGAATATCCCAGCTTCAGCCGTCCTTCTGACAATAAACCGGGAGAATATCCAACTATTTGGTGATGATATGGATAAACACAGGATTTTACAGCAGATATTCGGGTACACTGCGTTCCGGCCGGGGCAGGAGGCCCTGATCGACGGCGTTCTTTCGGGCCGGGATGTGTTTGGCATTATGCCCACCGGCGGAGGAAAAAGCATTTGCTATCAAGTCCCGGCGCTGATGCTGCCGGGACTTACTCTGGTGATCTCGCCGCTGATCTCTCTGATGCGGGATCAGGTGCTGGCGTTGAAGGCCGCCGGCGTTCCCGCCGCCTATATTAACAGCACCCTTACAGGCCCCCAAATCCAGACCGTATACCGAAATCTCCTTGCGGGTCAGTATAAAATCGTATACGTGGCGCCTGAGCGTCTGGACTATGCCGGATTCGGAAATCTTGTCAAGCGTCTGAACATAGCGTTTATCGCTGTGGATGAGGCCCACTGCATTTCCCAGTGGGGGCAGGATTTTCGTCCCAGTTACTTACGGATTGTCCAGTTTATTGAGGATCTGCCTCAGCGGCCGGTGGTAGGCGCGTTTACCGCTACGGCCACTAAGCAGGTTCGCCAGGATGTGGAGCGCATTTTGAAGCTGAAGGATCCGGTGCGGACTTTGACAGGCTTTGACCGGCCGAATCTGTATTTTGAGGTTCTTCAGCCGGAAGGGAAGGATCAGGAGCTGCTGCGTCTGATTGCCCGGCAGAAGGGAAAAAGCGGAATCGTTTACTGTTCCACAAGAAAAAAAGTTGAGTCGGTATGTGAAATTCTGAATAACCACGGTTATTCCGCAACCCGTTATCACGCCGGCCTGGAGGAAGCGGAACGAAGCGCCAATCAGGAGGATTTTTTGTACGATCGAAAAACCATTATGGTTGCCACAAACGCTTTCGGAATGGGGATCGACAAATCCAATGTGAGTTTTGTAATTCACTACAACATGCCCAAAAGCATTGAAGCCTATTATCAGGAGGCCGGCCGCGCCGGCAGGGATGGCGCTGAGGCTTCGTGCATTCTGCTTTACAGCCCGGGAGATGTGCATACTGCCCGATATCTCATCGAAAACGGTTCGGAAAACGAAGAGATGGACGAGGCCCAGCGGGAGCAGGTACGCAGGCAGGATATCAAGCGCTTGGATGCCATGATCGGCTACTGCAAGACCCAGACCTGTCTCCGGGGATATATCTTGGAATACTTTGGTCAGAAGCATCCGGAAGTATGCGGAAACTGCGGCACCTGCAAAGGGGAATTTGAAACCGTGGATATCACCCGGGAAGCCCAGATGGTGCTGTCCTGTATCAGACGAATCTACGGCAAACTGGGCTATTATGTGGGCGGCGCTCTGGTGGGAAATGTACTCCGGGGAAGCAAAAACAAGCGGGTACTCAGCCTGGGGTTGGACAGCCTTACCACCTATGGCCTGATGAAGGACAGATCCAGAAGCCAGATCCATGCCATCCTGGATCAGCTGGAGGCAGATGGCTATACCCAGACGGACCCGGAGCATCAGTCCATAAGTCTATCCGAAACAGCGGCTCAGGTGCTGTATCAGGGAAAACAGGTAAATATGCTGGTGGAAAAGGAGCCGGAGGAAGTGCTTCCTGTTCCGCAGATCACCAAAATGACCGGAGAAGATGCAGACCTGTTTGACGTGCTGAAGCAACTGCGCATGGAGCTTGCGAAAGAGGCCGGCGTTCCCGCTTATGTGGTTTTTTCCAATGCGACCCTGACCGATATGGCCAGGAAAAAGCCCGCCACCTTGTCCCAGTTTAAAAAGGTTTCCGGCGTGGGTGAATTAAAGGCCGCCTGGTATGGGGAAGCCTTCCTGAATCGGATCCGGGCATACCTGGAAGAAAATGGATAAACAGCATGCCAGCCCCCTGCCGCGGAACTTGGGTTTTGTAGCAGGGGGCTGGGGCTATTCAGAATACATGGGATTAGTACTCTGTAAATTCTAAATCTTTATAATGGGGTATAGATGCTTCAGCTTGGTTCTTGCATCATCGGTAGTGA